>NZ_CP195119.1:318996-637992 GCF_052056915.1 Methanosarcina sediminis | reverse complement strand
GCAGCCATTTCCACACCGGCTTAACCGCTATTTTCTTCCCTTTTTCTCCAGCCCGGCTCCCCAGATTTATCCCCGGAATATCCTCGTCACCCGGTTTCAGACTTCCCTCATCACCAGGTATCAGAACCTCTTCCTCATCCAGAGTCAGGATAAGCCCCTCTTCAAGCCCGAACTTCTGCATAGCTCCCAGCAGCCCTTCGACCTCCCTTTCCCTAACCGCCGGATTCCCGAAATAAGTCGAAACCTGAATGGCCTCCATAATTTCCTGTCCCTGCCCGACATCACGCTTAACCACAAAATCGCATTCCCTCCTGTCCCGGAAAAAGAATAACTCTTTTCCCCTCCGTAAAAGCTCCAGAAACACCAGGTTTTCAAACCTCAACCCCAGGCTGTCCGGGTAATTTGTCGCCACGGTCTTGAAAAAACCGGTGTCTCCTGCATAGACTTTACAGGAAGCAGCCATTACTTTCTCTTTCCAGTTCAAGTCCAGGTTTCTGTTTCTGCTCCCGATTTCAGAATTATCCTGAGTCTCAGAATTATCTTGGGAATGATTGAGGCCCGGGACCCTGTACAGCAAAAAAGATTCTTCCAGGTAATCGAGGTAGAGACGGACAGTATCCTCACTTTCAATCCCACTTACCTTTTTCAGCGTCTCGAAAGAATACTCGCTCGCTACATTGGAGAACAGGAAGACTGCAAGCCTTCTCAGCCCTCCCCCATCAGGAAATTCGTGCCGGTCAAGGATTTCCTTCTGGAGGACCTCTTCAAAATAGTCCCGTGAGAGTTCAAAGTCCTCGTTTTTTATGACCTGAGGGAAGCCGCCGTTATCAAAATATTTCAGGAAATGGGACAAGATTTCATCTTTTCTGGAAGTGGGAAGGGAATCAAGGTCCGTATCAGACATTTCGATCCCCTTCAGCCGCAGGTATTCCTTGAAAGAGAAGGGAAAGAGCCTGAGCGGCTTGCTCCTACCCGTGAGGAAGGGGCCGTTTCCGGAGTTCAGGAACTTTGAGTTTGAACCGGTGACAAAAACCTTTATACCATCTTCGTAAAGCTTTTTCAACCAGCTTTCCCAGAGTGGGATGTGCTGGATTTCTTCCAGAAAATAGTAGACCTGCTTTTCTCCACCCTCTTCAATCTCTTTTTGATCAAGTTCTTTTCCGGAACTTTCGTAAAGTTCTGCAGCAATATCCCGGATATCCTGAAAATTCCGGGGTTCGAAATCTTCCGGCTTGATTATTTCAAAATTGATGTAGATTTTTATTCCGTCCAGCCTGTCCGCTATCTGCTTCAGTAAAGAAGTCTTCCCACAGCCCCTGATCCCGCAGATCATGACAACTTCGCTGTCCTCCAGATATAAGTCTATTTTCCGGTCGTGGGGGATGAGGGCCTGATGTTTTTGAAAGAAGGCCTGCCGGGAGAGGATTATACGGCGGAGTTCGGATTTTTGCATTGTATCCTGTAAGGCTTTATGAAGTTCACTTATATAGCTTTCATTGGCATTTGATAGGTGGTTATATATGGATAGTAAATGGCAATGAATGGTTTAGGAAGAAAGGAAGAAAGGAAGAAAAAAGGAACAAAGGGCACTATTCACACACTATATAACTAATGTGGCAAAGATTCCACATTTGGCCTTAAATCGGGTGTAAAAAAGCTACTTTTTCAAGCAATATCCTTCACCAGATACACCGTATCAACAAGGGGTCCACGGTCATTTTCTATTACCCGAGCCGTTGAAAAACCCTTTTTCCCGTAAAGAGCCAGAGCAGACCGGTTTGTGGACCAGGTACATACGTACATCCGTTCCATTCCTTCGGAGCGCATCTGTTCTTCCAGGAGGGTTATGAGTTCCGAAGCTAGCCCCATGTTCCGGAAAACGGGGTTTACCGCCACAAAGGAGATGTACGCATTGTTTTCTCTTTCCCACTGCTTTTCGTAGCTGATAAGCCCGGCAATTCTATCAGGTCCAGTGGGCCTGTCAGGCTGGGGGAATGTCTCTATCCCTGTTCCTTTTCTTGTTCCTGTTCCTTTTCTTGTTCCTGTTCCTTTTCTTGTTCCTGTTCCTGACCCTAACCCTGACTCTGACCCCGGTCCCAACCCCGGATTCGAGATGCCTTCTGCCATCAGGAAATTAGCGTCAGGTTTTACAAGGGAATTTTCAATCCGTTCTTCAATCCCCCCGGGCCTTTGGGAAAGGGGCGGGTAAAATTCCGAATCCACAAGTTCTATGAACTCCCGAATCTGAGAGTGGTCGTTTTTTTCGGCTTCCCGGAAAAAGATCTGGAGAGGTTTATTTTCTGTGATCATGTTTTTCACGCAAGATGCAGGTGCAGGCATGTTTGCAAAGAATATTCATAAGCATTTCGCCTGC
This sequence comes from Methanosarcina sediminis, assembly GCF_052056915.1. Taxonomy (GTDB): domain Archaea; phylum Halobacteriota; class Methanosarcinia; order Methanosarcinales; family Methanosarcinaceae; genus MTP4. Next base: position 635,618 of record NZ_CP195119.1, on the reverse strand, counting down.
TTCTTTTACGAGCAGGAATTGATTCTTTTGCCTTCCAATGAGGCCTTTCCGGAGGATCTGATGTTTAATAATTTCTAGAGACACCTGGTTTCAAGGATTTATAGTCCCAAATGTAAATATTTACACTTACTTTAGAACCACGGAAGACACAGAAAGCACGGAAAGATTGTTCCTTTATTTCCTATTCCGTGTTTTCCGTGCCTTCTGTGGTTAAACCTGCACTTGAGATTGGTGAAAATATTTTGGCCCTTGACTATATTTGATTTTGAAATGTGTAATTAATTTCTGGATTCACTATAAATTTGCGATAGCTATTTATATTATTACATAGGTACTAAGTTGCCGCATTCTTCCTGGGTACAGGGGGAATCGGGGGCTCTTCACCCTCTGTGCCGACCGGAACCTTCTTAACGACAAACCGGACACACATCCGTCGCTCAAAGTCGTGAAGAAACCTAAAAAACTTCCGGAAAAACCATCCCTGCCCGTTTGCAGATGGCCTGGTCAATGAGGTCCCGGAGTTCTTACCGGATTGACTTGAAATTAAAAAGTTTTTATACTCACTGGAAATATATATATATGGTTAATCCGGTAACATGGGTCTGTACCCCCATTAACGAAAGTGGAACACATAAGGTCCTTTACTAACATTACTCATCACTCCACCCTGGCAGGCGAGTGAGTTGTTCCGGTAATGGGTGAAGGATCAGAAAAGAAGGATAAGGACATCAGTTGATGCTTTTTGTGGTAGAGAAGCAAAATTCTGAATCTGTCCAGGCGAGGAAGCGAGAACAGAAAGGTTATGCAAAGGCACATTTCATTTCTTAACGATGCCTCAAAGGCTGTGCAGCGCTCAAGATGTCTCAAAGCTGTTCAGCACTATCGGAAATGAAGATTTGCCTCTGGCTTTTCCTGCCCACTTCCGAACCATCTACTTCTTTTCTAACTCTTCTATTCACTTCCACCTTTTTCGTGAACTTCTTTAACCCATAACCGTTTTGTTTAACTTACTCTGCTTAACTTACTCTGCTTAACTTACTCTGCTTAACTTACTCTGCTTAATTAACTTTTTTAGCCCAACTTTGGTTAAAAAATATTACTCCGTGTAATTATATTTTAGCCCCCCCTCTAATTATTTCCATGGTTGCATGAAAAGAGCCCACTGCATGAGATATATCTGGAAAAATTATTTATAATAATAAGCTACAAATGCATGGCTTGTATTTCTGTTGCGGGAATACAAAAAAGTTCTTCGCTAAGTCATAACGATCATCACTTCACCCTGGCGGCAATGAGTGGTTCGTTTCGTTAGGTGGGCGAAGAACGGGTAAAAGGAAATATTGGGCAATAGGTATATTTGAAAGTGGTAGATAACGGCAAGTATGCCTGAAAAACCGGTGGAAAGGCGTAGCGTAAAGGTTTGAAGCAATCCGTATCTATTTTTCCAGATCGATGCCTCAAACGTCGTATAACAAATGCCTCAATGTTATGCGGTGATCACAGATGCGCACTTTTAACCCTGGAATCCCGTTAGTGTACGGTATTTTCGGGGCAAAGAAAGTGGATTTGCTTTTTGCCTTATTAGGCGCTTTCGCCCTTCCACCCTCTATTTTCTCCAATACATTTTCCCCTTACATTTTCCCCTTACATTTTCCCCTATACCTTCCAGTACCTTACCCAACGCCATCATGTCACGGGAGAAGAGGAAGAAGAAAAAAGTTGAATGAAATTCTCTGCAACTAATTTTTCCTGGTGTTTTCGTTATTTTCGCTACTTTCGTTATTTTCGCTATTTTTTTGGTATCTTCCTGGTATTTTTTCGGGTAGTTCACTGTTAAGCACTTAATCCGGAAAGGTCACAGGTTTTCGGCAGACCAGTCGGTAACTGCTTTTACCCACTGCTTGAGCCTTTCCGGACTGCTGAGAGAAGGTGTACCGCATCCAAGCTTGCTAGCTTTTGCTCCCCCATCCAGTCCTCTTCTCGTTTCTTCCCGGATCTGCTCTTCTGTACCGTCAATCATCAGGAGAGGAGTTACATTGCCGACCACGGGCACGTTCCTTGCGATCTTTACGACTTCTTCCATCTTGACTGCCTGTTCGACACTAAGACAGTTTGCCCCGGTGGCTGCCATACCCTCGATAATCGGGGTTGTGTCGCCGCAGATATGAAGTTCCCACGGGCATCCCAGCTTGTGGATGAATTCCCCGAGTTCTATTTCCGCGGGTACGCCCACCTGGTAGTAGAAATCCGGGATGAGGAGGTTGGGCGAGGCAGAAGCATCGGAATAGTAAAGTGCGTCTGCCCCGGCTTCAATACAGGCCCTGGCATAGATCTTATTAATTTCCAGGGCTTTGGAAAACCATTCGATTATTTCGTCCATGACCTCCTCGTGATTCAGGCTCTTGCAGCTTAAATTTGCAAGGTTCTGAACCCCCATCAGATATCCCGTAAGGGTGACAGGCCCGACCAGGAAGGGCGTAATTGCAGCATCAGGAAACCTTTCTTTTGCAAACTCCGTAGCTTCGATGGTGGTTCTGACGTATGGGTCTGCCAGGAATTTGTCCGGGTCAAGGTTCACTTCCTCTGGAGTTTCAAAGAATCCTTTGACAGAAGGCTGGATATCTATCCTTCCCATCTTAACCTCAAGCCCGAGGGCTATGGATTCCACAAACATCCCAAAAGGCATGACAATATTGTCAACCCCCGCGTCCGTATGCATCAGACTCGCAGCATTGACCATCATTTCCGAATCATGATGATAATCGGGGAAAATTCCCCCGCTTTTCTTAATATATTCCGCAACCATGGCGGAACCCGAGATTACGGGGACCCTATCTACAGGTTTCCGCTTGAGCATGGCCAGAACTCGTTCCCTTGAAGTCATTTCATCCTGCACGTTTTAACTCTCCTTTTTATCTCTTTAATAATTATACAAGCAATATATATTTAATTTGCTTTTTAGAACCCCTGTCCTGGCCCGTAATATCTACGGTAAATCCCAAAAATCAGACATCAGGAAACTTGTCTTACTCTTTCAGGCTCTTCCCAAGCTCATTTTTTACTTAACTTTGACCGAATTTTGACCTTATTTTTACTTATTTACTTTTTTTAGCCCATTTCCCTGGCCACGAACCTAAACTGCAAATGAAATCGCACCTTAAAAAATCAATAAATAAGTTAGGGACTAATTAAGGGATAGGAAATTCCTCCTTAACCATGAAGGAGCATCGGAGAATTCTATGAAACCTAAAACTCTGAAACGATCACCCATTCTTTTTATCACACTGGCTCTCTGCCTGCTCTCCCTGACAGCTAGCCCCGCAGCAGCCCTGCTGGACCCGATAGCCGCCGAAATCCCCTACCAGGTCAACAACTCGGACCGAATAGTAATCGGAAATGTCAGCGACATCGAACCGCATTACGATTACACGATTGTCACAATTACCGTCGAAGAGTGGCTGTACAACCCGATCCCCTCTGAAACCATAAAGGTGAGAACCGAAACCGGCACAGGCGTCTGGACCGAAGACCAGCCCGAATTCGAGGAAAATGAAGAAGTGCTCCTCATGCTGAAAGACCTGGACCTTGAGGACCGGCTCTTCAAAGTGTCCGTGTATTTCCCCGGAAAGCACCCGGTTTCCGACAGGGATGCCGTGATTGAGGAACTGAAAGTGCAGGGGAAATGGCAGGGAGAATATGAGACGGACGATGATGGTGCTGCAGGCGAGCCGGAAGAAGGAGAAGAAGGAGAAGGTACAGCCACAGAATCAGAAAACACTCCTTTCATTGGGCAGGAAGGAAATGAGACCGGCGAAGATGGGGTTGAAGGCAAGGAGGCTGAGGGAGAAGACGATGAGGATTCAGGTGCTGAATCAGAAAGTACTCCTTTCGTTAGTTCGTTGTGGGTGCTTGTGGCATTGGTAGGGGCGGTTTTCGTACTTGAGAGAAGGGAATGAAACAGGGGTTTTTGAAAAGAAGTGCGGATGCTGAACTTAAACCGAAGCAGCCGGAATAGCCTTATCGAGTCTGTATTGTTCCGGGCGTAAGCCCGGCCTGCCCAGAATAAAAATGAAGAGATAAAACAATCAAAATCAAAAAAACAGAAACAAACGGCTTGAAATATCAATATTTGAGGGATTGCGACATCTTCTTTTAAGATTTCTTCTTATTTTTCGCACGTATATACTCAACACGCTTTAATATTTTTGATGCCTCGCGACCTTTTCTCATTTTAATCAGTAACTGAGCATAATTTTCTAACAATCTCAAAAAATCAGGATGGTCTTCTCCCTTGGATTTTTCCATAATGTTTATTGATCGAACAAATAATTCTTTAGCTTTGAGGTTTTTCCCCCATAACGTGTAGAGTGCTGCTAAATTATTGAGAGAAGTTGCTACTTCAGGGTGTTCTGAACCTAAAACTTTCTCTTTGATAGCAAGGGCACGCTTAAAAAGTGGTTCGGCATCAGAATGTCTGCCCTGGGTATCGTAAAGTGCTGCTAAATTATTGAGGGAAGTTGCAACGTCAGGGTGTTCTGAACCCAAAATTTTCTCTCTGATAGCAAGGGCACGATTGTAAAGTGGTTCGGCATCAGAATATTTGCCCTGGGAATTGTAAAGTAATGCTAAATTATTGAGGGAAGTTGCTACGTCAGGGTGTTCTGAACCCAAAATTTTCTCTCTGATAACAAGGGCACGATTGTAAAGTGGTTCGGCATCAGAATATCTGCCCTGGGACTTGTAGAGTACTGCTAAATCATTCAGACTTTCAGCGAGGTCTGGATGATCCGGATCAAAAATAATCTTTCTGATGTTTAAAGCACGATTTAAAAACAGTTCACATTCTTCGAAACGTGCACGTTCATACAGGTATTTACTAATTTCATTCAGCAGTTCTGCAGCCTCTTCAGTCTCTATGTCCCATAATTCAATATATTCTGCACAGGTCTGTGCATGTGGGAGAAGCTTATCACAAAGTTCCCAGTTTTCATACTTAACTTCAGGAAATGCACGATTTACAGCTTTGATAATACGTTCAATCCATAGCTTATGTGTGTTTTCATCCATCTGAACTTTAAGAACAGTTTGTACGAGGCGGTGGATGTCATATGTACTTTTATCGTAATCAGTATAAATAAGTGAAAATTGTCCAAGTGGTTCCATAACTTCTCTGAAAATTAATGGATCGGCCTCGGCTTCAAAAAGTGCTGATGAAAGATTTTCGCCCAGTTCCCTATATCCCTTAATGAAAATTTCAAATGGAATCTTATTGCAGTTGAGAAAAGCACTTACAAATAGGATATCTGCCGAAGCTTTTGAGGATTTGTCTATTTGTTCAAAATTTAACAACCAGGTAGTTGCCACCGATTTTAAGTATTTACCGGCTGAAACTTTAGACTTTTCAAGAAGCTCTAAACCACGCTTACGATAACTTGAAAGATACTCAACAAAGCTACTTTTCATTCTGTGAATATAAGCTCCAGCTTGCTCTATGGCCAATGGTAAATAATCAAGTTCTTGAATGAGTTCTTCGAGCGCATCGATTTCAGAAACATCGAGATTTTGGCGCCCTGTACGCCTAATGAAAAAATCCTTCGCCTCTTCAGGAAGCATTTTTTCAATTTCAATTGGATTTGTAATCCCAAGGTTGTCAAAAACTTGAGCTCTTGAAGTTAAAAGAATATGACCCTGTGGATTTGGAGGTAAAAAATTCTCGACAACTTGAGGATCGTCAGCATTATCGAGGACTAATAACCAACCTTCATTAGTTCTTAACCAATTCTTTACAACAGAGACAACCAGGTTCTGATCTGAATCATCTTTAACAGGCAAGTCCAAGATTTTTGCAACCGAAACAAAATCTGAAATAATTGAATCATCAGAATCTGCTTTTACCCAAAGAATGAATTTATATTCATCATTGTAGCAATACGTATATTCAATTGCAGTCTGCGTTTTTCCAATACCACCTAGTCCACAAACTGCTACTGGTTGCGATAAAGCTACTGTTTTATTTGAAAGAAGAGCTTCATGGATTTGCTCTAACTTTTCTTCACGTCCCGTGAAAAAAGGATTTCTTGAGTAAGGAACGTTTGACTTTGGCCCTTTATTTTTGGGGTGCTCGGAACCGGAATTTTTACCAATAACCTGAATATGAGAATTAGGAGACAAGTCACTTTCTTGTATTTTTTTGTCCAAAACAGCAGTTATCTCAGGAGGGAACTTTTCAGCACGGGCGTATTCTATAACATCAGAATTACCATCAATCACTAACGGAATTTTATGCTCAATCAATACTTCCAATACCGGCTGATTTTTTTTCTTAAAATTGGAGATAAATTCTTCGCGCACCAGGGAACCATATAATTTGAAGTCTTCAGGATGCAGTCTAATTGTTAGAAGGAGCTTATTCGAATCAATAAAGACCTTCGTGTAGTTATGTAACCACCAGTATACGCTGTTATCCGAGGCAATGGAAAATATCTTAACGCTTTCAATTCTAACTCGCCTGCTGTCTACATCAAGTTCATCTGCAAAACGTAAAAGCGATGCTACCAATTTTTTGCGACCTCTTGGGTCACAAATAAAAGAAGTCAGACAATCGTCAATTGGCAACTTGGAATGGAATTTGCACACATCCATTAAATCGTCTACGAGATAATCAGGTACACTTTTGATCCATGGAGATAACACCGAATCATTACTTTCATACAGGTAGTCGATCCAGGCTGCGGAGAGGTAATGATGGTTCTTGCGAATCTCATTCTGCTCTTCTGGCGAATATCCATTTGTCGTTTCCGCGGTGAATGCTACACCGAACTTTGCGCCTAAATTTTCGGCTCTCTTTTTCACATCAGGATACTCGACAACATCGCACTGCATCCCGATGTCATGCAAATAAACGCCTGCGAGAAGCAGGTAAATTTCTTGTTCTGAAAATTCTGCATCGGGATTTACCTGGAGCAACTTTTCTACAAAATAAGCAATTCTTTCACTGTGCTCGATACCGTGGTCAGTGTAATTCTGTACTATTCTTGGTGCGTCATTTGCCCAGATACTCTCCATTACCCCACGAATCAAAGCAAGGCTGTTAGATAACTTAGGATCTGAAATATATTTTTGTAAAATACGGTTTTCGACTTCTGTATATCCGGGCATGCTATCCTCATATCCAAGCTCATTACTTTTATTCTAAATTGAGTGAGATGACTATTTGATAACATCATATTTCAAAATTATGATATAAGTGTTGTTAATTTTGTCATTCTTGATAAAAAAGCAGCTAGAAGGAAAGCGTGGATGAGATATAATTCTCATCATTTCAAAATTCAAGGCAGTTTTGGGCAGACGCGCTTCGCGCGAACAAAAACGACGGGAATACGGTATTCCGGCAGCTCCGGAAAAGAGTTTGAAAGATTAGCTAAAAACCGACCCCGAAAAAATACAAACACAGAAAGTTAAAGCCCAGCCTCTTTTCTCAAATCCCGCACACTTCAATCAATTCTTTCGCCCACTTCAATTTCATCTTCTTAATCGGGTTCACGCCGGGATCTTCAAAATCGAACCCTGCAAGCTTGATGCTCGCTGCCCCAAACTCCTTTGCCACAAAGACGCAGCGGTCCCCATCACTGAAGCCGCCAAAGTTGTAGACGCGGTCAAAGGGCTCGGCCTGGGTCGTGGCTATAAAGCGCTTGAAGCGGGACACGTATTTTTCAAGCTTATCGGTGTTGTCTCCGTGGGCGTGGATAAGGACGAGGGAGCCTTTTTCGCAGGCGAGGATTTCTTTTTCGATGTCGTCTTCGGAGTTGCCGTCAAGGTCGGTGCAGATGACTTCAGGGACACGGCCGAGGTCCATCAGGACGGCAGCGGCTCCGTCGGCTGCGATTATTACAAAAGAGGAAAGGTCGATTTCCGAAAGTTCAGCCCGGAGTTTTGGGGCGTTTCCACAGACAAGGACGGGTTTTCCGGAAATCGTGGTTTTAAGTTCGGAGAGGCTGGCCGTGTTTGAAGCGGTCAGCATCCCGGAGAGGATCCGGGCTGCCTCTTCGTCCCCGCTGCGGTCGAAGCCGAAATCAGCAAGGATTCGCTCGTATATCGGTTCCCAGGCGGCAAAGTCCAGATTAATCACTCCTCTCCGTTTTCCTTTTTTCCTTGTTATTTTTTTCTGTTAGTTGTTTATTCCTTCAGTCGTCTGATTCCAGGTCCTTTGCGATTCCGATCTTCATGGCAATGCCTTCGACTTCCCAGTCCTTTACGAGGTCTCCGGTGATTTCGTCTTCGTTGGAGAGTTCGAGGACGCTTGCCCGGACTTCTTCTGCGAGGAGTTCGCCAAGGGTGTCGACCAGGTCAAGGACCCTGTCGTCGTCGATCTGGACCAGGGCTATGATGTTATCGTCAACAATGAGGTCGAGTTCCTTCCTCATGTCCTGGACCCTGCGGATTACTTCCCTGGTGAACCCTTCTGCTTCGAGTTCTGGGGTAAGGTTGGCGTCCACGTAGACGAGGCCTGCATCGGAGTTGGCGCTTGCGACGCCTTCGGGGAGGGTTTCGTTGAAGTTTGCCATTTCGGGGGTGACGGTCACGACCGAGCCGTCGGCAAGGGTGAGTTCGAACTCGCCGGCTTCGGCAAAGGCTTTCTTGAGGAAAACGCCGTCGATTTCCTTCAGGGCGGGGACGACTTTTCCGGCGTCCTTCTTGAAGACCGGGCCGATCTTGCCGGGGTCGGGGATTACTTCGAGACCCAGTTCGTCCCAGCTTTCGCCAACGGCGGTGAGCACGATGTCCTTGGAATTGGTCTGGTCCATCAGGACGGATTTGAGACGGCTGACCGCTGTTGCAGCTTCTTCGTTTTCGGGGCTCAGGACGATCCGGGAAATCGGCCACCTGAGTTTCCTGCCTGCTTTCTGGCGGGCGTTCGAGGAGGCTTCCACGATTGCGCGGGCGGTGGCCATTGCGGCTTCAAGTTCGGAGTCCAGGAGGTCCTCGTTAACCTTCGGCCAGTCGCACATGTGCACGGACTCGAGGGCTTTGGGGTCCACGTTCCTGGCAAGGTTCTGGTACATCTCCTCGGCCAGGAAGGGCATGAAGGGGGCTATCAGTTTTGTGAGGGTTACGTAGATCTCGTAGAGCACGCGGTAGGCTGCAAGCTTGTCCGGGTCGTCGGCTTCGGTCCAGGTCCTGGGCCTGATGAGCTGGATGTACCAGCGGGAGAGGTCTTCCAGGGTGAACTCGAAAATTTCCCTGACCGCCTTGTGGAGCAGGTAGCCGCTCATGGCGTCGTCCACGGCTTTAATCAGGGACTGCAGCCTGGAAAGGATCCATTTGTCTTCTTCCCTGAGGGCGCCTTTCACGGAGTCCAGGGAGACCTGCATGGGGTCGAACTTATCCAGGGCCATGTAGGGCAGGGGGAACCTGAAGACGTTCCAGAGGATGTTGATGGATCGGTGAACGGTTTCCACTTCTTCCAGGTTAAACTTAAGGTCTTCCCAGGGGGCGCTGGTTGAGAGCACGTAAGCCCTGAGGGTGTCGGCTCCGACCTTGTCGATCACTTCCTGGGGGGTGACAACATTTCCGAGACTTTTGGACATCTTCTTTCCGGTGGAGTCCAGGGTGAAACCGTGCATAAGGACGCTCTTGTAAGGAGCTTTTCCAAAGTTCACCATGCTGGCTCCAAGCTGGGAATAGAACCAGCCGCGGGTCTGGTCGTGGCCTTCGGTAATGAAGTCGGCAGGCCACCATTCGTCAAAGTCCTCCCTGCTGTGCGGGAACTTCAGGGTTGCCCAGGAAGCAACAGCCGAGTCAAACCAGACGTCAAAGACGTCTTCAACACGCTTTTTCTCGCCGCCGCACTCACAGGGGATGGTCACTTCGTCCACGTAGGGCCGGTGCAGCTCGATTTCCCCGCCTGCGTTGGAGGACTTCTCTATTAGTTCTTCCTTGGTCCCGATGACCTCGATACTGTTACACTTCTGGCATTTCCAGACTGGAATCGGGACTCCCCAATAGCGCTGCCTGGAGATACACCAGTCCCGTGCGCCTTCCACCCAGGTCCTGAAACGGGCTGAGCCTGCCCAGTCGGGATACCAGTCCACGGCATCGATTTCCTCGAGCATTTTTTCCTTGAGATCGGTAATTTTAAGGAACCACTGTTCGGTTGCCAGGTAGATGATCGGGGTCTTGCAGCGCCAGCAGTGCCCGTACCTGTGGGTAATCGTCTCTTCGGCAAGGAGGCGGTCGCGCTCATTCAGGTCGTTGATGATCCCGGGGTTTGCCTCCCGGATGTTCTGGCCTGCGTAGCTGCCTGCTTCCTCGGTGTAGGAACCGTTAGGGCCAACCGGACAGAAAATGGGCAGCTTGTTCTTGATCCCCACGGCAAAGTCGTCCATCCCGTGCCCCGGGGCGATGTGCACACAACCGGTATTTTCTGCGGTTACGTACTCAGCCTCATAGACGTTATGTTTGAACTCTTTCTGGACCGGCACCAGGTCCCCGAGCGGGCTTTCGTACTCAAGCCCTGCAACGTCTTCCCCGAGCATGGTCTCAAGGACCTCGTAATCTGTGTACCTGCCCTTCTTGAGCACGTTTTCGATGAGGGGGGTTGCGGCGATCAGGACTTCTTCCTTTCCGTCCTGCCGGACTGCCCGGAATTTTGCGTATTCAAAGGACGGGTGAACTGCAACGGCGATGTTCGAGGGGATGGTCCAGGGGGTTGTGGTCCAGATCACGATGAAGGTGTTTTCTTCCCCCTTGACCTTGAACTTGACATAAATGGAAGGGTCAGTCCGGTCATCATACTCCACCTCGGAGTCGGCAATTGCGGTTTCGCAGCGGGGGCACCAGTTGACTACACGCTTGCCCACATCCAGGAGGTCCTTGTCCTGGGCCTGTTTGAGAGTCCACCAGGCGGCCTCGATGTACTCGTCTTTTAGGGTCATGTAGGGGTCTTCCCACAAGAGCCAGGTCCCGAGGCGCTCGAACTGCTCTGTCATAGCCTCCTTCTGGGTGATAGCGAATTCCTTGCATTTTCCGATGAAGTTCCCTACCCCGAAACTCTCGATGTCCTTCTTGGACTTGAAACCTAGCACCTCTTCGACCTTGACCTCGATGGGCAGTCCGTGCATGTCCCAGCCCGGCCGCTCCATGATGTTGCGGTTATTCATGGAATAATAGCGGAGAATGGAGTCCTTGATAATCTTGTTCCAGGCAGTCCCCAGGTGAATGTGCCCTGTGGTGTAAGGTGGGCCGTCTACGAAGAAGAGCTTTTTTCCGGGCTTGCGGTGTTCCCGGGTCTTACGGTACGCATCGCTGTCTTCCCAGAATTGCGTTACCTTTTGTTCGATTTGTCCTGCATCATACTTGGCAGTAATTTCTTTTATCATGTGGGGGTCTCCCTGTGAAAGATAAGGTTGATTGATAAAGTTGACCAGCGTGGTTAATCTATAAGGTGGATCGATAAGGTTAACCGATGAGGTTAATCGACAAAGTTAATCGATAAGGTCAATCAATGGAGTTAATTGTTGAAGTAAACCTGCTCGTTTCGGAGCATGCAAGCTTCCTATTCCTCGCACAATTTACTTATGATTTGGCTCATCAGGTCCGGCTATCAAGTCCGGGCAGTCAGTGCAGTTTATTCAGTAATTACTGCACTCAATTTAAGCTTTATTATAGAAACCTGGAAAAGGAACCTGCTGCCACCCCGCAGATGAGCCTGAAATGGATGTTTCAAAGTGTTTTTTACTGAACTTTGATGAAACTTTTACCAATAGATAGGAGATACGTAAGAGGTTAACCAGGTGCGCATGGCTAAAGATCCTCAATCCTTTTTATTAAAATTCGTGTCTGCTTTATTGTTATAACTCAGACCATTTTTTTGCGAAAGTCGAGGAATATCTCCGGAAAAATCCGAACATTGCATAATAAATTATTATAAATTGGGTAGAATTATTAACTTCGGATAAAAATATAGGCAGATTTATGTACTCCGTATAAAATACCTTGCTACGAGAGCAGGACGCGAGGGTTTGAATGGAAGACATAATAAAACAACTCGGGAGCCAGGCAACTCTGGCAAAAAACATGAGGCTGGCCCTGAGAAAAATCGGGAAAGAGGAAGAGAACCCTTCCAGACGTTTGAGCATCCTGAAAGACGAAGTGAAGAAAATGGACAGGTACCTGGAAAACTGCCTGTTCGACCCTGTTTTTAAGGGCAGGATAAATTCGGAACTTAAAGCATACAGGGCTGAGATTTCAAGTCTCGAAGCCCTTGTAAAGGCGGATTTCGGACGAAAACTGGCTGAAAACCTGAAGGATCAAGGTTTTTCTCTGGAAGGCCATTACCCGCGGCTCAGGACCTCGATGTACACGTTTGTGGTAAAGCTGGATGCGAACAAGGTAGACATCTACTACGGGCCCGAATTCGAGAGGATTGATACGGTTAAAGCCAGCCCGGACCTGACTGCGGCAAAGCTGCTGGAATGGGACGAAACCATAAGCGGCAGGGAATTCGATGACGACGAGTTCCTGAACAACCTGCTGGAAGCCTACAGGGTCTGCCTGCTCCGGGAGAATAAGAATTTTGATGAAGAAATCCCGGTTTCCGAGATCATTTCTGCGTACTCTTTTGTCATTCAGGATAAAAAGTTCAGGGAAAACCCCCTGAAAAAATACTACGGTGAATACAGCCGGATCATGTTCAGCTATGACCTCTCACGCTTGAGAAAGCGGAGGCTTGAAGGTTTCGAACTCAGGCTCATAACGGCAAGGAGAGCGGAAACAAAACGAAAATCAGCTTTCCTCTGGATCCCCCCGCAGTCCGGAAAAGGCCTGGGCGAGTCAATATCCCAGGTAAAGTTCAGGGAATTAAAGTGATACGGCTGACACGATTGTGATATGATTTGATACAACTGGCACGATTTGATGCGATTTGATACAGCTGACACTATTCATGAGATTATTATGATTAGATTTGATACGGCTGGCACGGTTTGATGCAATTTGATGCAATTCGATTTACAATAATACGTTAAGCGAAACGGAGTGACAGAGCAAGGGAGAGGAAAAATGTCTGGTGAAATCGAATTTGAAAATCTCGACAGGACCCTGGCAAAGCGGATCATAAACGAGGTTGGGGGGACCGGGCAGCCTCCCCTTTACGGATACCAGTTTTTCACGGCGGGCCTGGACAGGTACATGGAAACGATCGAAGCCGAGTACCTGAAAGACTACATAAAATACGGTGGGAGCTCCTTCAAAATGGTCGTGGGAGCCTACGGAGGGGGTAAGACCCATTTCCTGTACAATGTACTCGGGAGGGCCTGGGAACACAATTACATCACTTCTTACATCGAGCTGAGTGCCAATTCCGTGCCCTTCCACAAGCTGGAAGAGGTGTACAGGGCCATTGTTTCTAATTTGATCTTCCCCCAGGAAGCAGCCGCCCTTCTGAATGAGCCTGAAAAAGGGATAGAGGCGGTCCTGAGAAAGTGGTACATTGAGACCATTGAGAATTTACCCCTGGTCCCCCCCTACCGTCCGGGAGAGGAGGTGGAAAACTACCTCAGGGGACTTGGCCCCTTTGAAAGCACGAGTTTCCAGAACGCGATAAAAAAAGCTTTCATGGCCCTTTATGAGGGAGACGAAGAACTTTTCGACCTCATCGTGCAGTGGCTCAAAGGAGAAAACCCCTCCGCAAACCTCCTGAACGAGCTGCACATATACGAGAAAATCGACAGGTCAAGCGCCTTCAAGATGCTGCGCTGCCTTGTCCAGTTTGTCCTGAAAACCGGGTATTCGGGGCTTATAGTACTGCTGGACGAAGCCGAACAGACTCCCAGCATGAGCACAAGGGAACGCAGCACCCTCCTCCAGAACCTCAGGGAACTGGTGGATGCCTGCAGCCGGGGTGCCCTGAAAGGAACCATGGTCTTCTATGCCGTGCCTGACGAGAGCTTCCTGGAAGGCAGGACAAATGTCTACGAAGCCCTCAACCAGCGCCTCTCGACCACCTTTGAAGGGGAAATCAACCCCACGGGAGTCAAGATCGACCTTGAAAACCTCTCAAAAGACCCCGTGGACCTCCTGACCGAAATCGGGGCAAAGCTTGCCAGGATCTACGAAATCGCCCACGAAGTGAAATTCGATGAGGCCGAACTGGAAGCCACGATCAGGGAAGTTGCTGAAAAAGCCGACCAGGAAAGCTACGGAGAAATCGCATACAACCGCCTCTTTGTCCAGCTGATTGTCCCTTCCTTCCATGCCCTGAAAGCAAACAGTATGGAAAATGTGAAGGGGGCGGAGAAAACCTGATAAAAATTTAAGCAAGGACTTACGCAGTTGAAACAAAAAACAGTGGGATGAGACTCCAAACTATCTAAATAATTATTTTATTGGTAAGGTCTCATGTGCTTGTTTTTACTTCCCAAGTGCGTAACTTCTATTAAGCATTAAATAAATTTAATATATTATACTCTTTGCTTTTTATTCAAATCCTCGATTTTCAATATTAATTCCCAATATTAATTCCCAATATTAATTCCCAATATTAATTCCCAATATTAATTCCCAATATTAATTCCCAGTATTTATTTTCAAATTACTCCCCCAGGTGGTGCCGTGACCGGAAAAAGTTTTTTAGGACTTAGACTCCCTAAATTTGGAAAATTCACTGAAATTTTGAGTAAATTGAGCCGCCGGATTTTTGGAGGCTCTTCAAAAGCAGAAGCCGAAAGGAAAACAAAAGAAACCGGGAAAGCAAAGGAGAGGCTGAAAAGCAGCAAACCCCCTGAAAAGGTAATTGACACAGTCGAAGCCCTGCCCTTATCCCTGCCTGAGGAGACAAGTCTTCTGTCTTCCGAAGGCCGCAGGGTTGAAAAAATCAGCCCTCCTCCCAGAGCTGCCCTTGACATTAAAACCCTTTCCTCAATCAGTCTTCCGGATTCAATGGATGCCCCGGATCTGGCAAAAACCCCCGATTCGACTAAAACTTCTGATCCGACTGAAGTCTCTGATCTTACCAAAATCTCTGATCTGACAAAAACCCCCGCCTTAAAGAAAACACCGAAAGCAACACAAACCCCTGCAGTCCCCGTAATCTTCGACCTGCTGAAAGTCTCAAATCAACTGGATAAACCCGAACCTGAAGGGGTAAAGGAGCCTGCTGAGGAAAAAGCCGTATTGGAGGTGCTTGCTCCGGTTGAAAGCCCGGCTCCCGTAAAAATGGATCCGATAGAAATCTCGGATATTTTGAAGATCCCTGAACTTCCGGAAGTAACACACACCGGAGAACTGATAAACCAGCTGGAAGTCCCCTCCAATCCGGCATCCCCGAATTCCGGAAAAACAGCTGATTTAACGGACTCGCAAGGGGCTGCCCTGGAAAAATCTTCGCCTCTTGACGAAATTCTGAATTTGCTGAAAACCCCTGAGCCTTTAGAGGACGAAAGGGCTCCAGAAGGTCCAGTTCCGAACGTTTCCTTCTCAGGGGAAGTACCAGGCCCTGCGCAAAAGACCGAACCTTCAGCAACTTCAACTCCTGCAGAAACTTCTGAAGCGGAAATAAATAAGGATTCGACAGGAATCTCTAATTTGCTGGCTACCATAAATTCGATTACTTCGGATGAAAAGCAGAAATACGAACAAATTGGTGAAACAGAAGAAGATACAGAGACAGATAAAGAAATAAGTCGTGCTTCTCCCGAAATAACCACGGAACCAGATATTGAATCTGCTGTTTCTGAATCTGCTGTTTCTGAACTTGTAGCCTCTGAACCTTTGGAATCCGAATCTGCTGTTTCTGAACTTGTAGTCTCTGAACCTACAGCACTTGAACCTGTAGAGTCCGAATATGTGGCATCCAAATCTTCTGTTTCTGAACCTTTGGAATCCGAATCTGCTGTTTCTGAACTTGTAGTCTCTGAACCTACAGCACTTGAACCTGTAGAGTCCGAATATGTGGCATCCAAATCTTCTGTTTCTGAACCTTTGGAATCTGAATCTACTGTTTCTGAACTTGTAGTCTCTGAACCCACAGCACTTGAACCTGTAGAGTCCGAACATGTGGCATCCAAATCTGCTGTTCCTGTAACTCCTATGACTTCTGCTGGAATAGGTACTGAAACACTTCTGAAATCAATTGCTGAACTTACCGGGGAGGTAAACGAACTTCCAGAACTCGAATCTTCTGAACTCGAATCTCCAGAACTTGAAACTCCAGAACTTGAAACTCCAGAACTTGAAACTCCAGAACTTGAAACTCCAGAACTTGAAACTCCAGAACTCGAATCTTCTGAACTCGAATCTCCAGAACTTGAATCTTCTGAACTCGAATCTCCAGAACTTGAATCTCCAGAACTTGAAACTCCAGAACTCGAATCTTCTGAACTCGAATCTTCTGAACTTGAATCTTCTGAACTCGAATCTCCGGTAATTGAACAAAATGCTGCCGAGCTTAAAGCGGAAGTCCCGGGTCCCGGGAATGGAAACGCTCCCGGAGAGGATGTCAAACCGAGAATTGCAGCCCGCAGGATAATTGAGGCGCTAAGGCTTGGAGGTGTGCCTCTTTCCTGTGTTGAAAAGTATTCAGTGGGCAGGGAGAAAGAATTCCTTGAAGCCTGTAGCTGGCTCGATTCAGGAAGAGGATCCCTGCAGGTCATAGGGGAATACGGAAGTGGAAAGACTCATTTCCTTGAGATGCTCTCGGAAACGGCGCTCAGGAAAAACTGGGGGGTTGCCAGGATCGAAATCGATGCTCAGGAGACTCCTTTCCACAAGCCTCACCAGCTGTATGAAAGCTTTGTAAACAATTTCTGTTTCAGGGAAAACGGGGCTTTGAGGGATTTCAGGGCATTCCTTACCCTCCTGAACGAAAGTGAAAGTCCTGAAGTAGAAAAGATCAGTAGCCATCCCTACCTTGGCAAAATGCAGGAGGCCTGGCAGGAAGGGAAGGATCGGGAGTGGCTTTTCGAATGGATCGAAGGCAGGAGGGAAGGGCCTGCAGGTTTTCCCGTCCTCCAGAAACACCAGACTGCGGCAAATCTTTACTCCAACCTGCTCAACGGCTTAAGCTGGGCTGCAAAGCACATCCTGGGGCTGGAAGGGGTCCTCATCCTTTTCGACGAAGCCGAGACGGTTGACCCTTACTGGTATACGGATTACCAGTTCGACAAGGCCCTCAACACCCTCAGGGGTCTTGTCCTGCTGAGCAATTCAGACGAGTCCCTGATAGACGACACCCAGGACGCTGACATCCTGGGAAAGAAAAGCGGCCTGATCTACAGCAAAATGACGCAGCAGCCTGTCCCGTACCTCTGGGAGAGGGAATCTGACCTGAAACTGATCTTTTCATTCGTGCCCGAAATGCTTGAATCCATGGAACAGTTTTCGAAAATATCCTCTCTCTTTGGTTCCATGGGCCGGATAGAACTTGAAACCCTGGACGAACCATCCCTGCAAACCCTGCTCGGAAATATAGAAAAAATCTACTCCGAAGCCTACGGTTATTCGTCTGAAAAAAACCTTTACTCTTACCTCCCGCTTGACAGGCCCCGAAACTTCGTCAAGGCTGCGGTGGAAGGGCTGGACCTCATGCGTTATCGCCCGGACAGCGGTTCCGATGAAAGATTCAAATGAATCTGAAATGCAAAAAAAGCCCTATAAATAATTCCGGAAGCCCTGAGTATGAGTGAGAAAGAAGGAAATGAGCGAGCCGAATATGAAGAAAGGGTAAAAACAGGGGATGAAAACCAGGATATAAAAAGGCTCCTGAAAAGGACCTGGTACACCTTTTTTAGCCGGTCTGCGCCCTTATCTCCTGTCCGGAAAATGGTTATTAAGACCGTGTTTGAGGGAAAAAATGCGGTCATCGCGGCTCCGGAAACAGAGGGGATTTCCGAAGCTGTGCTTGCTCCGTTGTGCGAAACTGTCCTCGAAGAAAAGAGAAATGGGCTGGCTGTGCTTTACCTCACCCCTACCCGGGCGCAGGCAAATGAAATATTTGACAGGCTCCGTGAACAGCTTGCCAGGCCCGGCCTGAGGGTATCTAAAAAAACAGCGTATAGGGTCTTTATAAATGCGGATAACCCCCCTGACTTCCTGATAACGACCCCCGAAGCCCTGGACTCCCTGCTCTGCAGGTATCCGGAAGGGCTGGAGAGGGTACGGGCTGTGGTCCTTGATGGGGTCCACGGTATCGATGGGGGATGCCGGGGAGACCAGGTCCGCCTCCTCCTGGAACGCTTAAGGGAAATTGCAGGAAAGTTTTCCGTCTACGCCCTTTCAGCCCCTGTCGGAAACGCGGTACAGGTCGGGGAACGGTACATGGACGATTTTCAGGTAATCCGGGTGGAAGAAGAGAGGGAGATAAAGGAGACTTATGCAGCTTCATTCGAGGAAATCTTAGAGCTTGCAGGGAAGGAAAACATAAAAAAAATCCTTGTTTTTTGCGGCAGCAGGGAGAAAACCGAAGAAGTCGGATCCCTGCTGAAAAAGTTCCGGAACCTTTCAACGGCAGCCGCCTACCTGGCCGTCCTCCACGGGGAGCTTTCAGGGTCTGAGCGGGAAGAAGTGGAGAACTTTGTCAAAAATTCCGAAAGAGCCGTTTGCGTTTCGACAGTTACCCCGGATTCCGGAATCGGCGTTGGGGACATCGACGCCGTTGTCTTTGCAGAAATTCCAGGGAACCTTTCTTTATTGGCACAGGGCCTTGAATGCGCCGGAAAAACGACAGGGGTAATGAGAGTCTTTTTCCTTTGCGACAGCAAATCAATGCCCTTATTCGAACTTATTCTGGACCATGCAAAAGAAAACTTCCCTGGAAACAAAGTGTATGTCCCGGACCTTTCCATCGCAGTCCAGCAAATTTTTTCCGTCCTGTTCTCAAACCCCTGGGGCGTGGATGAAGACTACCTTTACAGGCTATTCAACAATTTCTGTGCCTACGAAGACCTGAAAAGCATCATAGAAGAACTGCTTGCTTCAGGGCTGATAAGCTCCAGAAACCGGAAAATTTACGCCTCGGAGTTCATCATGAACCAGGGCGAGGAGGGTACGCTCCATTCCAATATCCCTCTCGAAAGGTTTGTGGAAGTCGTGAACTCCCGGACAAACAAAAAAATAGGGGAAGCCCGGCTTTCTCCAGGCTGCATTAGAGCCGGGCAGAGCTTTTCTCTTGCAGGGAAGTCCTGGGAAGTTGTTAAGCTTGAAGAAGACAGCGTCCAGGTTAAAAAATCGACAGTAAAGGGTGTATTTAATAGCTTGAAATGCGCAGCCGGGCTCGGGGCTTTTTTTGAGTATTTGCCTGAAAAAATCCAGGAAGCTGAAATCGAAAAAAGGAAGGAAATTCAAAGGAAGGAAACTCAAAGGAAGGAAACTCAAAGGTAATATTTGAATATAAAGAAATTTATCCTGAGCAGGATAAGTTCTTTCGAAGTTCCTATCGAGCTTCAGGTCAATAACATCCGTAACAACAGAAAGTATATTTCATTTAAGCTGATTTCACTCAAGCTGATTTCACTCAAGCTAATTTCATTTAAGCTGATCTGATTTCACTTCAGGATTTTCCAAATGGCGGCAATACTCTCGATATCGATATGTGTGTAGCCTTCTTCTTTTATATTCCACTTAAGGCTCAGTACCCCGTCCTTACATTCGGCAGCAATTCCACGATACGTGTTTCTCCCACAAACGTCAATTTCAACTTCCTTTCCCAAATAGTACTTTTCTATGAATTCCTGTTTCATGATTTAACCCCTTTGTTCAGTGTTTCTAAAAAACCGGTGTTTTCATATTACGACTTACATTTCAATGCTAATATAATGTACAAAAACAGAGCTTCTGAACATTGATACCGGAAAAAGGAAAAAGAGACATGAAGGAAAAATTAAAAAGAAGCAAGAAAAAGGAAAAATAAATTAAAAAAATTTAAAATCCCGTGATTTCCGGTTCTGAACTGGAAAAACCGTTAAACATCGGAATTTCCGATTCGGGGTACCAGGCCTCAAGGAAACTCAGCATGTGGTACTTAATGAAGACTGCAAAAGGCACGCCCAGGAAAAGCATTGCCACAAAGATCACCAGCAGTTCAAGCAGGACAAAGGGGATTAGAAGCACCCAGAGCATGGTTCCCGACACCAGGGCCGAGAAGAGGAAATACAGGACTCCGTCAACAATCAGGAATACCAGCCCGAAAGCTAGAAAGAGAATTAAAGAAAGAATTACGACAAAGATTGTGATTCCGATCATGAGGAAAAACCTGACTACCCAGTAAACCAGTAGCTCTTTCCAGCTTTTCCTGAAATTTCCAAAGGCAAGCCCGAAAGCCGAGAGAATCCCTGTTTCCCGATAGATGGAGAGAGGAATTGCAAAGTTAAGGAAAGAATTGATAAACGATCCCAGGATCGCAAGCCCCGTAATCACGGCAAAAAGCCAGATAAATCCGCCTACCAGGGCAGGCCAGGAAAAATCCGAGGTATTTTCAAGCAGTTTGGAGACTAAGGGGAGTGCAGCAATCCCAATGAGCAGCAGGAAAACAAGCCCGATACCGAACCTTATGAGCAGGAGATTGAACCCTTTACCCAGGAATTTTCTGGAATAAGCCCAGAAGAGTACCTCGTTTTTTACCAGAGACTCCACAAAAACGAACTCCATGACACTGGAGATGTAAGAAAAAACAAGAACCAGTAATAAGACCAGCACTATTCCTGCAATAATAATCCCGGAAACTTCGGCAATCTGCCCGGGGTCGATCTCCGGGAAAATATCTTCGAATTCGTCGGGACTCGCCTGGTAGTTGTTCCCCGAGCCTCCGTAATTGCCCCCAAAATTGGAGCCTGCACCGCCTACAAAAAATATGATGAGCGCAAGTTTTGCCCATTTCCAGAAGTCAAAAGGTTCAAAAAGAGCTTTCCTCGTCCGGGAAAAAGCCCTGTCAACCGCATCTATGCTGTACCATCCCATGATACAGACTCAATTTTAAGGAATAAGTAAGTATCAATTATATATAATTTAAACAGTTTTAGGGCGCTTCACATTTTTTTCAGCATACCGATATGCTCGATATCCGATTCCATGAAAGTTTCCCCGTAAGCCGCAAAGCCCAGCTTTTCGTAAAAACCCGCAGCATAGGTCTGGGCGTGGACATGGACCTCTCCTGCCTGCAGCTCGACGGCTCTTTCAAGCAGCTTTTCCACAACCAGTTTGCCAAGCTGTTTTCCCCTGTATTCTTTCAGGACGGCGATACGCCCTATCAACCACACCTCACCGTCCTTAAAAATTCTTCCGGTAGCCACAGGTTTCGAATTTTCGTATAAGACAACATGCCAGGAAACGGCATCTGCGGCATCCATCTCCTCTTCTTCCGGAACATTCTGCTCTTTCATGAAGACCTCCCGGCGGATATGGTAGGGGTCCTCCAGATCCAGGTTTCCCCGAATCCATTTTATCTCAAAAGAGTGCTCTTGCTTCAGATCCATATGTGAAAATTCCATATTATTTAATTTCAAATTCATGTCCTGGATATCTTCAGGAAGTAAATTTCGATAATACGGGTCCTCTTACTTAGTGACTTACCGAATAACTCACTTAGTACCTTACCGAATAACTTACTAATTGCCCCAACTGCAATTAATTTTTGGAATTGCTTAAATACGGAGGGAACGTAATTACCTGGTAAAAATATGTTTGAATAGCTGGTAGAAAATTTACTTCAGTGAAGTAAAGGAAAAAACTGACTTCAAGCAAAAATACTTAACGGGCCCGCCGCGATTCGAACACGAGTCAATGGGTATCTTCGTAAAAGACTTTACTCCTTGTAAAAGACTTTACTTCGAAGCCCATTAGGATATCCTGGCTACCCTACGAGCCCGCAATGTAGCAGTAGTGATAGGAACAACCCATATTAAAGTTTTCTCTTAAAATGAAAGAATGCCTGGTAGGAGAGAAACATTTACTTTAACCTACAACTGAAGAATACCGAACTTTCTGCCTCCGACAGTCTAAAAATGTCCTGTGCAGTGTAATATAATATGTGAAGTAACATATGGTTAGGCTAGCGGCTGTTAATCTTTTACGATTAAACAATATTTATAAGATTGATATAATGTTATTCACATCAACAATATTAAATATGAAGATCATTTTTACTTTTAATCAATAGAGTATTCTTAAAATCTTAAAGTCAGTTTTAGCGGGACACAACTGCATACAGAAAGACTTCCGATTCGATCCGGTGCAAAAGCCGGACAGAGGCCGGGGGCCCAGAAACATAAAGGGTCAGGGTGAAAATGGAAAGGTTTTCAACGGGTATAGATGAACTGGATAAGAAGCTGAGCGGGGGCTATCCCGGGGAGAAGGTTATCCTTATAACAGGGGTAGCCGGTTCCGGGAAAACTATCTTCGGAATCCATTTTCTTTACAGGTCCTGCCTTGAAGGCAAGAAGTGTATGATGATAGCAACGGAGGAAACTCCCGAGGATATTCTCTACCAGGCAAGCCTGCTTGGTCACGACCTCAAGCCTTACTACGAAAGCGGGCAGCTTCTCATCGAACGGATCTTTGAGAACCGCTCTGAAAGAATCGGGCAGACCAGGGTTGGATTCAAGCCCGAAACTTTCGAAATCGAACTCCCAAATCTCGTAGAACTTGTACCCGAAGACACGAAATGCCTTGTTATTGATAATGTCGGGGTGTTCGCCCTCCGGATTTCCACGAGAAAATTGCGGGACCAGCTAGACGGGATGAACTACCTTCTTAGAAAAAAAAGATGCACAACTCTTTTGATTATGGACGAAGCCGCATACAACATGAGCCAGCAACTGGCGGAGTACACGGCATACGGCTCAATCCGGCTTCTTGTAAAAGAAAACGCATACCTTGGAAAAATGGAGCGCTACCTGAATATTTCCAAAATGCGCAGCACCCCCATTTCTCCGGACATGTCGGTCTTTGAAATTACACCCGAGGGGATCAAAATTCGGGAATCTGGAGGGACAGAACTTGTCGATTGAAGAAAAAACGCCCAAAATCCTGATTGTCGATGACGAAGAGATCAATGTAGAACTGATGGAAGCTTACCTTTTATCGGAACCCTACACAACGATTACCGCTTACGGCGGAAAAGAGGCTCTTCGGAAGGTCAGGGAAGAAAAACCTGACATGGTCCTCCTGGACGTCATGATGCCCGAAGTGGACGGCTATGAGGTCTGCCGGCTCCTTAAGGCTGACAGTGAGACCCAGTTCACCCCGGTCCTGATGCTTACGGCCCTCTCGGAACTTGAGCACCGTATAAGGGGGATCGATGTGGGAGCTGACGATTTTCTTACGAAGCCCATAAACAAGCTGGAACTCACTACAAGAGTTAAGTCCCTGCTCAGGGTAAAAGACCTCCACGACAAACTGGCGGCCGAACGCGACAGCCTCGAGGTTAAAAACAGGATTCAGAGCATCCTGACCGAAATCATTCCCACTCTTCTTCAGGCAATCTCTTACGAAGAGAAAAAGATCATGATCAACCAGATGACCGGCATGGTCCAGAAAACCCTGATCGATATGTACTCCTTTGATCTGGAAGACCTGGACCTTGCCTACACAGGGAAAATCTGTGAAGATATCATGAACCAGCTCGGAGGGGATTTCAGTTCGAAAACAGACGATGAAGGAACCGCCTGCATAATTGAAGGGATAGCCTGTCCCTGGGGTAAAGAACAGGCGCGCAGAAACCCTATTCTCTGTACCCTCACAAGAAAGATCTTCTCAAATGTTGCCTCGAAAATGCCCGGCAGATGGGGAGTCGAAGTGTATAAAACCATTGGAAACCGGAATGAATGCTGTTATTTCAGGATAAAGGAAATTTGATAAAAAAGCGGCCGATAAACCGATAACGGTTCAAACAAAACAGAAATAAGTACAGCCTGAAAAAATATTATTTTCCACTTCTCTTTTTTCACTTCTCTTTTTTCACTTCTCTTTTTTCACTTCTCTTTTTCCACTTCTCTTTTTTCACTTTTCTTTTTCCACTTCTCTTTTTTCACTTCTCTTTTTCCACTTCTCTTTTTCCACTTCTCTTTTTCCACTTCTCTTTTTCCACTTCTCTTTTTCCACTTTTCTTTTTCCACTTTTCTTTTTTCACTTCTCTTTTTTCACTTCTCTTTTTTCACTTCTCTTTTTTCACTTCTCTTTTTCCACTTCTCTTTTTTATTTCTTGTTGGGAGGTGCCACCAGGCAAGTTGACGGGGCACTCTGGGATACTTCATTGCATTTGGATCGAAAACCAGTTTTCAGGGTAAAAAATTAAGGAAAAAATACTCTGAAATTCGGAAAGTTCTATCATTTTTATTTATACTGTTATTCAGAAAGTTCCTTTTATGCTGTTGATTATTTCAATTCCCCTGGAACTAATGTCATACAGGGAGTATTTTACCGGCACCTGCTTGTTTCGCATTTTCTGGACGTAAATATACTGGCTGGTCCTCCCGACACTAAGGTTTTCTTTCACCAGGAAACGGATCAGCCCGGCAACCATGTAGCCAGTAAGCCTGTGGGTAAGTTCGTAGGAATCCTCGTCCATGACGAAGAAGCCCGTACAGCCGTTTTTCATAAGGATGATACTTATTGAGCTGAACTTGTCCGCAAATTCCTTGATATCATGGTCAATGGCCATTACCCCGATGTTGTCAAGGACCACGACCTCGACATCAGGGCTCATGCCGCTCAGGTGGTCAAGAATGTCCGCATCTACCGTACTGAGCCCCTTTCCGAATTTTGAGAAACTTTTGATCTTGTTTATTTTTTCCTCGAAGATGTTCTTTATGATAAGCTGCCCGTTTTCAACGAAGGGGTCAAGGTCGAGCCCCAGGCTTTTTGCCTGCTTGAGGAGGTCTTCCGTGAGTTCCCGGGTAAGGATCATAACACATTTCTTGCCTTCCGAACAGCTCCTGTGCAAGAATTGCAGCCCGAGAATGGTTTTTCCGGAACCCGGAGGGCCAGTAATAAGTACGCTCCTCCCCTTAGGGTATCCGCCATCTATCATCAAATCAAGCCCCTCAATCCCGGTAGATAAACTCTCCATTTTATCACATCTTTAACGGTAACTAATTTTATAACTGTACATTATTCTTGACTGTGAATCGTTAACTGCGAATTGTTAACTGCGAATTGTTAACTGCAAATAATCATTAGCTGTAAATAATCATTAGCTGTAAATAATCATTAGCTGTAAATAATCATTAGCTGTAAATAATCATTAGCTGTAAATAATCATTAGCTGTAAATAATCATTAGCTGTAAATAATCATTAGCTGTGACCATCGACTGCAAACAATTTCTAGCTGTAGCTCAGTTTCCATTTATTGCATAAGCCCTAATAACAGATATATTCTCCCTAAAAAGTTCCCCTGAACATTCTTCCTAAAAAGTTCCCCTGAACATTCTTTCGAAAAAGTCCCCCTCAAAATTCTTCCTGAAAAGTTCCCTCTGAAATTACATACTATACTTCTTATTCAATATATTTTTCCTTAAACTCTGAAATCTGTTTACTGCTTCCGACGACAGCAATCACGTCCCCGGCCCTTATTAAAGTCTTCTTAGTGAGATCAGTCATGGCAAGGCCCCCGCGTTCAATGCCTACTATGGTGCATCCGATCTTATTTTCAAGGTCCAGGGTCCCGATTGACTTTTTATCCATGTGAGAGCCCTTTTCCACATGATGTATTTCGATTTCTATGCCTTCGTAGAGCATTATATCTTCATCTATCCTGCAGGACTTTCCCACACAGCTGGCAGTCATTTTGGCAAGCATCTGCCCTGCCACGATGGAAAGGGACCCTACGTAATCCGCCCCGGCCTTGTAGATCTTGTCGATGGACTTTACGGAGTTTGCCCTGGCTACGATGGTTGAGTTCGGATTAAGGCTTCTTGCAATCAGGGTTGCAAAAATGACGTTCGTATCGTCGTTCAGGGCCACGAAAATAAAGGATGCCGTCTTTACCCCCGCTGAAATGAGCACTTCCTCGTCGGCTCCGTTCCCCACGATATGCTCGAAATCTGCGTATTCGAAGACCTTTTCATCCGAATCCACGACGACAAAACGAAAAGGTCCGCTCTTGAGCACCTTTACGAGGCTCTTTCCGACGTCTCCGTATCCCAGCACGACCAGATGTCCCTTTGGCTCCATTTTTCACTCCGGAATCTTCAGATCGAAATCATCAGATCGAAATTATCAGATCGAAATTATCAGATCGAAATCATCAGATTCATTCTTTGACTTTATAATTGGCAGTTTTTTCTCTGCCTGTTATGTTCTGAAACAATAAACTTTTTTTGTTACGTTGCCAGGGAAACGGGCTCAATGGGTTAGTTTTTTCAGTTTTGAAAGCTGTTCGGGGGTTCCCACGGCCAGGAGAACGGAATTGTCCCGGATCACATCGTCCTCTTTCGGGTCAAAGGACAGGGTCCCGCTTATCCAGATCCCAACAATGCGTGCTCCGGTAAGCCTCTGGCTGGAAACGTCCTTCAGGGTTTTTCCTATAAGGGGGCTTTTCAGGTATATGGGAAATTCGGTGATGTGTACCCCTTCAAAGATTTCGGTTGCTCCGGTAACCCTGCTTACAAGCCTGTCCATAGCCTTTCTCCCTATGAACTGCCCGAACATGGACTTGGGAGATACCACGGTGTCGGCTCCTGCATACCTGAGGTATTTGGAGTTGGAGCGGTCCTCTACGATGGCAATGATCCGGAGGTGTTCGAACTCCCGCGCAGTCAGCACGATATTTGCGTTCCTTTCATCGGACTTGTTTGCAATCAGGATCCTGGCCTTTTTGACATTGGCGTTCAGGAGCGTCTGTTTGTCGCTGGGGGCCCCGAGGATGCAGGGGATATCTTTGTAGGCGAGTTCCCTTATAAGTTCCGTATCATCGTCAACTATCACAAACAGGATATCCTGCGCGGCCAGTTCATCTATAAGGGTTTCCACAAGCTGGTTGTATCCGCAAATGATGATGTGCTCTTTCAAACCGGGGGGGGCCTTCCTGGGAAGCCTGAACTTGATTGACCTGTCCAGCCAGGGCATAATCACGTATGTCAGAAAGAAACCGGAAATCATGATAATGCCTACTACCTGCACGAGCACCGAAAAAAGCTGACCTGCCAGGGAAGTAAAGACAATGTCGCCGTAACCTACCGTTGCAATAGTAGTGGTTGCCCAGTAGATGGCAGTTATCGGGTTTGCATTCTCGGGCTGGCCTTCCAGAACCATCAGGTACTCGAAGAGAATGATATAAATTATTACCATAAGCAAAGCTGCAATCTTGTAAGCTGAATGAGGTCTTTTCCTCATTATTTTATGAACTTTCGCCTTGCCTGCAGGTCTACCGGATCTGGGAAGAGCCATTAATACACCCTGTTTTCAAACACCCTGTTTTCATTATTACTGTTTATAAGTTAGCGGGGATATCTTATAATTATTGTGAAAGCCGGTTAACATGCCACCTCAAAAAAGAAAATAAAATATCCGGAGCTTTACGGATAACAGGCCCCGAAACTTCCAGTCCCGATATTTCCAGTCCCGAAATTTCCAAGCTCCACCGCAGTTTCCGGCATATTAACTGAAAAATTTCATTTCGTTTAATTTCATTTCAACCACTGCCCTATGAACGGCCCGATTATCATAAAGATAAACGAGAACAGAATCAGCATTGAGAATGTTGCTGAAATAGAATTGGAGACTCTTGCAGAGACGTCTTCCTTTCCTGTAATCCGGTACACGAGGGAGTAGGTGTAGTCCTTGAACACGTGACCCCCGTCCAGGGGTACCGCGGGCAGGCAGTTGAAGAGTCCCACATAGAAGTTCAGCCAGCCTATCCAGAGCAGGGTATTGGCAATCCAGAAGATGCCGACTCCCAGGGGTTCGGCCCAGCCCACGGGCTGGTAGAACTGGGCAATGGTGCCCGAAAAGCCGCGGAACCCTTCCCCAGCAAACCCGTAGATGGGAAGCCCGAAGAGGATCAGCCAGCCAGCAAGTCCTGTGAGCAGGGAGGGGATCTGTTTGAGGGCTTCAAGATAGTATTTTGATTGGGGCATCCACAGGGAAACGCCGAGCATCGGGCATTCGACAATCCCGTCCATTCCGTACATAACTCCCAGGAACCCACGCTCACTGTCAATGGAATGGGGAGCCAGTTTAACATCAAGTACAACCGTGCCGTTTTCCGTCAGGGCTCCCGTGTAGTTTGCAGGGGGAAGCAGTTCTGCCCGGATGGTCTGGTTGGCCTGAGAATTTTCCATGAAATTTACAAAATCGGCAACGTCTTGCATCTCCGTGTCATCGAGCCGGATCATGGTCATCCCTTCCTCGAAACCGGCGGCTTCGGCAGGGCTTTCTTCCACAACCCCTCCAATCGGCACCCCATTGATGTGGCCGTCGGCCAGTTCGGAAGCTTCGATCTCATACACCGAAACTACTCCGTCTTCCAGGGCATGGATTTGTATTATGTCCCCGGACTCAACGGTTTCCAGGTAGTAAAGGACGTCCATGGCGTTGGTGATGTTGGTATCATCTATCCGGGTAATTACCATATCCTCCCGGATTCCTGCAAGGTCAGCAGGGGAACTTTCGTTTACACTCAGGACCATGGCATCACTCAGGGGAGCGATTGCCCCGAGCACGGGCCCGAAGAAGAGCAGTAAAGCGATGAAGGCAACACAGAAATTTGCCATTACCCCGGCAGCCAGGATTCTGGACCGCTGGGTCCGGGTTGCAATTTTTTCAGGCTCCAGAGCAGGTTTTTGTTCTTTGACTTTGAGAGGTATTTCCCTTTTCCTTTGCTCTTCCTGCCGTTCCCATTCTTCTATTTCATCAATCGAGGCAGTAAGAGGAAGTTCGTTTTCTTCTACTGGCTTTTCTTTTTTGCCGAAAAGTTGTTCTTCATCGGGTTCCGCAAAACCTCCGATAGGCACAAGGGCAAGCAGGATTCCCATGGACTTGACCCGGATGCCTTCCACCCGGCAGAGGATTGCGTGGGAAAACTCATGCACCACGAGAGTGACGATTAGCGCAATAACCCCCCAGGTAAAGGGGATAAACTCGTTTAGGCCGGGGATAAGCAGGATATTCCTGGCGGCATTGTACTTGCCCGGTTCCGGGACGTTGTTGTTCAGGAAAGACGTGTACAGCGCAAAGTCCGAGAGCGCGATTACCAGGAACATGGCGATCATGCCCACAAACATAAGCCAGATCCCGAGGTTTGCAAAAACCCGCCAGTAGAATTTGGGGCGGGCCAGGATGTCAAGCAGTTTGAGTCCTTTTGTGGTCCTGATCATAAGGATGGGCAGCGGACCGAAGGTGCTTATATTGTATTTTTCCAGAATTCCCCGCCTGTCCAGGATAGAGACAAGGAACCAGTACAGTATGAATATGCTTATTGCAATGCTTGTGCCACTCAAAGAAATTCTCCGAGAATATGAAATGATCTTGGGTATGAATCGAATTATTCGGAACTTAAAGCAAATAAAACGTTTTATTATATTATGTTATAGGCCAAATCTTGAGACAGTGCAGAAAAGTCAGAGGGCCAAATAGCAATCAAACAAAACATGTCATATCTAAATCTGAGTAATTATATTAAAATCAATATATAAATACTCATGCCTGCTTTCCCGTACAAAGCCCATTTTTCGTAATTACCATTTATAATTTATCACAAGGTATAACACTTTCTATTAGCCTAAATTACTTATTGGCTTGAATTAATATTAGCTTGAAGTGATTTAGCTGGAATTACTTATTGGCTTGAAATTGTTGGTTTGAAATTGTTGGTTTGAAGTGATTTAGCTGGAATTACTTATTGGCTTGAAATCGTTAAACAATAACATCATTTAAATTGTTAATGTTTCCGGAGGTTCCGGGTAAGATGCAGGGAATCGTATACATAACAACTGGGGACATGAAGAACGCTTCTACCATTGCCAGAGCGCTGGTCTCAAAGAAACTTGCAGCCTGTGTGAACATGTTTCCCATATCATCGGTCTACACCTGGGAAGGCAAAATTGAGGATGATTCCGAAATTGCAATGATCGTTAAAACTGACTCTTCCCGCTTTGATGAGATCTGCAAGCTTGTAAAAGCCCTCCATACGTATGAACTGCCCGCTATCGAGTTCTGGGAGATCGGAGGGGAGCAGGAGTACCTCGACTGGGTACTGGTAAACAGTTCGGGAGAAAAAACAAACAATTCCGGGGAGAAATATTCCGGGGACCTTTAAGCCTGTGCCCCGAGTTTATAGTGGACAGAGTTCCCGGAAAGGAGTTTTTCATAAGAGAGCGCCTTTCCCCAATCCGGTTCCGGGAGAAAACTTTGCTTTTTCTGTAGGCTCCCGGACGTTGTATCTGTCCTGTTTACAGGATTAGCTTTATATGGTAGTTTCATCGTTACCATATTGGTACTCATCCATAAGCGGGAGTAACCAGGCAGTCAACGGTTACAGGCCCAGGATATAATTAATTCGGAAATGCCTGGAGAATATTTAGACCGAAAAATGAATCAATTGCGCGAGGGTTGCCGAGTGGTTAAAGGCGATGGGCTCAAGATCCATTCCCGCAGGGGTTCAAGGGTTCGACTCCCTTCCCTCGCACTAAACTTATTAAAATTTGCTATTTCTGGAATCCTTGTTTTTGGGAAGAGACTGCTTCATTTTTCAAATTGCTAATCACGAGTCTGCAGAACTGAATTAATTAGGTCATTTTACTCTTTTGTTTCTGTTCAATACAGGGCGTTGCCAACCGAAGTGGTAAATTTTGATCTCGCTTCTTCAAAAGGGATTTTCTTTCTTGATATTCAATTCCCGCCTTTATTAAGCCTGTAGTGGTGATTTGGAGGTCATATATTTCCTCTTTCTGCTCAGCGGTCAGATAGTCCTTTACATCGGATTCTGATGCAAGCCCATGGTCTTCTTTGTACTTTTTCGAGCTTCTTTTAAGCTCTTATATAAAGTGCGAAGTGTATCTTCCTTCTTTTTGATTCTCAAACCAAACAGTTAAGTTGTTTTCGCAGCTTTACATATATCCCTTCTTTCGGCTTTGTAGAAAACCTATCTAAATCAACCAGTAAAGGTTTAGCTGTAATTCCCCTGTTCAGCTTTTCCCGAAATCTTTTTTCGACTTGCTTTATAGGTACTGGCATTCTCACCGGTCGTCGAAGACGACCGGCTTTTCCAGAAGATGCATTAAAATGACTAAAAATAGTATAGATGTTCCCAAAAAAATATGTATGGATAACTAAAAAATCAGAATATGACGTGAAGTGAGTTGAATACAACTAAAAGCCAATAATTGTATTTTATTTTGCTGTCGCTTTTTTTCTGAAATTTCAGGAAGGGCCGCTTGCTTCGCAAGCTTTGAGGGTCCTAGTTGCCGATATTAAGAAAGAAAATTCCCATAATTGGAATCATTAGTAAACCCGGTAACAAAAACCAGGCCATTTAAAGCTGTATACAAAATTTCTACAGAGCCCTTCTTTCATTTATTGATACTCTTCTTTTGAAATGACGACACTAATACTTTCTTGTTCTCAGGGCACGAAATTCTGGAGGCAATAAAATTGCGTTCACAGCAGGAACGAAAAGCTGAGCTCAGAAACTAAAGATGGGTAAAGCAGAAAAGATGGGAAAAGCAGAAAAGATGAGAAAACAGTAGCTATGGGCTTAAGCGTTAAGAAAACAAGCTGGTAAGGTGGTTCACAAGGGCTCGCTTGCACCAATGAAGTAGATTTCGGGATCAGGTTTGCAACCATCCTGAACTTACTCCATTTAACAGTCTGCACGCCAATGAAGTATTGATACGGGATCGGGTTTGAATCCGTCCTGAATTTGCTCCATTTAACAGTCTGCATGTCTATGAAGACATCAATGAAGTAGATTTCTGGATCGGGTTTGAAACCTTCCTGAATTCACCCCATTTTGCAGCTTATCTCCCCGGTGAACCATTCTATTATATGTGAGTAATAATATAAAATACTAACGATATAATTGAAGTTTATTTATCCAGTTATCCGCCTTCCACCCCGAAGGGTACTATTCTGCACCAAAATTGGACGATGAATTTTCCGATTGAGAATTTGGATTAAACTGTTCAATGGGTGACTCCTTTCTTCTTTTTCAAAAAACTCAATTGTTTTTTCCAATTCCCCTTTGTAATCTTCATCTTTTTTTGCCGGAGATGCTTGAGATATAGAAACTTTTCCAAGAGAGTGATTTGCGTAGACTCTCACAGACAGTTCTTGATCACTGGTCAGCCTTTGTAAGTCGATTAATGCCGATATTTTATCTGGCAAGTCAGAAAATACAAAATGCCTGTCGAAAGCAGGTTTTATGTAGTTCAAGTTATTTTTCAATAGTCTATGCACATTTAAGTCTTCATAAATTTAAATAAACAACTAATTAATTTCAACACACTTGGCTTAAAAATTAAATTTTTTGATATTAATAATTATATTTTTATAACTCAATGACGTTGTAGTTATTGAGACAAGGGGTTTTAGAATCTGAAATAATTCTCTGAATGAATTTTCTTGAACCTAACGGGGGTATAGTTTGAACCACAAATTAAATCTGAAGACAGTACTTATTTCAATCCTTTTACTTTCAGCAACATCGGGTCTGGCTCTTGCAAGTGGGAGCGATGTTCTGGGCAATAGTTTGATCAACGAACTCTCAGACATTGACGCTTTTCATGTGGAAGCTACTGATTTATGAAAAGGGGGATGAACAATGATCAATTCGGAAAGAAGTAGCCTGACTCTCGAAAAGGAGTATTCTAATCGAACGGAGCATATACGCGTTTTCGTTCTTGCAAAAGGTTCTGCTAAGCCGGCTCCCGGTGTGCCCGTCAAAATAGTGGCTGAACTGGTAAATAGCAAAACGAATGAAACCCAAGAAGCTCCAATCGCATTCCTCGAATCTGATCGTTACGGCTATTTATCTTTTAATGTTGGAAAGTTTGCCCATAATCCTCATCTTGAGCATTTATGGCTCCGTCCAAATGATGATCTTGAGCTACAAGTTGACGCATTCCCAGTCATAGATGCCAAGAATGAACCAGCAATTGTAACCATACAGCTGTCAGAGGAGAAAATCCCAACTCACTATAAAGGGCCTACCCTACCTTCAATTCCTGATCCTGATCCCACTGACTGGAATCTATCACCATCCTCATTTACTGCCAACGAGCCGCTTAAGCTTGGTGAAGGTGGTTGTGAAGAATTACTACACAGCCGCCAGGCAGACCGCACCTTCCGATTTGTGGAACTCATAAGAGATAATAGAGCCCCTGAGACGCTAGAATTCGCAGACCCAGCTGAATGCGAACACAGCACCGAGTTTAAAGAAAAGCACTGTTATCGGCTCGGCGTTATGCTCGAGTACGAAATCGCTTGGTAGCCAGTGGGACATGGACTCGGGAGCATTCTCTACAGTCTGCCTCTAGCCCCCTGTGAATCGACCGATATCGCCATTGTTGACTGGCAACGTCAGGACGAGACTGTTCGTACTGAAGATACGTCAGTCGCCGAACAACTAAGCCACATCCAACGTCGCGAGCGTGACATTGAGGAAGCTGTAAGAGCATCCCTCCGCGAAACACAGTTCGGAGGGTCTTTCATGACTGGAGCGGCTGGAGCGGCTGCAGGTTCGTGGAAACTTATTGATTTCGGAATTACTAGTGCGATTGGTGGTGCGCTGTCCGGTACACAGGGAAAACGCAAACTGGCGGCAGATACAACACAGAGAGTTTCCGACAGTATCTCACAAGCTACTTCGGTTATGAGGAGGCTAAATAGCACAGTGGTGGTTCAAGCATCACAGGCTGAGAAAGAGGTAATTCAAACACGCACAGTTACGAATAACAATCACTGCCATGCGCTGACTGTACTCTATTACCAAGTGTTACAGCATTACCTTGTGACCGTACGCCTCGTTGATAAACGCGATGTCATCTTCGTGAAATACTCGTACATTAACGACATTCATGACTCCCAATTCTCTCGCTCCTTATTCAATCGCTTTACGGAAGACACAGCCTTTTATTACCGTCGCATACTAAGAGAGAGCCTTCTTGATCCAGCGTTGGAGTGCGGCTTTGCTGCAATAGAGAAGTTTCTATGTGAGCGAGCGAATTTTACACGTCGCCCACCCGCGATACCCCCTTCAGATTGGGAGATTGACACGATTGTAGCTCGTTTTACGACTGGAGAATCTGGATTAGGTGAAAAAATACCAGTAGCCGTGTGGTTAGTTACGGAAGGTAGAAGCCAAGAAGTTTTGCTTCATCATGAAGGTGACTATTATTGGGTTCGAACAGCTGAGAATCTAGCTACACTATCCCTTTATCGTGTAGATTCGGCTGAATTAAGAGGATATGCTAGTGATGAAGTACGAGTAGGCGGTGGGACAATGCCAGATACTGGAACAATACCAGAAGCTAAGCCTGCTTTTTCACAGAACCAAGAGGATATATTTACATTAAGACCTGCAGATAGAATTCGATGGGGACGAATTGCTGAGATAAAAGTTAGAGTATTAAGTAGTGATTTTGATACATGGGATTTAACTCACCTTCAGATATACACATCGCATGGAGAACAAACATGGATGATTATTGATGAAGATGTGAACACAACGTTTACTCGTGATGATAGAGAATTTTATTTTCCTGCAACTGAATTAGGTCCATCTTCCCCAGCAGATTTACTGACTGGAGATGAGTATTGCTGTAAAGAGGGGCTACTCCAGCACTTAAACTACAACAAATTATATTACAGCCGTGCAATTTGGCTTGCTCAAGACCCTGAAGAACGTGCTCTAGCCTTTGAACGCTATCGTTTAGAGCTAGAACTTCCAAATCTTAATGGAGATATGATTGAAGGCCGTCTAATCGATCTAATAGAGAATCGTATCGTAGGGGTTAGTGGCGATTATGTTGCTTTTCCACTAATGGTCACGTCTCTTGCTGATGAATTCGCATCCGACCAAGAGATCGAAAGACGATCAATACATACCGAGAAAATAATTTCACTGCCAACGCGAGGTATTTTTGCAGAGGCAAAGCTCTCACATTGCAACGCTTGCGAAGAACGCGATATAACTCGCTATTGGGATTGGACTGAATCTCCCTGCCCAAAACCGCCGGAGATTGCGCCGGTTGAAGCTGGGGAGCATGAAGTTGTGAAGCCACCCGAAGGAACACCAACGACGATGCCCTCACCTGTCGTCAATATCGTCAACCCGCCAAGCATCCCTGATCCTACGGGCTTGGTAGCTGCTCTAGAGGTACTCCGTACACCCAATATTTTCCGTGATATGTCGGCTGTTAGTGAACTCTCAGACCTTCTACAAGAACTGGCGGAAGGTGCTGTGAGTCTCGTACAGGCGCGTCAAAGAGCCCAAAAAATACTTGAGCGTAGCGAGCAGGCATCAGGAAGGGAGAGAAGAACAACCAGTACAACCACGCCCAGAAGAGAAAGCCCCCAATCAATGAATGATTGGATGAGGGTGGTTGACAACGTGGTTGAGGATGCAGTTGCTGATGGATCGATGTCACGCGAGGAAGGGAATGCACAAATACGGGAATCGAGACGAAGGATGGTTGAAGAAATTGGAAGTGCACCTAGAAGCGAGACACCATCAGAGTCGGAATGTAGAATCGCCAGTTATCTCTTGACCCAAGATTTAGATAGAAATGTTTTTCCAGGTGACTACTCCTTTTCAGCTACTGACCCAGCAGTCGGAGAGCTGATTAGATGGGAGAACCGTGTACGTTACGGAGACCCTACGACCTCTACTCAGCTCATTCCACTCTGTTCTGGCACTTATCATTTTCGCTGTAAGATCTTTTACCACGTTGATCCGTCGATAAGAAGTAGAACCTTGACGTATGAGCTGCCGGAGGCAATACCAGATATCTCCATACCTGTAGAAGAGTTTGTCCCATCATTCCTCATTTTGCCGGACAGGCGCACTCCTGCCGTGCGGGTTCCAGAAGGCACACGAGGAATAAACATCGGGATTCTGGCGGAACTTCATGATGCCATCTATACAAAAACAATCAACATTAGAGAGGACGTACAAGCTGGATTATCCCAAGAGGCAACGATTCATAATCAAATAGCGACTGAAATCGGAGCAGCTATACAACAATTAGCCCAGGGTCGTATTGGGAATGTGCTGGGGATTACTAACGTTATGGGTTTAGACATACAAGGCGATTTTAGTCTTGGAGGAACTGTCAACGCAACGATAACCTATAGGTGTATACGAGATATTTCAATGAATGTCGAGCCGATCGAATAATCGTACCTACGTTGAGCGATTTTCAATTTCGCTGGATGTCCGACGAAAAAGCTGATCAGGTGAAACTGGAAATCCCGGAGGGTTTCAAATTGTGAAAGAAAACCTGACTGTAACTCCCATAAAAAACAGAAAAAAATTCATAGTGAAAAATGAATCACCTGAGATTGAATACTCTTTCAAGACTAAGTTCTAAAGCCTAGCGATAAGTAACCAATAGAACTCCTAAAAAGATCGATAATAATAGAAAAGAAGAATTTTTTGTCTAAAATCAAATAAGGGTTTGACACTTGAGAAAGCATTGCAAATATATCGAGAAAAGGATTCTATTGAGAAAATATTCGACTCGTTGAAAAACGAAATCCAGATTAAGCCATAAGAGTTTAGTCAGACGATAGAATTTATGGACCCATTCTCCTGAGACTTATTGTTCAATTGTTCATATAGTTAATGCGATATGAATTAAAGGAGATTAAAAAGAGGTCCACAAAAGTGCCATCATTGCAGTTTCTCTTTTGGCTCCTGTAGTCAGAGAGCACTTCTCAATCTGTACCCGGAATTTTTTAAGAAGTGGGCTGTCTTCTGATTTAATAAGCTTCAATCTTAACCCTGAATCACTTTTTGCAACCTCTATGATTTTATGGGCAGGTGCGGGGATCCAAAACCGCAATGGAGAAGTTCAGTTTCATATTTTGTAATTTTTCCAATAAGTAAGTACAATAAAGTTTTAATTGAATCCAGTACTGTTATTTTGTAAAAATTCAGAGAGAAAAACGCATATGAAATTCGTTGAATAACAGGCACAAAGAAATGAAAGTACATGGGTACTTTCATGCCAAAATAGAAAGGAAAAAATGCATAGAGGAGAAAACATGAAAATAATCGGAATATCATCAAGCCCGAGAGGCAAAAACAGCAGCACTTTAAAATTGCTGGACGCAGCCCTTGCCGGAGCTTCAGAGGCAGGAGCCGAAGTCGAAACCATCGACGTTGCAAAGTTAAAAATCAAATACTGCACTGCATGCAACTCCTGCCATGAAACCGGCGTATGTTCAATAAAAGACGACTACCAGATCGTAATTGAAAAACTTCTGGACGCGGACGGAATAATCCTGAGCAGCCCCAATTACATAACAAATGTGACAGCCCAGCTCAAGACCCTTTTCGACAGATGTCCTCTCGTAGTCCACGAGCAGCTCTTTGACGGAAAGTACGGTTTTTCCCTGACAACTGCAGGGAGCGGGGAGATCGATTTTGTCCTTGACATCATGAATAATTATATGATGCACTGCGGAGGCAATTTCACCGGAGGAGTGGGCTGCTCAATGGCGGAGGGCCCCTCGGCAATGGAAGCAGCAATTGACAAATCGCATGAAATGGGCAAAGACCTTGTTGGAGCGATAAAGGAGAAGAGACCATACCCTGAACAGGAAGCTGCACACGAAGCCTGGAGAGGACAGTTCAAGTATGTCATCCTTGCCAATAAAGAACAATGGACGCACAACTGCGACTACTGGACGGAAAAAGGCTGGATCTAACTTGACAAGCCAAATTTGAAGCAAAATTTGAAGCCAAAGTAGTAGAAGCCAAATGTTGGTCGAAGGACAGGAAAAGTTGGAGGGTCTGCCCTTCAACTTCTGTTTCTTTTTATTTCATGATTTCTTTTAATCTCACACCGTTTTGTTCTGATAAAGTGCTTTTTATCCGGAGTTTGCTTGTCAACTAAGTGAAAAATGGAAAATAGATAGATTCAAAAAAATAAAAAGTATAAGTACTTTGAAGCCCAAAATATTTCCGGGAGAGTTTGAACTGAAAAAAACGATCTGAAAAATGAGGAGATGCAAAAACGTGAATTTGAGGCGCAAAGAAACACTAGAGGTTACCGTAGCGTCAAAGAAATCAACGTCAAAAAAGTTAGGGTCATAGACATTTAAGAGTGGGGGAAATGTGTCACGTAGTATACTTTTAGTTTTACTTCTCATATTTTTGGGACTTATTATCCAGCCTGCTGCGGGGGAAGTCGGCGGCTGGGAAGTAATCCCTGAAAATCCGGCTGTAGGAGATGGCCTGAAGATTAGGGGGAACGCTGAGCCCGGAGAGGAAGTCGGGATTCTGGTTTCTTTTGAAAAAACAGTTCCGGTCTACCTTAGAGAGTACAGTTACGAACTTGATGGGATTGAAATCCTGGATTTCAACAACCAGGTCACTGTCAGGGCAGAAGGGGTAGAGGACCTGAACGTGGGCTGGAAAATGCTTTTCTGGAAGACGAACAGTTCCATAGCAAGGGACGGGACAGCCACCGTGTCCCATACAGGGATCCCTCCGGGGAATTACCAGTTTAATGTAGGAGGGTATGCGGAAAGGGAAGCTACAACCGTGAAGCTGAAGATCAGCGCCTTGCAAAGGGTGACTACAGGGTCCGACGGGATATTCAGCTATACATATTACACCGAATCCTTGCCTGCAGGGGACTATGAAGTGAAGGTCGGCAGTTCGGCAAAGAAGGTAACCCTGAGTCCCGCAGGGCAGGGGATTAGTGAAGGCCCCAACCCTCCCAGGCAGGGAAGCCTTACCATCCATCCGGGGGAAAATACGGCAGCAGAAAAGGACGGGGCAATAAGTGTGTCAGGGGCTTCCGTCCAGGATGAGTTCTGGGAAGGAAATGTGCCTGCAGAAGAAAAGACCCGGGAGACCGGGAAAAGCGAGGGCTTTTCGAATATCTCCTATCTGATGGCAGGAGTTCTCACGGGACTGCTCTTCCTTGCAGGGATCTCAAAGACGAAAAAAGAGACGAAAAAGGGCAAGTGAACCGATTCTTCCGTTTTATTCCGGGATCGGCCGCAAATAGCCCCCAAAATCACCCGGAGACTTGAGGGGAATTAAAAAACTTTGGCCCCAAACCAATCTTTTTTGAAAAGGCTATGCCTTTCACCCTATTTTCAAAGAACCCGCATGCAAAATAGAGAAAAATGTGAACAAAACCCGTTAAACCGCTACACTGTGAACTTTTTTTAATTTTTAAAATCCGCTCATAAGCTTTATTAAGAAACAGGACATTACAAAAAACAGAAGTTCGACGCAAAAAGTATTCACTAAGTTTTTGAGTTTTCACAAGTGTTTGATAGCTATAAGCGATCAACAGCTAAAATGATCAATATCAAGTGATCAATAGCTAGAAGTGATTGATAGGGGCCGGTTCCCGTCCGGCGTCCCCCTATCAATGATCCAACCCCACGAGATTGAGAGGAAACCCTTAAACTCTCAATCTACAGCTTTTTTATAAGGACTTGTCCATATATATCATAATCGATCAAAATTATTTGGCGCTACTGAAATATTTAATTCTTATTACTATTTTAGCGATGCTAAAAAATGTTAAGTCGGCTTTATTTTTTCCCCAGCCTTGTATTTTTCAACGCCATTGAAATTTCAGCCGGAGATCTCCGGAATGAAGCAGAACCTGAAACAGGATGAAATAAAACCTGAAACAGGATGAAATAAAACCTGAAACAGGAATGGGAAACGGGGATGAAATAGAAACTGGGCAGGAATGAAAAATAAAAAGGGAAGCTTGTCTCCCTTCAAATTACATACGCCTTGAGAGGTGGGAACCCGTTGAAACTTACGGAACTGTAGCTCTGGGTATAGGCGCCGGTGGTGAAGATATAGACTCTGTTGCCCTCTTTCAGGGTATGGGGGAAGGAATATTTGTGGTCTTCATAGAGTATGTCCATACTATCGCAGGTGGGACCTGCCAGGATTACCTCTTCGGCACAGCCCTTCTTTTCACAGTAGATGGGGTATTTGATGCACTCGTCAAGGGTTTCGATTAAGCCCCCGAACTTCCCGACGTCAAGGAAGACCCATCTGTACTGGTTGAACCTGGCTTTTTTGGAGACCATTACGACTTCACTTACGATAATACCGGCATCGGCAGTCAGGGAGCGGCCCGGCTCGATAAGGATCTCAGGCAGCTCCTCCCCGAAGTCCTCGGATAAGAAACGGTGGATTTCCCTGGCATAGGTCTCAAGGTCATTGGTCGGGGAGAGATATTTTGCCGGGAAACCTCCGCCCAGGTTAATCATCTTAAGTTTGATGCCCTTTGAGGCTGCGGCCTCGAAAAGGTATTTGCACTTGGCAATTGCACTGTCCCACTGCCCTATATCCCTTTGCTGGGAACCCACGTGGAAGGAAAGCCCGCAAGGTTCAAGCCCCAGTTTTTCAGCCTTCAGAATCATTTTGTAAATCAGGTCAGGGTGTGCCCCGAATTTCCGGGAAAGAGGCCAGTCCGCTCCGTCGCTTTCCGTGAGGATCCGGAAAAAGACCCTGGACCCCGGGGCATATTTTGAAAGCTTCTTCATGTCGCTTTCCGAATCCGTAGCAAAAAGTCTGACCCCTTTTTCAAAGGCATAGGCGATATCCTTTTCCTTTTTAATCGTGTTCCCGTAGCTTATCTTCTCCGGTTCCACTCCGAGACTCAGCAGCTGGTCAAGTTCGTAGACCGTTGCCACATCAAAGTTGGACCCTTTGTTTTTCAGGGAAAGGACTACCTCATCCAGGGGGTTTGCCTTTACAGCATAATGAATTTTTACGAAAGGCATATGCTCTATTATTTCATCGTACATCCGCTCTATCTTCTGCAGATCCACGATAAGGAACGGAGTTTCTTTATCCCGTGAAAATTTTTTGATCTTTTTGAATTCTTCCCCCGAAATAAATTCATCCAGCGGAAACTCATAAGGCTCTTTTCTCATATCTGCTCCTTTGCCACCTTTAAACTGATTTGTAATTTTTAGTATATTAGCGCTTTAAATCGATTTTAATCGATTTATAACCACTTATTTGAAATTATATGGGTATAAATCAATTTAATTAGCATTTGAGGTATATAAAATTAATTATAATGATTTATTACGATTTTAAAACCTTTAATTCAATATATATCCATTATAATTCATTATATTTTGAAATAAGTGTGTTATAATTGCTTTAAATATGATTATATTGTCTATATGACATTTTAAATCCTTATATATTTCTTAAAATTACTCTAATTGTAAAAAACATGTTTAATTCCCCTTATTGGCTCGGGGTAGCAAATGAGCTCCCCTGACATTTCAAATTAATTAATATTTAAAACAGCTGATGTTTTCGGAAGAAAAGCTG
Organism: Methanosarcina sediminis; assembly: GCF_052056915.1. Classification (GTDB taxonomy): domain Archaea; phylum Halobacteriota; class Methanosarcinia; order Methanosarcinales; family Methanosarcinaceae; genus MTP4. The sequence goes on along the minus strand of NZ_CP195119.1, from coordinate 594,132 downwards.
CTACGTAGTATACCCCGGGTCCAGGAACTCAGCATAGCCGGAATAGATCACGGTATTTTAGCAAATAGAATTGTTGTGCGGTATTTTAGCAAATAGAATTTGCTGTATGGCCAAAAACAAGTGCGAAAGAAAACCCTTGAAAAATACAAATTTTTTGAGGATCACTCACAAGCTTTATTTTAAATGAAAACATTACACAAAACAGGCCGTCAAAGACAAAATTGTTAGAAAAGTGGTGGATAGGAGCCCGATGTTCCCACTTTCCGGCTCCTACCAATGATCCAACCCAGGAGATTGAGAGGAAACCCTTTAACTCTCAATCTGTGATTTTTTATAAGTAACTATGAATATATATCATAATCGCATCAAATTCAATACGAGTATTGAAATATATTATTCCATTGAATATTATAAAGGTGGAATAATTTTCAACACCGTCAAATTTTCTTCGAGTTAAACCCCATACACATGAATTACTCCTGCTTTAAGGTCCTATTTTCCTTTCTGGTTTTCAGGAACACCAGTACAACACCGATGCCCACAAGAGCAAAACCGTAGGCCATAACCATGGCACTTAGCTGGGTAAAAAGGAAGAGGGCCGAGAGGGCTCCGAGGGCAGGAGGAATCGGAAACTTCCCTATACTGAGAGGGATCCTGAAAGGCCGCCTTTTCTCGGGTTCGGTGTAACGGAGCTTGATAAGGGAGAGGTTGACCATGATGAATACGATGAAGATCATGAAGTTCGAAATGTTTGCAACGGTTGCAATGTCTCTCAGGAACACGAATAGGATTGAAAACCCCACGACGCCGAAGATAGAAATCCAGGGAGTTCCGCGGGAAGGGTGGACCCGGGAAAGGATGCCGGGTAAGGAACCGGAAGCTGCCATGCCGTAGACGATTCTCGAACCCCCCAGCATCACGACCAGCACGGTATTTACCGTGGAAAAAAGGGCAATCCAGGAAAGGAGGACAAAGGCTTCACCCCCCAGGACTACGGCGGCAATTTCGGCTAGAGGCGCCCTTGAAACCCCGAGAGTCCCGTAGTCAAGTACGCTTACCGCAGCCACTGCCACGCAGACATAAAGGATGACAGTGATAAAGATTGCAAGAACCAGGGCTTTCGGGGTTGTCTTTTCAGCGTCCTTTGTCTCCTGGGCAAGCCTTACAATGTCTTCAAAGCCCAGGAAAGCAAAAAAGATGAGGGCTGAGGCTTCAAATACTCCGGCAAAACTTGTCATCTCAAAATAATCCACCGATCCCAGGAAAGGAATCCCCACATAGATTATTATCAGCAGCCCCGAAAACTCGATCAGCGTGATGAGGATTGCAAGCCGGGCCGATTCCTTGATCCCGTAAAACATAACAAACCCAAGGACCACCAGCACCCCGACCGCCCCCACCAGGTTTTCTGTCCCGAAAAGGGAACTGTAGTAACCCCCAAAACCCAGGGCAACCGCAGAAGCCGTGATAACCACCACGTAAATGATCAGCAGGCCCACAAGAAGCCCTATCTTTTCCCCGAAAGCCCTCCTGACAAATTCATATTCTGCCCCCGCCCTGGGGTACATCGAAGTAAGTTCCATATAACTCAGGGCAGAAAGGGACGCTGCAGTCCCTGCAAACAAAAAAGAAAGCCATACCAGGTTGCCTGCAAGCCCGGAGGCCTTTCCCACGAGCACGTAAATCCCGGCTCCAAGGATGCTGCCCACCCCGGTGAGCGTAACCTCTACCAGGCTCAATTCACGCTTTAATTCCGGTTCCCCTTCCACAAACAGACCCCCATATCCCCAGAAATTTCGGTCCCGGACCTGTGAGAAAAATCACTTTTTATGGAAACTACATTTGAAATTCAAGCAATTATATACCAGAGGAAACACTGTTTCTGAAAAAACAGGAGATATAAAGCGAAAACTGGAGAACTGAGGAGACAAAATCATAAACAAAAGCAAGCAACAAAGTGTCCCTGAGATCCGGAAAAATGCCTGAGCGAAAAAAGACTGGATGAAAAAAAGACTGGATAAAAAGTGCCTGAGTGAAAAAAGTCTGGATAAAAAAGAGCCTGAATTAAAAAAGGCTGAAATAGGGATTTTTTAACTTGCCTGTGGTGGAGAAAAGGAGTCTTTGTGTTCAATAGGCTTTTGACAGGGAGATGGGGAAGCTTTGCTTTCAATAGGGCTTTGACAGGGAGATAGCGGACAGTTCCCCTCCTGGCAGGCGCAGATGCTCATTGAGAGATCCGAGAGGGGGTGTCCCTTGCTCCTGCTCTCAAGTTCTTTGTACCACCCGAAAGCTGCCCTCTTGACCTCGATATCCATGGCTTTGAGGGATTTTTCAAGCCCCTTGAGCACTTCGACTGCGATTTCAGGGCTGCTCAAATCATTTGAGAGGTGGGCATAAGGATAGATCATAACCTTTTTTGCTTTCAGCATATTAAGGCGCTTGAGGACTCCTTCACTTGCATTTCCGATGACGTAACCCGGGTCATCCTCATCGGCTTTCTCCACGCAACACATGAGCAAAACACCTTCTTCCATGGAGTCTTCGACCCTATCTATAGGTTCGGCGATTGGGGTCTTTTTCTTAACCCTGTATCTAGCATAATCCACATGAATGGCAATAATTTTCATATATTTTTTCACCCGGATTCAAAAATATGGAATAACCGGAAAAACGGGAAAACGTGTATTAGAGTTGGGGATGGTGGTGGTGGGGTGGTGGGAGAAACTTATCCCCGCATTTCCCGCACGAATTCCCCGATTTTTCCGGGCGGCTGCATTCAGGCCGCGTGTTCATCCAGAATTTCCAGATCGTATTTTTCAGCAATCCCGACAAGGGAATCACCGAAATATTTTACCTGGTCCCAGGTAAGCCCGTAAGTGCTCAGTTTCCAGGCTTTCGTAGCCCCCGGGAAAATGCCTTTGATTCCCTGTTTTGCAAGTTCGCTGCTCAGGAAAAAACCCTTCTTTTTATGGGCCTGTGCAACCTTATCGAAACTGCCGGTGGTATCCACCTTGCTAAGGGCATGTTTCCGTGGGTATTCCGAGAGGACCTGACTGCCGGAAATCGAAAGTATCCGGTCTATCAGGTAGTTGGATTTGCGGAGCTCTTCATCCCAGTGCTTTACCCGTTCCCGGACAGCCGGGAAAGACGCCATCATTGAAAACAGCGTTCCGCCCATAAGGGTACATCCGAGCATCTCTACTTCCTTTATGCCGAAACGGCGGCCTGTGAGGTCCCCTTTCATTTGAGTTGTCCGAAAGACCAGGGGAGCCCATTCTTCCGTGGTTGCAAGCACACCCGAAGGGGCAACCGCTGCCATGCTCTTATGCCCGGAACCCACCACGAAATCGGCTCCCAGAGCTTTGCCGTCAACAGGCATCACTCCAACGGTATAGGCCCCGTTGTAGAGCAGGGGGATATCATAGTCGTGGGATACCCTGGCGATTTCCTTTACCTCGTGCTCATTTGCAAACTGGTAATCAAAGTGGTCTATTATGGTGATTTTCGGAATCTTACCGGTTTCCCGGATCACGGCCTCGATCTTTTCCGCGGTTGCATCCGCCGTGATAATGTTCTTTTCGTTCAGGGGAACCTCTTTTACGATCCCGCCTGCATGTTCCACGGAAAGGAATTCCGTGTAATGGGCAAGTGACGAGACAACAGCGATATCGCCCTTTTCAAGCAGGGACGAAATGACCGCCTGGAACCCTCTTCTGGCTCCCGGGATCACACGGGCCTGGTCCATGTTCAGGAACTCTGCGAGTTCCCCGTGGAAATCCGAAATTCCCTGTTCCTTTATCTTATCCAGCCTGAAAGGTTTCTTACAGGAGTCACAGGTAGAGTAGCCGTCCCCGTAAGCAATAAGAGCTTTTCTGGCCTCGACCGTAAGCCGGCCGGCGGCCTGGATAGGCTGGACATTGATACAGGCCTCTTCCCTGTCCCTTACAGGGAGGTTCCCGGGAAGGCTCAGGGGACCGGAAACGGGTGTTCCGGTTTCAAGCCCCCCGATTACCTCCTTCAACTCTGCCAGCTTTTTCTGGAATGCCTGATCTTCGGACTGATTAAGCCCCGAAGGCAAAGCACCCCTGAAAATCTCTCTTATGTCCTCCAGGGCAAATAAGGCCTCGAAGGTTCTTTGTATTCTGGGGTCCTGGTTGACCATTTTTCTACTCTACCTCCAACGGTTAAAAGCCAGAAGTGAGAATCGAACTCACATACTCCGGTCTGCAGCCGGATGCATAACCACTCTGCCATTCTGGCATACTCAAGGATTTTTTTCCGTGATTTTTCAAGCATCATATTCACAATTGTGAACAATCATCACAATTGTGATGATTACATAAATAGTTTACGCCAGAAGAGGAAATACGGCAGAACCACGGCAGGACCGATAAAAATAGAGGGTTCAGGGAGAGAGCCTCAAAATTCCGGTTATTCAACAATACATGATAATTTTTTTGAGAGGACCGGCTCGAAATCTTAAATCCCAACCCCGTACAACCGGATAAAGTCCTGAAATATGTCCCCATACAACCATAAATGGTCGCATCACGTCGTTCTTGTCCACGGGCGACGAAGGAGACCGGCCTTTACAAAACAAAAGTTTAAAAGGATAAAAAAGAAGAAAAGGCAAAACCGGGAATTTTAAAGGTAACTAAAAGAACATTAATTATTATTTCTTTTTTACTTTTTTTAGCACCACTATTTTTTGAGAGAGCCGCCAGGCAAGCTGGCAGAGGTACTTTATATCATCCGGATTTAGAATGGTTCCCGGGGACGGGCTTAAAAGGACGGAAGTTTCTCCCGCTCTCCTGTCCACAATAGCTCAGGGGACCTCAAGCATCCTGTCAAGAGCTCTTTTTGCTTTCACCCTTATGTGTTCCGGAACGGAAACCTCATACTCCATGTGCTCAAGGCTGTTCAAAATAGCTTCAAGTGTGAGCTTCTTCATGTTATAGCAAACAGCGGACCTTGAGGCATGGTAGAACTGTTTTTCAGGGAACTCGGCTTTTAATTTCTTATACAGCTCCCTTTCAGTCCCGATGATGAACTCCCCGGCTCCCGAACTTTCGACCTCCCGGATTATGCCCGAGGTGCTGCAAATGTGGTCTGCAAGGTCCAGAACTTCGGACCTGCATTCGGGGTGGGCGAGGAACTTTGCGCCCGGATGCGCCTTTTGCAATTCTTCGACTTCGGATGCCCCTATATTATGGTGGACATGGCAAAAACCTTCCCAGAGCCACACCTTTTTGTCGGTATGAAGGGCCACGTAAGCTCCCAGGTTCTTATCGGGCACAAAAAGGATTTCCCGGTTTTCAAGGGAATTTACCACGTTTACCGCGTTTGAAGACGTACAGCAAATATCGGATTCCGCCTTTACGGCCGCGGAACTGTTTACATAGCAAACCACCGCAGCCTCAGGATGTTTTGCCTTTTCAGCCCTCAGGGAAGGGGCATCGACCATATCCGCCATGGGACAGCCCGCATCCGGCACAGGTAAAAGGACCAGCTTGTCGGGACAGAGAATTGAAGCGGACTCTGCCATAAAATGGACCCCTGCAAATACGATAACATCGGCTTCCGAATCAACAGCTTTCCTGCAAAGGGAAAAGGAATCTCCCACAAAATCCGCAACTTCCTGCACCTCTCTTCGGGTGTAGTAATGTGAGAGGATAATTGCATTTCTTTCTTTTTTGAGTCTGCTTATTTCCGCTATTATCGAATCGTTTTCCATAATTTTTACCTTTTTTCACGCGAGAACTCGCCAGCTTATAGCTCGCCAAATGACAGACCTAAAACTGATAGCTAGTCAACTGATAGCTAGTCAACTGATAACTCATCAACCGATAACTCATCAACTGATAACTCATCAACCGATAACTCATCAACTGATAACTCATCAACCGATAACTCATCAACCGATAACTCATCAACCGATAACTCATCAACCGATAACTCATCAACTGAGAACTCATTAACCGACAACTCATCAACTAATGACTCGTAAACTGACAGCTCACCAATTGACAGTTTTCTTAGTGATAACTTACCCTTACTGATAATTCTCACTTCAAAAGTAACGGAGAAGGCTCATTCGTCCCAGGGTTCAAGCCCCTGCTTCCTCCGGTAATCATTTATAGCCTCATGGATTGCCTCTTCCGCGAGCATGGAACAGTGCATTTTGATAGGGGGAAGTCCGTCAAGAGCTTCTGCAACCGCCCGGTTCGAAAGAGCCCAGGCTTCTTCGATGTTTTTCCCTCTGATAAGTTCCGTTGCCATGCTGCTTGAAGCGACAGCCGCTCCGCAGCCGAAAGTCCGGAACTTTGCGTCCACAATCACCCCATCCTCGATTTTGAGGAAGATCTTCATTATGTCCCCACATTTTGCGTTCCCGACTTCTCCAATCCCGTCAGAATTTTCTATACTGCCCATGTTCCGGGGGTTCATAAAATGGTCCATTACCTTTGCACTGTAATCCATAAATCCTCAGCTTCCATAGATTTTCGTTCTCAATCATATCACTTTGATAGATCCTCAGCAGATCTGGAATTCCTCCGCACTTTGATAAGCCCTCAACAGGTCCGGTATTCTTCCGGGGTCAGGGGAGACATGTCCCGGAGCTGCTGCACAGCCTTCGGTAAAAGTTCCAGCACCCTGTCCACTTCTTCTTCGGTATTTGCTTCCCCTAGGCTCAGGCGGAGCGAACCGTGGACGATCTCGTGCGGCACCCCGCAGGCTGTGAGCACATGGGATGGCTCAAGGGAAGAGGAGTTGCAGGCACTGCCCGTGGACGCAAAAATCCCCCGGGCGTTCAGGAGGAGCAGGAGAGACTCCCCTTCAATGTATTCGAATACGACGTTCACATTATTCGGAAGCCTTTTTTCCGGGTGCCCGTTCAGGTGGGTTTTTGGGATTTTCAGGAGCCCTTCGATAAGGCGGTCTCGAAGTTTCAAAAGAGCCCCGTTCCTGGCCTCGAAATCCTGTCCTGCAATTTCGATAGCCTTCCCGAGCCCCACGATCCCGGGGACGTTTTCGGTTCCTGCCCGGCGCTTATTCTCCTGGGCGCCCCCGTGGAGGAGGTTTCCTATTTTCGTGCCCTTCCGGACATAGAGGGCTCCGCAGCCTTTGGGCCCCCCGAACTTGTGCCCGGAAAGGGAGAGGAGGTCAACGTTCATTTTCCTGACATCTATGGGGACGTGCCCGATTGCCTGGACAGCATCGGTATGGAAATATATGCCCTTCTCCGCCGCAAGCCTTCCGACTTCTTCTACCGGCTGGATTGTCCCGATCTCGTTGTTTGCAAGCATGACCGAAATCAGGATGGTATCTTTCCTGATCGCTTTTTCCAGGGCATCGAGGGAAACCAGGCCGTACTCGTCCACAGGCAGGTAGCTCACTTCAAAGCCCTCCCCTTCCAGCCATTTACAGGCGTGGAGGACAGCATGGTGTTCGATGGAAGAGGTGATTATGTGTTTTCCTTTCTGCCTGTTTGCAAAGGCGACACCCTTTATTGCCCAGTTGTCAGCCTCGGTGCCCCCGGACGTGAAAAAGATCTCCCCGGCATTCGCAGCGATTGCTCCCGCAACCTGCTCTCTTGCCTTTTCAACCGCCCGTTTTGAGATTTTCCCGAGCTCATAGATTGAAGAGGGGTTACCGAAGTTTTCCGTCAGATAAGGAAGCATCTCGGTAACAACTTCTTTTTTTAAGGCAGTCGTGGCCGAGTTATCCATGTAGATATACCTGTTATCGACAGTCAAAGTATCACCTTCACAATTGTGATTAAAACATAACAATTGTGAATATATAAATTTTGGGGTTAAGTCCGCAGCTTCTTTGCCAGGCAACTTAGAAGAAATAGCCGAAAAATAGCAGTGCAAATGGAGAAGGACGATTTTTTTCATGCCCTTCCCCCTTTTCCTGACAAATTATATATGCAGAAAGAGATAATAGTTCACAATAGTTAAGTCGAAACCGTGAGAAATAATGGAAACTCCATGTCAGAAAATCGTATGGGACCTCATCCCTGCAATAAGAGCCAGTGTTGCAATAGAACTCGTAAACAGGGGAGTATCCCAGGCAAAGGCCGCAAAAATCCTGGGGATTGCGCCCTCGGCAGTTTCCCAGTATATTTCGGGAAAAAGAGGGTATAGAATCGAATTTAAGGGCGAGACAAAAGAACTGATCGAAAAGCTTGCCCTGGACCTGATTGGGGACAGGGTGGAAGACCTCACAGCAAGGACCTGTGAAATCTGCATGAGCGCAAGAAATCTGGAAAAAGACAGCGACTGCAGTTCGTCGTGCTGATATGCGCAAACACACCCAAAAACAGGAAGCTTATTTTCCATTCCGGAGCTGAACATAGCCTTACGGAACAGTTAAACGTTTACAACCAGTAATTAAAGTAGATGGATATTTCCAGGTTCAGTTCCATTACCCGCCCAATCGATCAGAACTACCCCACAAACAGGGCAATTTCTATCCTTACTCTCTTCGCCATCTTCGCAGGTGCCGGCTTTCAGCTTCTTTCGGGAAACCCACCTGCACAGGCGCTAATATCAGGCATCCGGTCAGGGGTCTCGGTTTTTCTTGCCTGGGCGCTTGCCCGGGAACTTGACCCTGACAATGAGCTCTCGGCTTTTGCTGCAGCCTTTTTTGCATGCGTCGGATTCCTGTATTTTCCCGGACCCGAACTGCTTGCCTCAGCTTTCTTTCTCCTTTTAACCAGGATTTTGAACCGGAGTACCGGCCTTCCCGCAAAAAGCTTCGACTCCCTGGCGATACTGCTGCTTTCAAGCTGGCTTACCCTTCAGGAAAACTGGATTTTCGGAGCAGTGGCAGCTGCAACTTTCTTCCTGGACAGCAGGCTTTCGGAACCTGAGAAGCAACAGCTCTCATTCGCAGTAGCTGCAGCTCTTATCTCAGTTTTTGCACTCTTCGGGGAGCTGAAAACCGGGGCATGGGAAAGCGGATTAAGCGAAATCTCAGTTTTGCAGGAACAGGGTTTACTTTTGGTCATACTTATTTCGGCAATCCTCTTTGCGGCGCACATCCTTGCTTCCCGCAAAATAAAGTCAAAAGGCGATCGGAACGGGCTTCCCCTTGACCCCGGAAGAGTTCGGGCTGCGCAGACCACGGCATTAGTGGGCGCCTTTGCGCTTGCAGCCCTTGAGGGAGTGGAAGGGGTAGAGTACTTGCTGCCTTTATGGAGTGCTGTGGCCGGAATTCCCCTGTATGCCTTTTTGAAGCTGATCCGGGATCATATATAATAGAAGCCCGGGAAATTCAGATTTATCCCGATCGGAAGCCGGAACCGACTGTATATATCCTGATAAACCAATAATTCAGACAGTCCTGCACTATTCAGTTGATGTTGTTAAGTCGAATAAAAGCAATGGATGGCTCTAAATTCTGGACCAATACCACGTACAACCGGAAAAAGTCCTGAAATATGTCCCAAATAAGAAGAAAATACAAAACCGAGAATTTTAAACACAGCTAAAAGAACATTAATTTTTATTTCTTTTTTACTTTTGTTACTTCTTTGAGAGGGCCGCCAGGCAAGCTGGCGGAGGCTTTCAAATCTCTTCGCGGGAAAAAAAGGTTTACCGGGTCAGGTGAGATAGAGCAAATTAAAGGTTTCCCGGACTAACCAGTTCCCAGACTAACAAAAACAATATCAACCTAAGAGTGGAGGAGCAACTATTTTTTCCAGCTTATTGTTCTTCCATCTTTTCCGCAAGTTCCAGGGCTATTCTTTGTACTTCCTTAAGGTCCTCTTCTTTCGGAGCCCCTTTCACCTGGAGCGTTCCCACAACTTCGATTTTTGTCGGGGCCAGCATTTCAGCTGCCTGTTTCAGGGCACCTCCACCCCAGCCGTAGGAGCCGAGAAGAACCCCATACTTGATGGGTGGTTTGAAAGCTTTTACCAGATAAGCCCCCTGCAGGGCAAGCGGGTGCATCCCGCCAAGGACTGTCGGGCTCCCTAGCACCACGGCCCGGCTGTCCACGAGTTCCCGGGCAAGGTCCCCAAGGTCTGAGCCTGCAAGGTTGTACAGGCGGACGTCAATGCCTTTTGAGAGCAGGGTTTCGGCCATTTCCCGAACCAGTTTTTCCGTGGAGCCCCACATGCTGGCGTAGACGACGAGGGCTTTCTTTTCGCTTTCTCCCGCTGTCCATTTCCGGTAAGGTCCCAGGATCCTTTCAGGGTTTTTGTACATTGGCCCGTGGCTGGGGGCAATGACCCGGATTTCAAGGTCCTTTATTTTCTCAAGCGCCTTTGCCCCCATCTTACTGAAAGGCATCATGATCTCTCCGAAATAGCGCTTGGCCATGGGTATCAGGTCTTCGATGTCCTCGTCATAAACGCCCTGGGCGGTGTGAGCCCCGAAAAAGTCGCAGGAGAATAGGATTTTATTTTCTTCAAGATAGGTGAACATGGTCTCAGGCCAGTGAAGCCAGGGGGCTTCAATAAACCTGAGGGTCTTTCCCCCTAGCTCGAGCAGGTCTCCGTCCCCAACGATTTTTACCCGCTCATCCGGGATCTCATGGTAATTCCTGGCCATCCCTATTCCCTTTTTCGTGGTGACAAGCACGGCTTTCGGGGCTCTTTCCATGATGAAACGGATCGCATTGGAGTGGTCAGGCTCGGCATGGTTCATTATAAGGTAGTCGAGCTTTTCGAGCTCGGTTACTTTATTGATTTTTTCCACGAATTCCTTCTCAAACCCCGGGTTCACGGTATCGATAAGAACGGTTTTCTCCGTGCCCTTCACCAGATACGAATTGTAGCTGGTGCCCTCCGGAAGAGGGATCAGGGCATCAAAGAGACGGCGGTTCCAGTCTTTTGCCCCTACCCAGAATACATTATCAGCAATTTCAGGTACGTAATAACTTTCCATATCTTATTCCCCCATTTTCCGGAACAGTACTCCGGCCAAAAAGCAGTGAGGCATTCAGGTTGCCATTCAAGGAAATGTAGCAGGAAGCCGGTGCTTTTCCATGTTTTCACCTTAACCGGTGTCACATGAAATGTCTTCACGTGAAATGTCTTCACATGAGCTGATTCCATCCAAACTATACAATTGTCATTTCAATTGTTATTCGGCCGGACTGCAAGCAATGTCCTTCTAAGAATTTACTACTGCATCCTATATAATTCCTAATTCGGAAAGCTTCGAGAGAATTAATCTCCATACATAAAAATTTTTAGTTCCAGGGGTCTGGCATAAATACATTTCCCCAATTCCATGCCCCAACTAAATATTTTTTCATATATTATTTGCTAAATCTTTATATATTAGATAAGCATCTTCTGTTTTCCTTATAATTATAGATAATCATTGCTAAAAAGTAAAAAATGAAAAGTATATATAGTCACCAAGCAGTTAACTACTTCCTACAGGCAAGAATCACAAATAACTGATCGATGTGGGAACCATCGGCCTGAAGAATATTCAGTATTGAAATGAGGCTTTGAATACTGCTTATATTCTAATCAAAAAAGAAGGGATAATAATGAAAACATCATCTGTAGAACTCAACCCGAACAGACTGGTACAGTACCTCAAGAAACCAGTAACAGAATTCACCAAGGACGATATCATCAAGTTCATCAAAGAAAACGGCATCAAGATGCTCAACTTCCGCTATGTTGGCGGAGACGGAAGGCTTAAGGCCCTCAACTTCGTTATCACCAGCGAAGAGCACCTTGACAACCTCCTTTCCACCGGAGAAAGGGTGGACGGGTCCAGCCTCTTTTCCTACATCGAAGCCGGTTCAAGCGACCTCTACGTCGTCCCCAAGTACCGCACAGCTTTTGTGAACCCGTTCGAAGAAATCCCGACCCTTGACATCCTCTGCTCCTACTTCGACAAAGACGGAAATCCCCTCGCAAGCGACCCCGCAAATGTTCTGAAGAAGGCCCGCCAGGTCCTTAACGAAAAGACCGGCTACGACCTCCAGGCAATGGGCGAGCTCGAGTACTACGTCATCTGTGACAAGGAAGCAGTTGACATGGACTTTCCTGCAGTAGACCAGAGAGGATACCACGAAGACGGTCCTTTCACCAAGTTCGGACAGCTCAGGAAGGATGCCTTAATGGCCATTGCCGAAGCAGGCGGACTTATCAAGTACGGGCACTCCGAAGTCGGGAACTTCACCGATGACGAGTTCTACTACGAGCAGAACGAAATCGAGTTCGAGACAACTGACATCGAAGACTCCGCTGACCGCCTCATTATCGCAAAGTGGATCCTCAGGATGATCGGCCAGCAGTACGGTGTAAAGATCACCTACGCCCCGAAGATCACCGTTGGAAAGGCAGGAACCGGGCTCCACATCCACATGAAGCTCACAAAAGACGGCAAGCCCGTAATGATCGAAAACGGAGAACTGACCGATGCTGCAAAGAAGGTTATTGCAGGTATCCTCGACGTTGCCGGTGGAGTCACAGCTTTCGGAAATAAGGTGCCTACTTCCTACCTCAGGCTTGTCCCACACCAGGAAGCTCCAACCAACATCTGCTGGGGAGACAGGAACAGATCCGCTCTTATCCGTGTGCCCCTCGGCTGGGCAGGCGATGCCAGCAAGATGATCACAAAGGCAAACTCGAACTACGCAGAAGACCTCAAGGACTACTCCGGCAAGCAGACCTACGAATTCCGCGCAGCCGACGGTTCCGCTGACGTTTACGGTCTCCTCGCAGCTCTCTGTGTCGGTGCCCGGCACGGTCTCGAGATGGAAAACGGCCTCAAAAATGCCGAAGAGCTCTACATCAGCAACAAGAACATCTTCGAAGAAGAGCACAAGGATACTCTTGACAAGCTCGACCACCTCCCTGCCTCCTGCTGGGAATCCGCTGAAACCCTGATAGCACAGAAAGATGTCTTCATGCAGTACGATGTCTTCACCGAGGGTATGCTCGAAGGTGTCGCAGCCGACCTCAAGGCCTTTGACGACTACCAGCTCAGCGAGAAGCTCTACGGTAAGAATGACGAAATCAAGGCCCTTGTGGATGCACACATCCACTGCGCCTGATCACGATAGTCAAAACGACTAAAAACGAACCTTAAAAAACGAATATTTTTTTCTTTTTCCTGCCGGAAAAAGTAAAAGGGCCCCTGTTTTGCAAGGGCAGGGGCCCTAACCATCCTGAAATTACCCTGCAAACCGTTGCTGCACCTTCATTTTCCTCCTTTTCTAACTTTTCACTTCCCTGAGCTGAGGGTACCGATATCCTGAACAGGGTCAAAAAGGGTCCGATAGAATAGTTTACTCAGAAAAAAGCAGGCCTTTGAACTGCAAAATTTCCTAACTGAGCCGATTTAACCGGAATAGCCTTCCCGGGTAGTTCTTGTCCCGGACGCAGTCTGGCTTTTCCAGAATTAAAAATAGAAACTGAATGAAAAATAATTAAAAAGTATAAGTTACAGTACAAGACTGCACATAGTAGCAAAAAGTAGATTAATATTTAAAAGCAGTCCTTACCCATGCTACATAAATCACTCTTTTTCCTTTCGGAAAAACGGGGTTTCTATCCCTTGAACATTTATTGAGGATATACTTAGTTATTACCTCAGGAAGAATGAATATCCTTATCACTTATTCACTATCTTAACAGCTGTTCCGTATGCAAGGATCTCGGCTGCCCCTGCCATTACCATGGAGGTCATGAACCTGACGTTCACAACGGCATCAGCTCCCATCTTTTCGGCATCCGCCACCATACGGTTGATTGACTTTTCCCTTGCCTCCTCGAGCATCTGTGAGTATTCTGTCAGTTCGCCTCCTACGACGGTGCGCAGGCCTGACATGATATCCTTGCCAATATGCTTGGCCTGAATGGTACTGCCGCGGGCCATTCCAAGGGTATGTACGATCTCCTTTCCTGCTATTGTATCTGTGGTTGCGATAATCATGTTTTCACCTAGTATTTTCTTTCAATTTCCTTATCCTCAACAGTCATTTTTTCCATAACCAGGGCTAATAAAGCCAGCCCTATACCTGCTACAATTGCCCCGATAGAAATTTTAAAAATCAGGCTGGATTCTATGGTAAAAAAGTTATAAAGGGCATAGCCCAGCAGCAGGACAAAACCTGTCACTGTCAACCCTATTCCAAGATTTTTTACCGCCGAGTTTCCATTCAGAAGAACACCTCTTCAAACGAAATTGGAAATCATCACAGAAGCCAGGTTGCTTAAGATATTATATAAGTACAGGATATACTATATCACTTTCGTTATATTAATGCACATGTTTCATTTAATGCAATGCTCTCTTTAAGGAACTCTCCTTAGGGAAAATCCACTGCAAGAAAATACATATTACCCTGTGAAACATAGATAGACGTAACTGCTTTGTAAGATGCTGCGGAATAAGTTCATCTTCAAAAGCTTAAAATTTAAAACTTAAATTGCTTATCAAAACCTTGCTGCATGGATGTTAACAATGGCTGCTTCAGTGAAAAGTAACCCGCAAAATAGGCCGCCTTACGATAACTGGCGAAATACCTTATATAAAATAATATTTGAAGCAGAATCCCCCGCAGGAAAGCTTTTTGATGAAATCCTGATTCTCACCATCCTGCTGAGCGTTATTGTTGTTATGCTCGACAGCGTAAACAGCATTGCGATTAGATATGGTGATTTGTTCCATACCCTGGAATGGATTTTCACGATAATGTTTACAGTGGAGTATTTTTTACGTTTGATCTGTGTTGGCCGGGCCATTCGATATGCTACGAGTTTCTTCGGTATCATAGACCTGCTGGCAATTCTCCCTACCTATCTTAGCCTTATGCTGCCGGGCAGCCAGTACCTGCTGGTGATCCGGAGTTTACGGTTACTCAGGGTATTCAGGGTGCTCAAACTTGCCCAGTACATGGGTGAAGCGGATTTATTGATAAGAGCCTTGAGTGCGAGCCGGCGGAAAATAACCCTCTTCCTGTTTACGGTTTTGAACCTGGTAGTGATACTGGGCTCCCTGATGTACGTTATTGAAGGGGCAGATAGTGGGTTTACCAGCATACCCCGGAGCATCTACTGGGCAATCATAACCCTTACCACCGTAGGCTACGGGGACATAGTCCCCGAAACGAATCTCGGACAGGCCCTGGCATCGATTATCATGATAATAGGTTACAGCATCATAGCGGTCCCGACAGGTATTGTCACATCCGAGATCACCTATGCAAGGAAATACCTTGGTGGAAGGGTGTGCCAGAACTGCAGTTTTGAAGGAAATGACAGTGACGCCAATTATTGCAAGCGCTGCGGGGCAAAATTATAAGCTTATATTTGACCAGCTAACCGTTCGTTTTCAGAATATTGTCTGCACCTCTTACGTAACCGCGAAAATCCTGAAAAACTCCAAGATGAAAACCGACTTAACCATATTAGCCTCATTGAGTTGTTCTTGTCCCGGAAGCCAAAGGCTTCCGGCTTTTCCAAATGAAAATTGAAAAGGAGGAGAAAGCAAAAAAGACGGCGTAAAACTATGTACACTGACAAAAAATAGATTAATATTTTAAAAAAAGTCCGCGGTCGTATTACTTTAAATCTTCTAATTATTATTTCGAAGAGGGCCGCCAGGCAAGCTGGCGGAGGCTTCCTATCTCATTTCAAGAAAAACGGTTTTTTGGATCAAAGAAATCATTCAACAGAATCTGGGAACCATAATTTGCCCCGGCTGATCAGGAAAATTCCCAGACAGGACTGAAGTTCTTCCTGCCTGAAACATTCCCTCACTTTTGCACAAGACCTATGCCTGTTTTTTACGAAAGCACCGATCTTTAGCTGTGTTTCTTTTCCCGCAAAACACAGAGGACACACACAATTCCTGCCAGAGCAAAGCCTGCTCCGAAGCCGGGAGCTTTTTCCTCTCCACCTTCAGTGGCGGCTTCGGAAGTATTATTTTCAACTTTCGCATCAACAGGATTACCCGTAGTTTCAGAAACCTTCGAATCTTCTTTTACCGTTATTTCTACCTGGCTGGCAACTATCGAAAACGGGGAGTAGCCGGGGGTTTCGGCTTCAAAGTACACAAAGTTTTCATCATCCCCGGTAACTCGGGTAACGAGAGCACTCCACTCTTCACCGCTGTACCGGTAAAGGAGAACGGCATTTTCATCAACACCGTTAGATTCGAGCCATTCTTTTTCAACTCTGAACCCGATCACTGCATTTCCGATGTTTTCCGGGCTTTCAACGCCTTCGTTTCCAACCCAGATGTTCACGTTTTTGTAGACTATTCCAGCTGGAAGTTCCTTCACAAGGGCGGATTTGCCTTTGAGCATTTCGATGGTGGTAAAGGTCCTGCCAAAAGTCCTCTTTGCATCAAACGCTACATAGCAGACGCAGGTGACACCTTCCGGGAAATCAAACCTTGCCTGGTTGCCGCTTGTTACGAACTGCTGGGAAAGTTCTTTGGCTTCAACGTTACTGGCAGGTTCGGGAGAGCCACCGCCTCCGCCTCCGCCGGATGAGCCGCCACTGCCACTGGAAGTTGAGGTAACTACATCAATGTAAACCGGAACCTTGACCCCGGCCATCACTTCAGTTCCTGAAGTTGGCACGACCAGGATCTTACAGGCTGCATCGGCTTTGACAGAAGAGGGTAAAGTAAGTATTACTTTAACCTCTTTGATTTCCCCTGCCTCCAAGTTGAAGGAAGATGGAGATACAGTGAACCAGCCCTCACCTAAAGAATTATCTATACGGATTTCACAATCTGCAGCTTCACTGCCAGTGTTAATCACGTATAGTAATTGTTCTTCCTGAGTACCAGGCTTAAGCTTGAAACTCAAGGTTCCGGGGTTTACCCCGACTCCAATACTGATTTCCGGAGCCTCGCTGTCGGGAGCAAGCAGGACATAACTGTAGGAAGGAACCAGCAGGGGATAGATGTCGTATTCATAAGGAGTATCTCCAATTCCGTTTTCATCCGCATCCGCTCCGCTGTAATCCGAATAGTAATTTCCGAGATAGCTCGTCTGCTTTTTCCCTTTGTAGAGGTATTTTACGGGTTCTGAACTGTTCCAGATATTATTTTCATCTCCGCTTATCTGAACCAAATTATCCAGCAGATCATTAAGGAAAAGCATGTTGCTGCTCGAATAATAAAGAGAGATGCCGTACTCGTTGTTCGATGCGATGTTATTTTTAAGCGTGTTGCTGCTCGAAGAAAAAAGAGAGATACCTTTTTTGTCGTTAGAATTTACTGTGTTGTTTGAAAGTGCATTACTGTTCGAAGAAGAAAGAAAGATGCCGCGATAGTTGTTCGATGCTGTGTTGTTTGAAAGCATATTGTTGCTGGAAGAATACAGGTGGATGCCGTAGTTGTCGTTCGAATCTGCTGTGTTATTGATCAACGTGTTGTTGCTGGAAATATACAGAGAGATGCCGCAGTCCTTATTCGAATCTGCTTTATTGTTTTCAAGCATGTTATAATTGCTCAAAGAAGATAGATAGATGCCCAAACAATTTTCCATAATACTGTTGTTGTCCAGTTTCGAGTCCGTAGTATTATAAAGGTATATACCTACCCCTGTATTTTCAATAATCAGGTCTTTAATAGTGACATTTTTACAGTCAACAAGGTATATTGTCCCTGCATTTGAAGATGAATTGATTTCAAGATCTGAAACTCCAATAAGATAATAGATTGGATTTCCTTCTATGCTGTTATTATTACAGATAATGTTGGTGGCCAGATGGTTGTCACCTGCATGGAAATTGTACCTGTTGTCCTGCATCAGGTTTCCAGAAAGAATACTGCCACAAGAATAATACAGCCAAATACCATAGTAGTTTTTTGATACCCTATTGTCTGAAAGTGTGTTATAATTGCTTGAATCTTCTAAATAGATACCGTAATAACCATTAGATGCCTTGTTATTTGAAAGTGTGTTGCTTCTCGAAGAATAAAGATGAATTCCATAAAAGTTGTTCGAATCCGCAGTGTTGTTTGAAAGTGTATTATAGTTACTTGAAGACTCTATATAGATGCCATCCGCGTTGTTCGATGCGGTGTTATTTTCAAGCTTGTTATTACTGGAAGAGCATAGACAGATACCTTTGCAACTACTTGAATCTACCTTGTTGTTTAAAAGCATGTTACGGTTACTCGAAGAAGATAGAGAGATGCCGTTGCAGTAGTTCGAATCTGCTACGTTATTTTCAAGTGTGTTGCTGATCGAAAATTGCAGATAGATTCCGTAGTAGTTGTTAAATGCCGTGTTATTTTCAAGTGTGTTGTTACTCGAAGATATCAGATTGATACCATTGAAGTTGTTCGACATTTTGTTATTTTGAATGTTGCACTCTTCAACTTCAAAAAGATAGATGCCGCATTTATTTCTGGTAGCTCCGGTTATGTGAAACCCACTGATCGTTACGGAATTCTCCGTGACTTTAAATATGTCTTTTTCGGAGACCAGAGCCTGGACCGTGGTAAAGTCAGGCCCATTTTCGGATCGTATCGTCAGGTTTTCCACGTTTACCAAAATATTTTCATTGTATGTTCCGTCTCTCACGATGATCGTGTCCTCGGGAGAGGCATTGTTTACTGCAGCCTGGATCGACTCTCCGGGACTTACGAAAATAGTTGATGCCACCGAAGTGCCACTGTTTATTAATAGGAGGATTGTTACTGCTGCCAGGCAAAATATTTTATGATTGTTTATCCGGGTTCTTCTACAACAATTCATGGGGATTCCTTACTAAATTTATGGGAACTTAATAATTAATTGAGCAAAATATCATTTTTTTATAACTAATGTATTTTTTATGAGAATAACTACAAAAAATTAACTTATTTTTAAAGAAAAATATAGTTAAGTAGATGTGAAAAATGATATTAAAGATAAAAATTAGCAGATTAGCAACTTTTGATGTTACTTAAATTACTAACAAACGTAATCTTAATGAATTAATTTATATATTGAAATGTAATTTTTATATAAAAGTGAAGAAATGAGAGAATGTGAATAGGGGGAATTTTTTAGACTTCCATATTAGAGTATTTGCCAAGTTGACTCTAAATTGTAGGGGATTTCCGGGAAAAACCAAAAATGAAAAAATACAGACTACTGATAATTGGCTGCTTGATAATAGTTTCAATTTTAGTTTTAGCATTGAATGCGCCTTATAATGGGGAAAGATCTTCAACAATTAGTAGTGCAAAACAACTTAAAATAAACGCAAGTGAAATCGGACCTGGATGGAAAGACGAAAACTATCAATATATTAGTGACCCGGTAGAATTCCTTGAGGATTTTGTTACTCAAATTGATGAAATAGGATTTAATCCTGAGGAAGTAAAAAAAGACAAAGAACGTTTGCTGGAAATGGCAACTAAACTTAATGAATCAAAGGTAAAAGACAGTTCAATTTTACAACTGAGAAAATTGGATAATGAAATTACAACTAGTTTCATTGAACTTGACACTTTTGTCTTCAATGACCTCAATGGTGCAAAGAAATATTTTGATTACAGGAACAATAAAAACAATGGAACAAGAATATCAGGAATTGGAGATGAAGCTGCTGTCGTTTCAGAGAAATATGGCAGTCGGCATATTTATTTTGTCCGGATCTCAAACGCTTTCATGGAAATAATTGTATATGACGAAGAAGAAGAGGCAAGAGCAGTTGCAAAGAAAATCGTTGAAATTCTTGAGAAGAAAAGTTCTACAAAACCGGGACCCTCTATATTATAGGAAGGTAAATTGTGAAAACAAAAAGAATAATCATAATCACAGGAGCTTTAACATTTCTCCTTTTAGGCTTTTATATCTATAGCATCTTTCCTTATATTTTATATGGTTCTCTGCTCCCTCTTTACGATATATCTAATAAAGACGATACTCGTCATGAGGTAGTTGTTGAGGTATTCGGTTTATACAACCAATCTATAATCAAGGAAAAATATTCCGTGGGACCAGAGGGAGGTGCTTCTTATCCAAAAACATTCTGGTTCAAATTCAATCGTTGGACAACTTATAGATTTAAAGTCACTTTGGATAATAAAACAGTAAGTACATGTAATGGGAAAATTAGCAACTTTAAAAAAGTTCACATAGTATTATATGACGAAGATAGTAAGTATTATCCAATTGTCGTGGATGAAATGTCTTATGAACCGGGAAAAGGCATGAAGTGGGATTATGATTAAATTTGACATAAAAATGAATTTCACTTTTCAATTTTTTTGATAATGAGTTTATGCTTGGATTGCATTGGAAAGCTAACCATGAATCCCTCATTCAATATTTGAATGAAGAGAATATAAATGTTCAATTGACTGCAGAGGAAAAGGACCGCCAGGCAAGCTGGTGGAGGCTTCCTATCTCATTTCAAGAAAAACGGTTTTTGGTTCAAAATAAGCATTCTGCAGATCGGGGGACGGAAAAACTTCAAGAAAAAAAAGAAAGGGAAAAAGAAGAAAGAAGGAAAAGAGAGGGGGAAAGAAACCCCTCAATCCTAATTTCGTATTACTCTTTTCTTGCGAAGTGGAGAGCCGCCAGCAGGCCTGAAACTGCAAATACAAGTTCAAATCCCGGTGCCCTTTCTTCTTCATCGTTTCCTTCATCGTTTCCATCTTCCTCGGTAGCTTTTGTCACGTCAGAAGCTGTGGGGGTTTTGGGTGTGTCTGGATCCCCTGAAGGGGGAAGCAGCGTATCTGACCCATCGGATTCATCTTTTTTTCCATCAGGATCTTCACCGGGTTCATCTGCCACTCCTGTTCCTGCGGGAATTATTCTGGCTTTCCCAGTGCCGCTTCCGCCTGATGAGGAAGGCTCCAGAGATTCCGTTTTGTCAGTTGTTGCGGTATCATTTATCCAGGTCTCATTTATGTTTCCGGAGAAGTCAACGGTAAGAGTGCCCAGTTCATACTCCGTATTTTCATGGAGCCCGGTAGCGTTGTAATAACTATCAGAAGTGTTTGCAAGGAAAATTCCGTCCAGATACAAAATAGTGTGGTTGAAGTCCGTTTCGGGAGGATTGTTCCAGGTCCAGTTGATCCAGGTCAAACCGGCAGTTGCCTGTAAACCTGAAACCCCTGAGGGATCGGTATCAACAATTGCCGTGTAGCTGCTGGAATTGTCCCATACAACGTTCCCCCATGCATCAGCTACCGAAACGTTTACCGGATGTGTCCCTTCCTCAGCTACGAGGCTGCCCTGCCAGATGTTTCCTCCAGTGCAGGTAAGGGAGATTCCTGAGGCTTTCACGGAATACACGCTGATATTGTCAGTGGCATCGACAGTTACGAGAATACTGTCTCCTTCATAGAGAGGAGATCCGTGGGAAAGTTCGACCGAATTGATGATCGGGAACTCGTTGTCGAAAGCAAGCGGGATATAGTTGTCAGAGGAAGCTTTCAGGGGATAACTGTCGTTTACAAGAGGAGTGGTGATATCGAATACATAAGGAGTGTCACCGATTCCGTCTCCTTCATTATCCAATCCCTCGTAATCCGAATAATGATTTCCGAGGTAGCTAGTCCACCTTTTCCCATTATAGAGGTAGTTTACGGGTTCCGAACTGTTCCAGACGTTGTTTGCATCCGCCGTGACCTGGACCGAATTATCCAGCAGATCGTTAAGGAAAAGCCTGTTGCCGCTTGAAGATTCCAGATAGATGCCGTAGAAACCGTTATCCGATGCAGTGTTACTTTCAAGAGTATCGTTTTCCGAATCCTTCAGCCAGATGCCATAGTTGGTGTTCGAATCCGCGGTGTTATTTACAAGTGTGTTGCTACTCGATGAATACAACCTGATGCCATAGTTGGTGTTCAAATCCGCGGAATTGTCTAAAAGCTTGTTTCTACTAGATGAAGTAAGGTAGATGCCTTTAGCGTTATTCGATGCGGTGTTATTTTCAAGTGTATTATCGTTGCTAGATTTCAAAATGATGCCGTCTTCGTTGTTCGAATTTGCGGTATTGCTTGAAAGCGTGTTGCTGCTCGAAGAATACAGCCAGATGCCGTAGGCGTTGTCCGATGCAGTGTTATTATAAAGCTCGTTGTTGCTCGAACAATACAGCGTGATGCCGTAGCCGGTAAAAGAGTTCGAATTTGCGGTATTGTTTGAAAGCGTGTTGGTGTTCGAAAAATACAGATAGATGCCGTCGTTGGTGTTCGAATTTGCGGTATTATTATAAAGTTCGCTGCTATCCGATGAATCCAGCCGGATGCCGTGTGTGTTGTACGATGCGGTGTTATCTTCAAGCGTGTTATACTCGCTCGAAGAATAAAGATAGATGCCGTCGTTGGTGTTCGAATTTGCGGTATTGTTTGAAAGCGTGTTGCTTGTCGAAGAATAAAGATAGATGCCGTCGTTGGTGTTCGAATTTGCGGTATTGTTTGAAAGCGTGTTGCTTGTCGAAGAATAAAGATAGATGCCGTCGTTGGTGTTCGAATTTGCGGTATTGTTTGAAAGCGTGATTCTGTCCGAAAAATACAGATAGATGCCGTATTCGCCGTTCGAATTCGCAGTGTTATTTTCAAGCGTGTTGCTGCTCGAAGAAGAAAGCCAGATGCCGTAGTTGGTGTTCGAATTTGCGGTGTTATTTTCAAGCGTGTTACTGCTCGAACCAGGAAGATAGATGCCGTAGTAGTTGTCCGATACGGTGTTATTTAGAACGCTGCACTCTCTAACGTAAGCAAGATAGATACCGCTCATATCAGTATTGATAGCTCCGGTTATGTTAAACCCGCTGATTGTAACGGAATCTGCCGTTACGTGGAATACATGATCCTCTGATTTGTCAGCCTGAACCGTGGTAAGTCCGGGTCCGCTTTCGGAGCGGATTGTCAGGTTTTCCACATTGACATCGACGTTTTCAATGTATGTATCTGGAGCCACAATTATTGTATCGTTTGGTAATGCGCTGTCCACGGCTGCCTGAATGGTCGTGAAATCAGCAGATCCTACAGTAGAGTTTACGTAGATATCATCGGCGGCTGCGGTGCCGCTGCTTATCAAGAGGAGGGCTGCGATTGCAGTTAGGCAAAATATAATGTGAATGTTTATCTTGTTTCTTGCATAATTTTTCATCCGGGTTCCCACCAAATTTTTAACTTGGAGAATTTGTTAAACGCTGAAACATTTTTAACTATGTTAAAATGTAATGTTGAAAATATTACAAAAAGTTGCCGACTCTTTTAAAAATAGAATATATTTTTATATATCTCCAAAGGTTTCTCCTTTATTTTAGTAAGGCATACTTTCTTTTAGGAAAGGAAACAAAAAAGCCGACAGGTTTTCGATCTCTTCTCAGGACTAAACGGTTTTTTGCATGAAATGAGAATTCTGCAAAACCCGGAAACAGGGATTTATCCCGAAACTCAAAATGGGTAAAACATCAATTTCGTGATTCAAGCCGGAATTTTGGGGTTGGTTTTATCTATCTTTACTAATTCTAAAGGCAATTGTTTCTGAACGAAAGTCCAGAATAGATTCAGGCTAAATTCAGAATAAAACCGGACTGATCTGACAATGACAAATATCAGTAATCCAGAGAATGCTAATAATTCAAAAATCACCATCATCTGTTCTGCCCCTGACCTTGCCAGCCAGAACATAAAGAAACACCTCCTTGCCCTCGTGGAATGGAAGCCCCTTGAACTCCCGGAAAACTCAGGTTTCTCCGCTGCCCGTGAATCCGCAGACGGGAAGTTCAGGCTTGTGGACATCGAGGAGATCCACGTTTTCCAGGACGGGATCGATAAAAAACTGGAAGCTGCAGGGCTTCCGGCTTCCCTTATCATCTTTGCTTCCAAACACAGGAGCAAGCAGGAAGTAAAGTCCCTGACCGTGCACTGCACAGGAAACTCCTCAGACGAAGCCAGGCTCGGGGGGCACCCGAGAGAGCTTGCAGTCTCCTCCCCGCCAGCCATGAAGTCCATCCTGATGGAGATGAAAAGGCTTGCCAAAGCAAAGGGACTGGACTACGACGTAACCCTGGAAGTGACCCATCACGGGCCAACCGAACTAACTGTGCCCTCCCTCTATGCCGAAATCGGGAGCACTGAAGGACAGTGGGAAGAACCGGTTCCAGGGGAAGTCGCTGCCCGGGCTATTCTTGCCGTTTCCCTGGAAAAAGTCCCCACTGCAGTCGGGTTTGGGGGCGGGCACTACGCCATGCGCCAGACCGGGATGTTGCTGGAAACCGCAATCTCTTTCGGGCACAACTTCCCGAAGTACCAGCTTGAGTTTGTGGACGAGGCCCTTATCCGGCAGGCAGTCGAGAAATCCGGCGCCGACTTTGTCTACTTTGACAGGAAGTCCATGAAAAGTGCGGACAAAAAGCGGATCACCGAAATCGTGGAAAAACTGGGGCTTTCGGTCCTGAAAGAATCCGAGATCCGGGAAAAATACGGGCTTTCCGAAGAAGAATAAGGTTATCTGGAGCGGAATAATAATACCCGGAGCAGAATAAAAATATTTGGAGCTGAAATATATATCTTCGTGGCGTATGAATCATGTTTCACATTGACCTCTTCCCTCTTTCTCTCCGCTTTGTGCTCGGTGGCAGTGCAGTAGTGGCTTCCACCCTGATTGCAAAAGCTTTCGGAGGTCGGATAGGAGGGATTTTTGCAGCTTTTCCGGCGGTCTACCTGGCTGCCGTCCTTAGCCTGGGCCTGGAATTCAGAGGACAGGACCTTCTGTTTATGTCCGAACAGGTCTCAAAAGGTGCCCTTGTAGGGATGGTCGCAGATATCGGCTGTGCGCTTGCAGCCAGCTACCTGATCCTCAGGTACGGATGGAAATCGGGCTTATCCCGAGCTCTCCTGTTCTGGGCCGTGCTTGCACCGGCAATTTACTTTGCATGGTACGGTTTTTGAAACAAAAACCCAAAAAGTAGCTGAATGTAAGGTGAAGGAAATTAAAAATGGAATTTAAAAATGGAAATTAAAAATGGAAATTAAAAATGGAAATTAAAAATGGAAATTAAAAACGGAAAGTAAAAACGGAAAGTAAAAACGGAAAGTAAAACTCGAAGTCAAAGACGGTAATTTGAGATAAGGGAGAAATTCATGGAAATTGATATCCGGGATCTTGCTTTAAGGTTCATCCTCGGGGGAAGCTCTGTTGTTGCCTGTTTTCTTGTCCTGCAGCTCCTTCCCTGGAAGGCTTTTGCGGGGATTTTTGCCGCTTTTCCGGCAGTGATGGTTGCAGCTGTTATTATGGCAGGCCACTTTGAAAGTTCCGAGCGGGCCGCTGACATTGCTCTCGGGGCAAGCGCCGGGATGATGGGCTGCACGGTCTGTGTGCTTGTGGCCAGCCTCGGCATGCAGTACCTGAACAAATGGGGGCTTTCCCTTCTTATTGCCCTCGTGGCCTGGCTCTTCAGCTCCTTTGTGTTCATAAGGCTTATGCAGGGCTTCCTTGAAAGAAGGATGGAAGAAAGAGGCAGGGGGACAGCCCCCTAAAAATATTTCTTGAATTACAAGAGGGGATTCCGGTCAGATTTCGGTCAGATTCATGGCTAAAACGGCCGGGAGTTTATTCCCCAGTTTATTCCCCAGTTTATTCTTTTAGCTTCATCGGTTTTCCGCAGCAGGAAATGTCTCCTGTGCAGCAGGCTCCCAGTTCACATTCCTCTCCGCATTCTTTTATAACCTGCACTTCGAATCCGCAGTCTTCACAAAAAAGAACCTGGCCTTTCGTCATTTCATTGCAGCGCATATTGAATCACCTTATTTTGATTGATGAGAAAACTATGCTTTCCGGATTCAAACTGCTTTTGAAACAGAGGTTCTGAAGATTATTCTATGCCAAAAAATAAGAGGGGATAAGCTGAAGTTTGGCTTCTTTTCCTTCAAATCCCCGGAAACTTTTCTGAAAAAATTTAACATAATCCATCTCAAAAGTCACTTTTACTTTCAAAATAAAAATGGAAATGTTTAAATATCAGATTCGACTATTTGTTGCAAATATCAATTATTGACAATTGCACCATTTGTAATTGTTAAACATTAAGTTTTCATTAAATGAACTTCATGTAAATCCCCGGAAGCTTACGAACCGACTCTAAAATCCGGCGACGGCATCTCTGCATCTGTGCGCCTTAGTTACATGTATAGCGTCCTGGAGGAAGCATGTTAGATGACAAAAGAATAAAAGAAATCAGGCGGCTAATGCTGGAAAGGACGATACTTTTCAACAAATTGTTTGAAAGAGAAGTCTATCAAAAAATCTCCAGGACCAGCCTGGAAGAGCTCGAAAAACTCAGCAAACAGCAGCCTCTGGCCATCATAATAATTGGCACGGCAGGAGAAATAATTCCTTCATACCTGGGCCTGTGCATGAACCTGGACAGGAGCAGCCTTTCAAGGATGATAGACTCTCTCGAGAAAAAGGATATTGTCGGGAGAAGAACGGACCCGGAAGACCGCAGAAAAGTCCTGGTATCCCTTACTGAAAAGGGTAAGAGGTACTACGAAGTAATGAATGAGAAAATGGGAGAAGTTGACGCATTTCTCATGGGGCATCTTGAAGAACAGGACATCAAAGATTATGAAGAATGTCTTAAAACAGAGGTACGGATCATGAGAAAAATCGATTTCGTAAAGGAGGCAGGAGATAGGTCCTGACCGGTAAAAATCCCTACCTGAAGGATTCATGCTCTCGGCCCGATTTGATAAATAACACTGATAAAGCATTTGCGTAACAGGGTTTCCTATAACAGGGTTTCCTGCTCCAGGGAATCTGAGCAAGCACTAAAAGGTTTGATTAATTTTTCATGGGGATTTCGGTTTTGATTAGCCGTGGCTATGTATTTTTTCCGGACCAAGCTGCTGACAAAAAGGACCTGATAATGAATTAGAAAAGCACCTGATAATGAATCAGAAAAGCACCTGATGATTACCACTCAGAATAACCTGCTAAGCATCCGGAATAAAACCTGAAAATTTCAGATGAAGATTGTCCCAAAATCAAAAGAAAGAAATCATATCTGTTATGCCTCCAAGGGGGTACCACCATAAAAAACATATTCGAAAAATTAGGAGTTTTTATCCAGAGTAACCGTCCGACTATAATTGCTGTCATGTTCCTTTTTGTCCTTCTGTCCTTTCAGGGGGCACAGATGATCGAGATGGCTTCAGGGACGGAAACTTTTGTTTCGAAAGGCACACAACTGTATAAAGATTATGACCACCTTTTCAAGAAGAACTTCCAGACCGAAGACATTGTAGTGATGGTCGAGGGAAACGAGGTCTCATCTGCAGCCGTGATGAAAGCCGCGGACAGACTGGAGCAGCAGATGCTGGTCGTCCCGGGAGTTCTGTCGGTTACCAGCCCTGCTACCCTGATAAAGAAAATCAATTATAAAGTTTCAGGACGAGCCAGGATTCCGGATTCGGACCGGGAAGTCCAGGATATGCTTGAGAGCCAGCCGGAAATGTTCGAATCTCTCATGCCCGACGGGACCCACATGATGATAGGGGTCAAAATCGCAGGCAGTAGCACGGACCAGCAGCGAGAAGACATCCTGAACGTCCTGGACACTTCCCTGAAGGAAGCCTCTTTTCCTCCCGGGTACAGCCTCGTTATCACGGGTTCTCCCGCCCTGCGGCTTGACATTAACAACGAGATAAGCCAGAGCATGGGGGTCCTGCTTGGAGTTGCCTCTCTCTTGATGGTTGTCGTGCTTCTCTTGGTCTTCAGACATGTCAGGTGGGGGCTGCTGCCGCTCCCTGTTGTGCTTCTGGGGGTCTTTTTTACATTTGGGGTTATGGGATATGCCGGAGTGCCCATGACAATGGTGTCCATGGCAGCTTTTCCAGTCCTGATAGGGATAGGTATTGACTATGCCATCCAGTTCCACAACAGGATGGAAGAGGAAATCCGGTCCGGAATTAGCTCCGGGCAGGCTCTTATCCGTACCATTAAGCACACAGCCCCTGCGGTCCTGATAGCCCTGGCAATGACTGCACTTGGCTTTATCCCTCTTTTTACTTCCACCATCCCCATGATTCGGGATTTCGGAAAACTGCTCCTGATAGGGGTAATTATGTGTTATATCTCTGCAATCTTTTTCGGGCTTGTAACCCTTTACATTTTCGACTGGATAGCAAAGAGGAATCCTCTTGGGCTTTTCAAAAAGAAAAATGGGGAGGGAATAACCGGACCAGGCCCTGAAAGTTCTCCCGGGGCACAGGTTCAGGAAGCAAAAGCAATCGAAAAAGTCCTTATCCGGGTCGCCGACTTTACCATCAAACATTCCAGAGTCATCCTCGCAATTGCTCTTCTTACCTGTTTTGCGGGGATTTACGCAGACCAGTCAGTCCCGATCCAGAGCGATACGAATAGCTTCATCCCTCAGGATATGCCTTCCCTGATACATTTTAAACAGATGCAGGATATAATTCCCGGAATGGGGGACCACCTGAATATCATTCTTAAAGTTAGGGATAACAGTGACCCGCAGGTCCTGGAGTGGATGGACGAGTTCAGCAGGCATGAAGTTGCAACCCGGGGCCATGTCTACGCAGCTACGAGCATTGTAGACCTCGTTAAGGAAAGAAACGGCGGCACCATTCCCGAAACTTCCGAAGAAATACGTGAAATATACAGCGAGATCCCGGAAAGAGAGAGCAGAGAATACAAGCAGGGCAGCCAGCTGCTTACGATTGACCTAGATATAGGGCAGGCTATGGAGAACCTCGAAATCACGGGCATTAAAGAGCTGCGAGACATTGTCAAGGAAGATGTACAGTGGATGCAGCCTCCTCCGGACGTTACTGTCACCATTACCGGCCAAAGTGTGGCGATGATTGACATAATAAGTGCCCTTACGAGCGGGAGAGTCTTTATGACCATGCTTGGAATAGGGCTCGTGCTGCTCGGGTTGATTGTGGTTTACAGGAACCCCGTAAAGGCGCTTTCCCCCATAATTCCCATGTTTATTGTCGTCGGCTGGTCAGGCCTTGTCATGTCCGGGCTGGGCCTTGCATATACGCCAATGACTGCAGTGCTAGGGGCTTTGATCCTTGGCGTGGGGTCCGAATATTCCATCCTGATGATGGAACGCTACTTTGAGGAAAAGGAAAACGGGCTGGACCCTGTGGGAGCCATCAACCAGGCAGTGACAACCACAGGCTCCGCCCTGATAGCTTCCGGAGCTACAACGGTCTTCGGATTTTCAGCCCTTATCTTCTCCCCCTTCCCCATTCTGAGCAATTTCGGGCTGGTGACTGTTATTGATGTTTTCCTGGCAATCTTCGTTACCTTCGTGGTCTTTCCGCCCCTGATTGTGATGATGGACACCCGCCGGGAGAAGAGAAAAACGGCAAGTTCAGCAGCAGTTGAAGCAGTTCCAGCATTTTAAGTAAAATGGGAGGAGAAGAATAAGGTGAGGAGGAGCGTGAGGACGAAAAAACAGGCAGAAAAAAATGCTGGTTATGCAACTGCCTGTGCTAAAACTTAAATTTTATTTTTTTACTGTTTTGGGGCGCTTGAGTTAACTTATCCGGAGCAACCTTCGTTCTGCTCCGTGTATCGAATTCTGCACTCTTCTAAACTCCAAAAATCTCTGAAAAAACCAACTCCGTGTGATCTGATTTAATCTATTTGACAAAAGTGCAGGGGTATGAAGTGAAAAATAATTGAACTTAACAGTGGCTGCTTCTTTAATTGCCTGACAGAACTTTACCGAAGCGACCTTAATAGTATCTCCCGTCGTTATTTTCCGAGCGTAAGCGAGGCCTGCCCAAAAAAACTGCCAGGAAGAAGAGATGTATGCAAATATAATTACTTCCCAGAATGAAGAA
This sequence comes from Methanosarcina sediminis, assembly GCF_052056915.1. Lineage (GTDB taxonomy): Archaea > Halobacteriota > Methanosarcinia > Methanosarcinales > Methanosarcinaceae > MTP4. Next base: position 564,352 of record NZ_CP195119.1, on the reverse strand, counting down.
ATCAACGTTCAGCATAAGAACACCGAGCTGTTGAGTTGATATCTAGGCTGTTGAGTTGATATGTGTTCAAAAACAAAAATACGGTTTCTGGCTTGCTTTCTATGTCTTATTCATTAAATTCAGGGAAAAGCCGGTTGCTTCGCAACCGTGAGTGGGCATGGGGTTTGGTCACAAGGTGGGAACCCCGGCAAAGATAAAAAGCAAATTAAAAAACACACTATAAGCTTGAAATCCAAAACATCCAGAAAATCCGGGGTTCTGATTTTCTAAAAATTGCTCCAAATCCCACCAAATCACTCTAAATCACTCGAACAAATCCCTTACTTCCTTCAACATCTCCCTGATACTGATTCCCTGCGGACAGACCTCCTCACATTCCCCGCACTCAACACAGTTCCCGGCTTTTTCTTCCGGCGCCAGAAGGACTCCGTACTGGAACCTGGCATTCTCCACGTTCCCGAGCACGTAAACGTCATTCAGGTAACCGAGGTTTCGCGGGATGTTTACACCCTGGGGGCAGGGGATGCAGTACTTGCAGCCTGTGCAGTTGACTTTGATCCGGGCTTTGTAGATCTCTTTGACTTCTGCGATAAGGTCCTTTTCTTCGGGGGAAAGGGAATTGGGTAGCCCTTCATCCACAATTCTCAGGTTTTCTTTCAGGTGCCCTATTTCCGACATCCCGCTCAGGACGACACTGATTTCGGGATAATTCCAGAGGTAGCGAAAAGCCCATTCTGCAGGGTTTCTTCTAATTTTTGCACGGTCCCAGACCTTTTTTGCTTCTTCCGGGACTTTTGAGGCCAGGTTTCCGCCGCGCAGGGGTTCCATGATGACCACGGCAACGCCCTTTTCACCCGCGTATTTCAGGCCCTCGACTCCTGCCTGGAAGTCTTCGTCCAGGTAATTGAACTGGATCTGGCAGAGGTCCCAGGGGTAGGCGTCCAGGACTTCCTTGAAAACGTCCAGGTCGTCGTGGAAGGAAAAACCTGTGTATTTGATTTTCCCGGCTGCACGGGCTCTTTCCAGGAACTCGAAAACCCCGAACTTCTTCATCTTTTCCCAGTAGCTTTTCTTTACGGCGTGGAGGAGGTAGAAGTCGATGCAGTCCGTCTGGAGCTTTTCAAGCTGCTCGTTTAAGAAACGGTCCATGTCCTCTTTGCAGTTTACGCGCTTGCAGGAAAGTTTGGTTGCTAGGTGGACTTTTTCCCGGTAGCCGTCGGCAAGGGCTTTTCCCAGAAAAATTTCGCCCTTCCCGCCGTGGTAGGAGTAGGCGGCGTCAACGTAATTTACCCCGTGGTCGATGGCGTAGCGGAGGAGTTCGATTGCTTTTTCCTCATCGATATTATCGATCGCTCCGTCGATAACCGGAAGCCTCATAGAGCCGTAGCCAAGAATGGAGGCTTTCTCACCTGTTTTTCCTAATTTGCGGTATAACATTTTTTGCCCCGGTGTTAGTTCCTCATGGGTTATTCCTTAATTTTCAGATTTAATCGTTTTTTGTTTTTTTGCTTTTTTGCCTTTTACTTTTTTGCCTTTTCAAGCACAATCAATTATTTCGCTGACTCTTTTGCCATTTCAGCTAAAATCAATTTCCCCGCTAAATCCATTTAACGCATTTGGAACCAATTCACAGGCCATGACATTTTCATCGGGAATTTCAGGTGTATGTTTGATGCCAAAATCCACAGCCGGCCTGAACCCGAACCTGTGGTAATAGGCAGGGTCGCCGACAAGAACCACTACCGTATAACCAAGCTCTTTTGCCAGCCTGAAACTTTCGTTTATCAGTTCGGAGCCGACTCCTTTGTTCCGATATTCCAGCAGGACGGAAATAGGTGCTATCAAAAGGGCTTCAAATCTACCATCAGCGGTCGTGATATAGGTCTTTGTCAGCATGATATGTCCGATTAGCTTGCCGTCTTTCACTGCGACTAACGCAAGCTCGGGAATATAGTTGCCGCTGTTGCGAAGCTCAGTGGCAAAATCCTGCTCTTTGCCATTGGAAACTTTTGCAGTTTGAAATGCAACTTTCACCAGATCGTATATCCGGTCAAAATCTTTCTCGGTTTCCTTTCTGATAATCATTTGGATTCTCCGGGGCACTATTGGAATTGGATTCTGGGATAAATATAACTGTGAAATTTGGATAAAAGGCTTTGTATATTTTTGAAAATTAGTGGATAAAAAGTAGGGATTGGTTGGTTTTGTCATTCGTAAGTAAGCTGACCGGTATCCCGGGCATAGCCACAAACTATATATATCAATTAATATAATTAGGGTAATGCTAACTAACTTAATATCGGTTAATAAAATACTAACTAACAGAATGATCGAGATATGATGGCGAAAAAAGAGCATTTATACATAGTTTTTGAAAACCTGATCAAAATCAAAAGCGAATGCTCTTGTGAGATCTTCTCTGAATGCGGGTTATCGGAAATTACAATGAAGCAGATCGGATATTTGAAGGTCATTGATGAGCATGGGGATGTAACATTTAGCAAACTTGCTAAAATCACCAACCATTCAAAACCTACCATTACAGAGATGATTAACAAATTTGCCAGAATGCAGTGTGTTTACAGGGAAAAATCCCCCGATGATGGCAGGATCTATTATATCCGCCTGACCGAAAAGGGGCGGAAGATAGCCCGTTCCGAAGAGAAGGCTTTGCTCAGGGTTATTGAAAAGATGGCAGATTCCCTGGACGAAAAAGAAATGGACTCCCTGATTAAGCTTCTTGAAAAGGTCAGATAATTTTTTTTAACTGGCAAATTAGTTAGGGAAATTCTAACTAAATAAATGCAGTAAGACATGTGTTAATTCGAGCCGTTAACAGTGTTAAGCTGGCTCGAAAACCGTGATTGTTCAAGCTGATAACAATTTAATTTGATCCAATAATCGTGTTAATTTAAGCTAATAACCAAAAAACCGAGAAAACAAATGGGACAAGTGAAAATGGATACAAAACAAACAGCTTACAGCCGAGAAAACCTCGTAATACCTCTCCTTGAGGTAGTGGTCTACCCGGAAAGCCGGACAAAGCTCCGGGTTGACAACGCCACCGGAGAAGCCCTGCTTGCCGGGATGAAAAATGCTGAATATGCGTATACTGTAGGGCTGACAGCAAAGAGCGGCACGAAAGCTTCGGAACTGTCAGAAGATAATCTTTACAAAACAGGAAACCTGCTCAAGGCAACATTTGTGCAGCCTGCTGATGACGGGTATCTGGTTGCTGCCAAGGTGATACAGAGGGTAGAGGTCGTTTCTTTTTACCGGAAGGAAGGACTTTTCTATGCCGCATACGAACCTGTTCCTGACCTTCCGGACCTCAATGAAGATGTCCAGGCAGGAATGATGGCGAATGTAAAAAATAAAATTAATGAGATCAGCAGCATTCAGGGTTCCGAACAATTTACCCGGCCTATTGCTAAGATGGATTCCATTGACCAGATAATGGGCTTCATCATGCCGTACATCCCGATAAAGCTTGAAGAAAAGCAGGCCCTTCTGGAAATTGTTTCGGTCCGGGAAAGGTATACTGCATTCCTCGGGGTCCTGACAAAGCAGAAAGAGAACATAAACCTCCAGCTCGAGATGGCAAAAAAAGTTACCGATAAGGTAAACAAGTCAAACCGCGAAGCGATGCTTCGGGAACAGCTCAGGATGATCCAGGAAGAGCTGAACGAAGGACAGGACCCGGTTTCGGGGGAAGGCGGATACGGGGAAAGAATCGGGAGCTCTAAGATGCCTCCCGAGGTTAAAAAGAAGGCAATGGAAGAGTATAAGAAACTCGAAGCCGGAGGCCCCCACAACCATGAAGCTCCTGTTATCAAAAATTACCTGGACCTCATGCTCGACCTTCCCTGGGAAACCGAAGATAAAAAGAGCATCGATATTGCCGAAGCCCGCCGTGTGCTTGAGGACAACCATAATGGCCTTGAAAAGGTCAAGGAAAGAATAGTCCAGCACCTCGCGGTAATGAAACTCAAACAGGATAAACAGGGTTCAATCCTCCTCTTCGTAGGCCCCCCCGGAACCGGCAAGACAAGCCTTGGAAAGAGCATCGCAGATGCCCTTGGCAGGGAATATGTGCGGGCAAGCCTCGGAGGCGTCAAGGACGAAGCCGAGATCAGAGGACACCGCAGGACCTATGTGGGCGCCCTTCCCGGAAGGATTATCCAGGGCATGAGAAAGGCAGGCACGAAAAACCCGGTCTTCATTCTCGACGAAATCGACAAGCTTTCAGCTTCCTATTCGGGAGACCCTGCAAGTGCCCTTCTCGAAGTCCTTGACCCCGAGCAGAACAGCAGCTTCTCGGACCACTACCTGGAAGTTCCCTATGACCTTTCCGAGGTCCTGTTCATCGCCACCGCAAACTCCCTGTCAACCATCCCGGCACCGCTTCTGGACAGGATGGAGCTGATCGAGATTTCGGGCTACACGAAAAACGAGAAGTTTGCAATCGCAAGAGACCACCTCTTCCCCGAGACTCTGGAAGAACACGGCCTTGACGCGGACAAACTCAAAATCGAAGACGAAGCCCTGAAAACGATCGTGGACAAATACACCCGGGAAGCCGGGGTCAGGCAGCTTAAAAAGCAGCTTGCAAAGACCGCACGCTTCGTCTCCGAAAAGATCGTCTCAGGGACAGCCGAACTCCCCTATGTGGTAAAGCCGGATATGCTCAATGAAGTCCTCGGAAAAGAGCTGGTCCGGAAGGAAGAAGCCAGGAAAGAAAACATCCCCGGTGTGGTAACCGGCCTTGCCTGGACCCCCGTCGGAGGGGACATCCTCTTCATAGAGGGAACATTCATGCCCGGAACCGGAAAGCTCACCCTTACCGGCCAGCTCGGGGACGTCATGAAAGAATCTGCCCAGATCTCTTTGAGCCTTGTCAGGTCCAGGCTTGCAAACCCCGCAAGCACTGCAAACCCCGCAAGCAGCTTTAACTTTACCACAAGCGACATCCACATCCACGTCCCCTCGGGTGCAACCCCGAAAGACGGCCCTTCAGCAGGAGTAACCCTCTTTACCGCCCTCACCTCCCTGATCACCGGCAAAGCCGTTGACCCCAAACTTGCCATGACCGGGGAAATCACCCTGAGCGGCGCCGTAATGCCAGTCGGCGGCATAAAAGAGAAAGTCCTCGCAGCCCACAGGGCAGGCATAAAGAAGGTCATCCTCCCCAAAGAGAACGAAAGAGACCTCGAAGACGTCCCCGAAGATGTCAGGAACGAACTTGAATTCGTGCCGGTCGAGACCATCGACGAGGTCCTGAAAGAGGCGTTGGATATTGAGCTTCCAAAGCAGGTTTTGTCGTTTGAAGGGAATGGATTTTCTGCTGCGCAGAATGTTTGAAGGTTGAAGAGTGCAGAGGATGGGAATGTTATGGTTAACGGAACTGTGGCATACTCCATCCTGATAATTTGTCCAAATTATTTTGAACACTTACAGATGTTATTGAGATAACACGTGTCGAAGCCGAGTAGGTACGAATGTATAATCTGCAATTGTAATCCCAAAGAAGCACGGATGCCGTTTTAATTAGGAAAGTATGAATTAGTTGAAAAAACACATCAAGACTCTTGGGTCTCAGAAGTTGTAGAAAGCTTGCTCTTATACTTCAATTTTTGCTTACATTATCAAGCAATATCTTCAAATCTGAAACAACAGAGTTTGCTTCATTCAAATGATGAATAAATTGTTTTTGACAATCACGAATTGCTGGGTATAGTTTTGTTCTTATACTTTTATTGTATCCCTCTGAGAGGTCACTATATGATTCGTACAATTGAATATATTTTTGGTAATGTTCATCAGCCTTGATTACGTTGTTATAAAATTTAGACATATCTAGACAAATATTTTCATCATAGTCATAAATCTCTTTGGAAAAACGAATAAATAATCCATTCTCATCATATAATTTGACAATCTTTGGATTCCCATATTTTTGGGACATTATATCATGCATAAATCTAGGTCTCCTAAATCCATCTCCTTTACATTTTTCCAAAATAAATTTGATTTCTATTTCAATTATTTCTATTTCAGCCAGAAATTCTTTTGCCATTTTTTTCTTCTTTTTTTCATCTCTTTTTTTTGACTTAGTATAACTAAATAGAGAAACTATTAGTGTGACTATTCCAATTATTACTCCCAATATGCCTGAATATTGATTCAATGTTTGTAGTATCATATAAATCACAATGTCATAAATGATGGAATTATTTGTCCAAGTTGTATAATGGAGCTAAATTTTGAGACAACTATGAAAGTTATAATTACAGATTTATTGTAGCGATATAGAGATATGAATGGTCTGTTATTTGTTACGATGATACCTTTTCAAGGGGCTTGTCACCAAACAATTTATTTTTATTTATGATTGAACATCTTGATATTCAAGGTCATTTGCCAATCCAAAATCAAATAAATACTAAGTTTATTAGGTCACTTGGATGTGAATCCTGACGTCATATACTCTCTGTTTTCAAACACATTCTAGGCTTTTATATCAATAGTAAACAGCAACATAAAACAAACTATATTATAAAGAATTGCCATACATTACACAATAGTTTCATAATTATGGATGTGGTATTTTGAATGGAAAATATACAATTTTAGTCATTTGCTCAATGATCTTTTTTTTTGTTGCCATAGGTTGTATTAATGAATCAAATGAAATTGAACTTGATGAAGAAACTGTATCTAATATTGAAGCTTTATCTCCTAACCTGATTAGTAATTTTTCGGATTTGAGTCTTATTTCAAACCAATACAATGTTAATGATTTTGGGAGTGGGAGAGGAAATATTATTATCAAAGGAACTATTGAAAACGCTAATTCTGAACCAAATGAAAAGCCGTATACTACTGTCGTTTCTTATCCTGTTATGGTAGTGTGGGTAGATTTTTATGACAAAAATAAAAACTATTTATTTAGTTCTAGCGAAGCAGGATTTGATGCAAGATATGATTGCACCAAAAGTTTTGAAGTTGAATATTCTGAAGAGATGGAGTGGATAAAAAAAATAGCATATTATAGAATCACCGTCATTAGAACTGATCCCGTTCGTGCTTCAAGCGCTAACCGGGTTTGGGGATGAATCATTGCCCATATCTGATAAACCGCACATATTTCAACGAGTTTATCCCAAAATCCATTTATTTGGCATGAAAATACTCTCAAATGTATTCATTTTTGTGTCTGTTAATAGTAGAGTTTTATGTGTGTTTTTCCCAGCGCACATTTCGGAAATTTCCATTTTCCAAAAGATAAAGCAAAGAAATTCCTTAATCTTCATCCACTTTCACCATATCCGGGAAGAGCTGTGAAAAAATTCAAAGCTGTCCACCGCTTCAGGAGAAAGCCCCATTTCTCCAAAAATCTCCCTGAAAACCGCCCGGTATTCTTCTTCTGGTATCGTATCCCCACTGCTTCCCGGAGGCATTACTATTTCGAGCCGTACCTTTCCTGAGGAATCGAGTTCAACTATGTACCTGTTCTCATTATCATAAGTGACTACCTTTGCCTCCGGGACGAAGTACTTTACGGAACCCAGTCGGTTCCCGTCCTTTAAAAAGACTTCTGTGGGGTATGCATTAACACCCAAACTGGATTCATGACTGGAATCATCACTGTTTTCCTTAAGGTAGGCATATACAGCCGGAAAATCCGGAGATTCGTTCACCTGTATTTCGGCGTCCCAGGTCTGGTTTTGCGCGGCTATTTTCAGGGCTTCAAGATACTTTTCCGAAGCGTTTTCATCCAGCCCGAAGAGGAGCCCGAATTTTTCAAGCATCCAGACATCCGGCGGAAATTCAGATAGCTGTAAGGGGGATTCGGGGTCGGAGTGGCTGAGGTTCGAGATGGCTACACAGGTTCCGGTTCCGGCTTCAGTTTCGGAGTCGTTCTCACAGATGAAGACTATAAGCTCGGAGTTCTCGTCATAGTTAAGCCTGATGTTCTCCACAAGAGCGGCAGCTCCGAACCTTTCCCGGACCTCAGGAACATCTCCCGGCTCAAAACCCAAAAAGTTTCCGGGCCAGGGCCAGAAACCTTCCACTTCATAGCCGGCTTTCTCAGCTTTCGTAAGTGCGGAACTGTAATCAAGAGGCCCGATGTCAACTTCTTCGGAATAGTACCAGGAGCTGTCAACAAAACTAAACAATAAGAAAGGGCCGAAGAAAAACAGCACAAGAAGGAGGGGAATGAGAAATAATAATATCAGTATGGCTTTTTGCTTATCCATGAAAGTTTCAACTCCGGGGAAACATCAGTAAACTGAGGAGGCTGTTAGTATTCCGAATTACGGGTCTAATCTTAAAAAGATCGGAGATAATATCTTTTAGTTTTCCATAACACTACATTATCCATGCTAAAATAATAAATAAGTTAGGTTATTTTGCAAAGTTTTGAGTAAAAATTGTTCCGAGCACCAGCAAGGTTAGCCAGAAAAAACTGATCGATTCGCAAGCCTTTTTAACTCGCTTATCGTAGAATATTACGTATCGATACAAGGCACCAATACGATGTGATAGGTTCTGACCACAGCCATGGCTAGAACTACGCAATTCCAACGCTTATCACGTCCCAGCCATAGGTGGGAGACACCACCTGTGGCTAAGGTGCCAAAAGATCTCATTTTAAAACGAAGTCATGATTTGCCGGTTTTAAGGAGCAAAACACAGGGCTATTTTTCTGCTTCTTTATCGAACTTTCCCGAAGCGACTGGAATGATGTCTTCCGTGGTTATTTTCCGAGCGTCAGCGAGGCCTGCCCAAAGTAACTGCAAGAATGGAATAATCGCAAAAAAATGAATATCCGGAAAGAAGAAAATCGACGGTAGAATGAAGTGACCATGACGTTTAGATGATGCATTTTCGAAAACAAAAAATATGCCAGAAGTTATTGTTTCTTCATATTTTTCATTTAACTTAAGGGCAAGCCGGTTGCTTCGTAACCGTGGGTGGGCATAGGGATGGACTACGAAACCGGAACCCCGGTAAAGATCACAAATTCGACTATAAAAACCCCATCTCAGTAAATTAAAACATCCAGCTCGGAAACTTTCCCGATGCTGATAAAATCCCTATCCCTGGAGACAATCTTTTCCGCTCCGTTTACCACGGCTATGCCTGCTATGAGGACATCCGCACTGTTTACCGGGGTTCCAAGGCCCAGCAGTCTTCCCATTATATCACTGGCTTCCTCAGCGGCTCTTAGATCGAAGTCCAGTACTTCAATTTCGGAGAAAAACCTTCTGAAAAACTGCTCCTCTTTCCTGGCTTTTCTGTGTTTGACCCCTGAGAGGATTTCGTAGTAACTTACGGAAGTGGTTGTCACATCTTCGTCCATGAACTCCCGGGTTTTTTCCACGCCCCTGAAAAAGTCGATAAGGGTGCTGGTGTCAAGTACGATCATATCCTGAGCCTCGAAAGTTCCCTTATTTTCCTGGAATCCTCTTCCAGCCCCTCCAGAAGTTTTTTGTCTTTCAGTGCGCCAAAATAAGCCGAAAGATCTCCCTTTTCTCTCACCATCATACGATCAATAACATCGCTGAAGCTTTCCCCCTCACGCTTTGCATTTTTTAGCAGGTCATAGGTGTCATCACGGATTGAGATGGTCTTTGTACCCATGTATATGTGTATGATAACACAGAAATATAAATACTTCGTCCAGACCAAATCTCTGGAATAGATCTAAAGAAAATCGCTTCTACTTTCAGGAACCCATTATAAGCGAGGAAAAAAAAGTAAAACTGGGATCAAAAAAGCTCTCACATACAGGGTGAGCGAAAAATGACACTTCTGAACGTCAAATGTTTAAAGATGAACAGCAAGGGCCAGATAACAATCCCCAGGGATCTGCGGGATGAAAGCTTCAAAGAAGGTCATAAGGTTGCCTTATTGGCCTACGAGGACAGGATAGAGATCCGGCCTATCTCTTACCTCAACGAAAAATTGGGGACCACCCTTGCTTCGGAAAAATCCCTTACCAAAAATTGGGGAAACCCGAAGGAAGACAAAACGTGGGAAGATTTGTGAGATGGGAAAAGTGAGCTATTTCCACATACACTCCATCTTCCTTCAAATTCCCTTCTTCTGCAAAACCCCCCATGCTCCCAGGACCAGAGCCCCACAACCAAGAGCAATTCCCCCGAGCACCGGAATCTTATCCGCCCAGTCCAGGGAAATCAGCCACATCCCGGCAGCTCCCAGCGTGAAATATGTGAAGATTAAAAGGGAGGAAGCCGACCCTGCATCCCTGTCGACCTGCTCAAGCACAAGGTTGTTGCTCGGGGGCCGGCTCAAGCCCAGGGAAAACGTGACCAGGAACATGGGAAGGGCAAAACTCCAGGGCCCGTGATGACCGGTGCTGAGAATAATAAGCCCACCCAGGAAAATGCCTGCAAAGCCGACGGTCATCAAATGCCTGGAGTTGATGCTCCTCGTTAACCGGAGGCAGGAGAAGGAACCGACCATCAGGGCAAGGGCGTTGAAAGCAAAGAAGTAGCTGTACTTCTGCTCGCTCAGGCCAAAGCCGTTGATATAGATGTCAGAAGAGCCTGCAATGAAGCTATACATCGGAAAGAGGCTCGCTGACATGACCAGGACCATAACGAGGTAGGAGGGGTTGAGCAGCAGCCTGCCGTAGGCGTGCATGACCCTGGACAGAGGAGTATCGGAGATATGGGGGAGCGTTTCCGGAAAGCGGAGGACTCCCAGAAAACCGATAACCCCGAGGAGTGCCTGCACAAAGAAAATCCAGGGCCAGGAGAAATCTACAAGGATCCAGCCGCCAAGCACAGGGGCAAGCATGGGAGCAAGCGCCATAATGATCGCTATGTAGGCGAGAATCCGTTCCCGTTCCTGTCCCGAAAAAATGTCTTTTGTCATGGCCATTGAGAGGGACGAACTTGCAGCAGCCCCTGCAGCCTGCAGGATGCGGAAGAAAATCAGCATGGTGGCACTGGACGCAAGGGCACAGAGCAGGCTTGCCAGAACATAAACCGTAAGCCCGGCAAGGAGGGGACGGCGGCGCCCGAAGCGGTCCGAAATCGGGCCGTAGAAGAGCAGGAAAAAGCCATAGGTCACGAAAAAGCAGACCAGGATCAGGTTGATAACCGAGAGGGGCTGGTTCCAGGTTTCAGCCAGGGAGGGGATTGCCGGAAGGATCATGTCCGTGGAAAGGGCAGGAAAGGCGGTCAGGAGGGCAAGAAGAGGGATAACTCCTTTTAAATCTTTACTTAAATTTTCTCCTTTTCGCTGGAAAAACATTATGAATTCCTTTTGCGTATTTAGTGGATAAATGAGTTTGATAAATGGTCATATGTGTAACTAAATTGATGAATACAGGATACCGGAATAGTATATAGCAGTTATCAATGTGAACGTGTTAATCCGGTGTGAAGAAGGCTTACCTTTTCCGTAAAAAAGGCTTGAAAAAAAGCGTTGCCAAATCCCAAAATTGAAAACACATTTCATTGGATTCTTACTGGAAATGATATTGGACGTTAAGTTTCTACATTTTTGTCCAGGAATTTTTTGGGAAAGGCCGGTCGTGCAGGCACGACCGGTGAGAAGGTGGGGTTCTGAGAACTTACAGAACTACGGCACCCTGATTTATGAAGTATTCAAGCGTCGTTCGAATATGCCAGCGTGGATATGGAGTTTAGCATTTCCAGGGTATCCACTTCAGGGGCATAATGCACATCGTCCCTGGTCCTGATCCTTCTGGAGATTTCTACTTCCATCTGTCTCATGAAGTCGTCGACGGTGTTTCCCATCAGGATTATGGGTTTTCCGACAGTAAGCATTTCGTCCAGGACTTTTCCGGCGTCGTCGCCTGCCCTGAACTCTTTTGTGGGGGCTTTTATGTTCCGGGCAAAGGGGGCAGTGTTTCTGCCTCCAAGCCAGGCTTCATTGATGTAGCCTTTTTCGTAGAGGAAGTTCAGGTAATTTACAAAGGAGACCGAGCGACCTCTTCTTTCTTCCCTCAGGTAGACGAAAGGCAGGATCTTTTCATTTGGAGCCAGCTGCCTCCGGATCATTTCCGTGCTCTCGACGTCGTTGACTTCGGCGGCATTGAAGAGGGGGCCTGTATCCAGACTTCCGCAGTACACTTTCCTCCTGTCCAGTTCAAGCCACCTGGGCTGCATTGAGCGGATGTAGGAATCGATTTCCTCGTAAGGGAGGAGGGGTTCGTTTGCCTCCTTCAGGACGAGGTTTAAGGCGTGGACCGTTTCGGCACCCAGGAGCCCTTTGTGCTCGGGAGGGATTTTGACCTGTTTGAGGACGGAGCCGCGCTTTTCGACCTCTTTTCTCATGTATTCGTTGAGCACCTCGTTTTGCTCCCCGCTGATTACCACCGTGCCTTTCGGGACCGACCGGGCAAAGGACCGGGCAATTTCCTGCTTGTCCTGGCCAAGGGTGGAAAGGTGGTCCTGGCGGACATTGGTTATGACGATTATATCCGGTTTCACGAAAAGTTCGTTGACCATCCGGGTGGTGTATTCGGTTATTGCCTGGTTTTCAATGATTGCAACGTCCCTGTGTCCGGTTTCCGAATAGGACTCCAGGACAGGGACAAATTCCCGGTACCCGTGGATGTTTTCGTAAAGTGTGACGCTCGGGCCCAGGCGTTCGATTGGCATGACCGAGCCGTTCAGGATCAAATGGGGCTTGTTTCCCGTAACCTTGGCAAGGGTCCTGTGGCCCCGCCTTGTGAATACTTCGGCAAGGCGGTGGACGGTGGAAGACTTTCCGCGGACACCCACGACGTCGATTCGCAGGCTCGTACGTTTCAGGAGCTCACGATGCTTTTTGCCTCGCTGGATGAAACATTTGAGACAGCTCAGGGGGTCCGGGCTTCCGATCTTCAGGGGCGGTATTTCCGGGGTATCCCCGATGATGAAGACCTTAACCGCGCCAATCAGGGCTATGAGGATCCTTTCCCGGATTTTTTCCGCTTCTTCCGAGAGTTCGAAATGCTTTGCACTGCAGGCCAGGGTCTGCCCCGAACAGAAGGTCAACTGCCAGTCTTTGGCATCGGTCCGGGCGATTTCAAAGGAAGGTTCTTCGTCCAGGTTTACCTCAAGGTGGGCGTCCACCCCTGCCAGCCTGGCTGCCATGGTCCTTACCTTATCGACTTCCCACCAGGCCTCGGCCGAGCTTGGGAAGGTTTTTCCGCTGTAGGCGATGATTTCTTCGGAATCCCTCAGCCGCCAGGCCCATCCTCCGTTTTTACTGTAGATCTCGTAGGCTACTCTCCTCAACCGTATCCCTCCTGAATAGTGAAGCGTCCAGTACTGTTTTTTCTTCGGGCACCGGAATCCAGTTCCTCTTGATAAAAGCCATTGCAGCAAGTGTCAGCAAGGCTGCAAGCAGCACCTCTACAGCCCCGAGTTCATGCAGGAGCCCGGATGGGAAATTCCCTCCGAAATGACTTCCTCCGAAAAGGCCCCATCCGTGAAGGCTTCCCCCGATTATCCTTGCAAAAACAAGGGTCGGGACAAAAATGGAAAGCTGGAGCGGCAAAAAGACTTTTCTTTCGGCAGGCGGGGTTACGTGCAGGTTATAACCGTTCAACCCGGCAATGATCCCTATGAAAAAGGCCGAACCTCGCACAATTGGCAGCATCAGGACCTCGGGAACCGTCAGGAGCAGGGAAGTAAGAACTCCAAGCCCTATCAGGTTCCTGCCGTAAAGGAGCGTTGCCTTCTGGACCCTATCAATTGCGAAATATGCCAGCAGCAGGTTAACGAGGTAAATCAGCACGAACCATTTGTTTGCAAGAGCAAAAATCGCGAGCATCCCCATTGAAACTATGCCTGTGCGGATCCCGTATTTTGCCCGGACTATTTCAGACAGTACAAGGGAAACAGTGAATACCGCTATCGTGGACATGCGGTCCATAATCGTTGGAACCGGCAGCACATCGACTGCTGCTCCCTTCAGAATTGCTATATCCGAAGTCCGGCTGAAAAGGATCGGCGGGGTAAGGTACCCGATGCTCCTGCTCATTTCCGGACTTATGAGTGCCCAGCCAATTCCGAGCAGGGCCAGGAAAAGCCCGACAGCGGTTAGCAGGTCTTTCAAGCGGTATTGAGGTTTTATGTGCTGGTAGTTGTAGGCCGCAAGCCCGGGCAGCACACTCCCTATAAAGAAAATATTTTGGAACTCAACCCCCGAACTCCGTATGAAAAATAACCCAATAACCGGAAGAACAGAGCCAATTAATATCGAAGCTACCAGCTCCGTTCTCCCGTAAATCATCGTCTTCCTTTTCACGTAATTCAGGCCCACATAAGCCGTAAGGGCGCTGATCACGAAAACCGGAAGCATGACGAAATTCTTGAGCGCATAAACAGCCATTATAGGAACTACAATCACTCCTCCAAGCCTGTATCCAAGGACCTGGGTAATCGTGATAACAGATAATATTCCAATGACAGCAAGAATTATTGCCACTAGCATAAATATTAATTATTTTTTTAATTATATATTAATTTACTTAGAGAAGTTGAATGTTAATATTATATTAATGTTATATGAAGGACCTTACGGTGAAGGACCTTATAGTGGTGAATAAACTGAAAAAATAGTAAAGCAGAAGCCATTAAAAGAGCTTCTGTAAAGACAAAATTTTGTACGGGTTTCGGTTTAAGCACTGGCTGTGAAGCTTACTCTTCTCCCAGCCATTCTGCGACTTTGTCGGGGTTGTTTTCGATCCACATTGCTGCGGCTTCTTCATCCGATGCTCCTTTTTCGACTTCGTACATCACCCAGTTCATGTCCTCGGCTTCCCAGTTGAAGCGGTCGAGTATGGCGTATGCTCCGGGATTGTCTTCTTTGAACCCGGGTCTTACAAAGGTAGCGATGTACTCATCGTCTCCGTAGACGTTCTTAGGGTCATCGAGGTACTTGAGGTCCCAGCGGGAGAATTTCCAGTGGGGGGTCCAGCCGGTGATGACAATCCATTCCTCGTTTTCGATTGCGCTTTTCAGCTCGGAGAGCATGCCGATTTCACTTCCGGTGACAAGCTCATAGCCTTCAAGCTTGTAGTCCACTATCGCCTGTTCGCTCATCCGGACAGTACCGGAACCGGGTTCAATGCTGATAATTTTTCCGTCGAACTCTTCGGTATGGTCATTCAGTTCGTCAATCGAATCGATCGGGACGTATGCAGGCACGATCATGCCTATACGGGTCCCGTTCATATTGCTGCCAAGCGTTTCTAACTGGTTCCCATACTTTTCCATGTATTTCTCATGGCATGTAGGGACCCAGGCATCCGTATAGCAGTCAAGGTCTCCAAGGACTACTCCCTGGTAGGCTACCCCGATATCCACGAAATCGAGTTCTACATTGTAGCCGGCTTCCTCAAGGACCTGCTTGATGACATATGAACTGGAGTAAGCCGTACCCCAGGGGCCGACACCCACAATGACAGTCTGCTGCTCAGGGGCCTGTTTAGAATCAATTTCGGAATCCTGCTCGTCTATTTCTTCCGAATTTTCGGTGCAACCCGAAACAAACACTGCAAGCAGGGCAAAAATACATAAAAGTACAAAAAACTTTGATCTGTTTTGAGACAGAAAATTCCTCCTTTGATTAATATTAAAATGTAAATCCCGAAAGTAGCGGGGAGCCTTCCCCGAAAAACAAAACCAGATAAGCCTTATGCTATGCTTAATCATTACACGCAAAACAGCATTTTTACAGCCTGCTGCCGCGAAAAGCAATGAGAAGACCCGGGACAGCTCTCACAATGCCGTAAGAAAAATGAAGCCCGACCGTCAGACAAGTGCTACCTAAAAAACGAGGGCACACAACCAAAACCAATATATCTTAAAAATCTCAGAATTTTCGTCTGGTAACAGCTTCATACTGGACAGTTTTATAACAAATATCCCTGGAATGAACAGCCATGGGATGAACATTTCCTCACTATTTCAGGAATTTATTCTCTTTTTTCCATTTCAATGTGATTCATGTCACATCATTTTCTGTGGTTATATTTTCTGATCTTGCTGATATACACTACAAAAATAATAACATATATACCTTATGATTTTTACATAATAATTAGAATAATAGGAACACTAAAAAATATAAATAATAATATTAAAAGAAATAAATTTCATAAATAAAGATAAATTTCCGACCCATTAATTTTAAGTAAAACGGGAAGTTAACCGTATACAAACATGAAAAACTTAAGGAAATACGGAAACCCTCCGTTCGATATAGCCGTTATCCATGGCGGCCCTGGAGCCCCCGGAGAAATGGCTCCTGTAGCCAGGGAACTCTCATTTGCCCATTACGCCCATCCTGACCATTACGTTTATCCTGAAAATTCCGCTCATCCTGAAAATTCTGCTCATCCTGACCATTACGCTTATCCTGAAAATTCCGCTCATCCTGGCCATTACGCCAATCCTGACTATTACGCCTATCCTGACCGGGCTGCCGACTCTTTCGAACCCCCAATCTCCGGCCGCGGCGTCCTTGAGCCCCTTCAGACCGCTGTAACCCTTGACGGACAGGTGAGGGAGTTGAAAGCCGTGCTGAATGAGCATGCTGCCCTTCCGGTCACATTAATCGGTTTTTCCTGGGGGGCAATGCTCAGCTATATTTTCACAGCCAGTCACCCTGAGCTCGTAAAAAAGCTCATCCTCGTCGGAAGCGGCCCCTACGAAGAAAAATACGCTGACATTATAAGGAGAACCCGGGGAAGCCGGCTCAGCAAGGAAGAATGTAAGGAAACTTATTCACGGATACCGGCGTTAAATGACCTCTCCAACGGAAACAAAAACGCATCCTTTGCAAGATTCGGGCAGTTAATGTCCCTTGCCGACTCATATGACCCCCTTCCCCATGATGACGAGGTGCTGGAGTACCAGTATGTTATCAATAAAAATGTCTGGAGTGATGCAAGCAGGTTGAGGAGCAACGGGAAGCTCCTGAAACTCGGGAAGAAAATTCGCTGTCCTGTATTCGCGATCCATGGGGATTATGACCCGCATCCTTTTGAAGGGGTAAAGGATCCTCTTTCCGGGGTCTTGAAGGACTTCCGGTATGTCCTGCTGGAGAAATGTGGACACAGGCCGTGGGTCGAGAGGGAGGCAAAAGAGATGTTTTACGATGTGCTCAGGGGTGAAATTTGAGAAAATAGATAGCAAAAACTGAAGGGTTTAATGCTGTTTTATGCACCTTTGCTGCCATTTCAACCCCTGATTTCAACCCCTGGATTGATCTTGCAAAGCAATGAATATTAATTTTGTACAGAGGAGATAAACGAGAAATGGAGAAAACCCATTTTAACATATCGAACAATAAAATTTCTATTCCTGCCATTCTGTGGGGAAAGCCGGGTGCGAAACTGCTGATTGAAGTACACGGCAACCTTTCCAACAAAGAGGATACCGTGATTTCTATTTTGGCGCAAAAAGCCGTTGCAAAAGGCTATCAAGTTTTAAGTTTCGATCTACCCGGGCACGGTGAGCGTGCAGATGATAATTATGAGTGTATTCCGCAAAACTGTGTCAGTGACCTGCTCGCGGTTTACAAATATGCCCGGTCACTCGCATCGGATATAAGTTTGTTTGCGTGTAGCATGGGAGCCTATTTCAGTTTGCTTGCCTATCATGACTTTGACATTAAACAATGCTTGTTCCTCTCCCCGGTGGTAAACATGGAACGAATCATTCAAAATATGATGGAAGGTTTTCAAGTAAGCGAAGAAAGGTTGCAGGCAGAAAAACAAATTCCATTGCCGATTGGACAGACTCTGGACTGGGACTATTACTGCTATGTGAAGAAAAATCCTGTTTGCTTTGACTGGAAAATACCAACTGCAATTTTGTATGGTTCGGACGATAATCTGTCGGAATGGAAAGAGATTTCCGCATTTGCAGAGAGATATCAAGCGGAAGTTAAAGTTCTTGAACACGGAGAGCATTACTTCCATACAGAAGAACAATTGCAAGTTTTTGAATCGTGGGCAGATGATAATTTGTTGTAAAGCACAGCAGATTATGAGCATAATTGTTGGTTACGTAATCTCCACTGTATGTGTAATTAAGTCGGTTTTCCCTCGCATGAAATACTACCATCGAAATTCAGCTTTTTTTATGGGGAAGGGAGAAAGTAAGAAAACTGAAAGCCCGATTTGGAAAGATATTTCAGTAACCTTTGCAAATTTATATGCAGTTCATTAATTTTCAGGCCTGAAGAAGGAGATATTCCAGGTGAGAATAAAAGTACCTTGTTTCCTTTTATTAATCCCTATCTGCATACTGGTTATCTCTCCATGCTGTTCGGGAAAAGAGCTGATTACGGAGAAACAGGTGATCACATTCTATGATGTATTCGAGGGAGAAAACAAAAACTGGAAAGCAAAGTACATGCTAAACGAAAGCCATGCATTCATAACAGCAAATAACAAAACTCACTATTACGGTACACATGATTACCTGCTTTTCGTAACTTACAAAGGCAACTTGCCGGAGTCCTCTCCTCCGAAACGGGTTAACATATCCTATACCATTAACCTGCCCTTCTATACGCCCTCAAGCGGAGGCAGGACAGCTGCAGAGGGGCAGGGGCTAGGCACTGATTTTGATAATGATGAATATGTCTTCATGAGTTACTTCATTTATTCTGGAGAAAGTCCGACAAAAGTACGATCCCCCATCTCAACTCAGGAAATACTTGCAATAAAAAATGAATGTGCCAGGCTCGAGCATTCCCGAAGTTACGCCGTGCGCTCTTTAAACCACATTGGGGAGCGTCCCCCGAGTTACGGGGACACATCGAAAAGTGCGCAAACTGAACTCTTTGGCTTCAAGCCACCGGAACAGTGGCCTTTCAGGCACACAATAGGCCTGGTTTGCACCCCTTACAACACTGTTTATGTACACCACGAAGGCTCGGGTGGAACCGAAGCCGACGGAAATAATCCCGGCAGGGTCACGGTGGAACTGGACGGAAAAACCGAAACCCTGGAATTGAAGAGTGTTTTATGATTGTTTACGGAGGCTATTTATTTAATAAGAGGGCATCGAGCTCTCCTTCACACGAAATTACTGTCAGTGAAATTCAGCTCTGTTTGTTCATAGAGAGCAAGAAACAAAAGTATCAGGAAGATCTATTTAGAAAGATATATCAAGAAGCCCTGCAAATTTATAGCAAGTCGATTAATTCTCAGACTTGAAGAGGGGATGTCAAAATTAGCAACAAAATCACTATTTTCATAGTATCAATTCTGATCTGCATACTGGCCCTGTCCCCAGCCTGCTCCGGCAAAGGCCTGATCACGGAGAAACGGGTGGTCACATACCATGATGATACATTTGGGGATGAAAGCGAGAACTGGAAAGCGAGATACGAGCTGAACGAAACTCGCGTATTCACCACAGCAAACCACAAAACCCATTATGACGGGGAGATTGAACATATTCTTTTCGTAACCTACAAAGGCAACCTGTCGGATTTACCTTCACCTAAACGAATTAACATATCTTATGACACAGGTTTCTGGGAAGGTCGGAGAGTTGGCTCTTTTAATAAGGAAGAATATGTCTTCAAGCATGGTTACAAAAGAAAGTTAGTAAGTACCCGAAGTCCCATTCTCGAATTCATAATAGACCCTGTCTGGATAAAGGAGCAAAAGCCCATCTTCGAACACACGATAGGCCTGATTTGCACTTCACCCAACACTGTTTACATCCACCACGAAGCCTCGGGCGGGGCTGCAGTTTTCAAAAATGATACGGTCAGGGTCACGGTAGAACTGGATGGCCAGGTCGAAACTCTGGAATTGAAGAGTGCTAAATAATTATTCAAAGGTCCTGATACAGGTCTCAGATACAGGTTATGATGCAGGTTATGATACTGATAAGGTTGCAATTTGAATTAAGGAAAGATTTTCAGATTTGATTACGGGGTGTCCAAAATTAACAGCAAAATACCGGTTTTCATATTCCTGATTCTGGCCTGCCTTCCGGTCCTCTCTCCCAGCTGCTCCGGAAAAGAGCTGATTACGGAGAAACAGGTAATCGCGTTCCATGATGTGTTCGAGGATGAAAATGAGAACTGGAAAGCAAGGTACGAGTTGAATGAGACCCACGTCTTCATAAAAACAAACCGCAAGACCCACCATTCCTTAGAGGAAATAAGTCTGTTCTCCATATATTACAAAGGCAACTTATCGGACCTTCCTTCCCTGAAGCAATTTAACCTTTCTTATAATACGGGTTTTGGTGGATCGGGCTGGAGCGGCCAGAGAGTTGAAGGTCCTCCAAGTAGAAACATGCTTGATGGTATTATTAATAGGGAACACGTCGACAGGTATTCTACCGGGAGCAGTCAGATAAAAGAGCAAAAGCCCATTTTCAAGCATACGATAGGCCCGATTTGCGCCCCGTATAACACCGTTTATATCCACAACGAAGCCTCCGGCGGGACCAAAGTAGGCAAGAATGATACGGTAAAGGTCACAATAGAACTTGACGGAGAGACCGAAATCCTGGAATTGAAGAGTGCCTGATGATTAATACCATCCAGAATCGGCTTTTCATTCAGCAGAGGGCAGGAAGTTGAAACTGAAAGGTCTATTATTCTTGATTTTATATTTCAAGTGCGTAAGTTTTGCTTAAGAAAAAAACTATCATGGGCTTGAAATTTTTAGCGTCAAATTATTTTTTGCTTTAAAATAATTTTTTGTATAATTTATTTAATATAATTTATGCTATTACTATGTGCTGGAGTTGAGGAGTAGAGAAGGGGTATAGAAGTAGGGTAAATCTACCACAGAAAGAAATGCCTGGAAGTTGCTGACCTTTCTTCGAACCAGAGTGCCCGGGGGAACATAACATTCGAAGAAACTGCATTGGGGGATGCAGTAGATGCAGCGCTTCCGGGCTTCTTCTTACATGACATACTCTGTACATAACATGATCTGAAAATTAGTTGCCAGGTTAAAAAATCGTCAAGTTCAAAAGATGGAAATTTAGGAGATTTTATTCATGAAACAGCTGGAAAGATGTCCAAACTGCCACACTAAACTGAAATTGCATTCGGATGGAAAGACCCAGTATTGCAGTGTTTGCAACTACTGGACAAAAGCAGGTACTGCAAGACTCGATTCAATAATGATTTACGCATGATAGTCTGCGTGAAGAACGAGGAGACTTTTTAAGATCTTCCGGGATCTTTATTTCCTGTATTTATTTACTATTTTTAATTCCGGCTTTAACTTCCCAGATTGACGATATATTTGTTTTTAAGGGTAGAATACCTGCATAGTTGCAATTGAGTAGTTGAAAATAACTACTAAAATAGTAGTGAAAATTCAATATATTGAGATTTCACGATATTCCTGTTGAGACAGGAGAAGTTGATGAAAACACAAGCAGGCGTTCCTCAATAGCTTGAATTAACTCAATTAAAGCAACCTGAATAGCATCTCCCGTGTATATTGTCCCGAGCGACAGCGAGGCTAGCCCTCTTTGACAAGGAAGATTCAAAAGCTTCACGAAGGGAAAAATTGCAGTTTGTAAGCCTTCCTGCGCATAAAACAGCCTAAATCTTGTTTAAAATCTCAAGCTTACTGCAAATCCTGAAACAAAATTTCATTTCAGTCAGCTATCACCCGAAAAACTGAGGTTCAAAGGTCAAATTTTTAATTTTCTTGTTTTTTAATTATGATTTTCAGGGAAAAGCCGGTCGTGCAGGCACGACCGGTGAGAGTCCGGGGTTCTGCAAGCCAGTAGTAGATTCATGTAGATCCTGTAGATCTTGCAGAACCAAATCTTATTTTTTATTTTTTGGCAGTGGCGGGCGCCTGAATGCGCTTAACCAGAACAACCTTTGTCCAGCTAAACAGGAAAAAGCCCGGAATCATCCCTTACCGGTTCACCAAATTAGCCAGGTTAGCCAGATTAGCCAGATTAACCCGATTCGCCGAATTCACTGAAGCTTCTTGAAGTACTTGTCGAGTTCCTCCCAGTCAAGGATATTCCAGAATGCGTCTATGAATTTGCCCCTTTCATTCTTGTAATCCAGATAGTAGGCATGTTCCCATACATCCACAACCAGAAGTATCGGGAAATGCGGGATCAGGTTCACATTGTGCTTTTCGATCTGCATGATCCCGAGCCTTTTCGTATCATCGCAGAAAGTCAGGGCTGCCCAGCCGGAACCTTCCACACTCCCTGCAACCTGGGAAAACTCCTTTTTGAACCGTTCAAAAGACCCGAAGTCTTCCTTGATAGCTTCAGCCAGTTCCCCGACAGGTTCCTTGCTCGCCTTTTCCGCAGGCGTCAACTCCCACCAGAAAAAGTCATGAAGGACGTGCCCCCCCAGGTTGAAAGACAGGGCCTTTGAGACTGCTTTATAATCAAAATCCGTGCCGTCCTTCCTTGCTTTCTCCATCATTTGCAGAATCGAATTCGTGTTATTCACATAACCCTGATGGTGCTTGTCATGGTGTATCCGCAGCTGTTCTTCGGAAATATAAGGTTCCAGGTCTACATAACCAAACTTCAAAGGCGGTAATTTATACAATTCCTTAGCCATATTCATCCTCCCCTATTCGTAATTAGCCGGTTTCACAGAATTTGTCCCGGAAAGTCTGGACTATCCAGTCCGGAAAATTCAATTTGCAAATCCTGCTAAGCAGCTTCCCCCTTATGCTGTATTAACAGAGAATCTATCTCTCAAACTACCCTGCTGTCGTATTTTCTCAGATACGTGTTGGATTGCCTTCCGGCAATTTTGGTTGCAGGGTGTAGTTTTACTCAGGTTTATATTAAAATTGGGGGATATAAACTTATTGGATACTGTGCATAGAAAATGAGTGTGATTGATTCGTGATAATGAATAATTATCATGAGCGTTTGTGCCAGAATTTTCTGAAATATATTTCTTAAATACTTATATAAAAGAGCTGTTAATTTAATATAATTTTGTTTTTATAACATACCTCGAGTAATAAACGAGCTCATTTCAAGACCATTAATTACATTCAGATCAATAAAATATTCAGATCAATTTTCGTGATCTGAAACCGGATTGACAGGCTGGAATTTGAGATTTCAGAGAATCAATTATAAGTTTTGGGATCAGCTTAAATAAGAGGTTCGCAAAATGTTTGAATCTAATAATATGCCTATTGGAAGTGGGGAATAGGCTTGAATTCAAATGAACAAAATGTTGGTCAAAATTCAAAGTTAAATTATAGTAATATTGTCGACTTTATTGAGCGCTTAAAGTACTTTATTATACTTGTGTTGAGTGCTATATTAACTGAAATTATTCGAAAGGTATCGAATATATCTTTCAAGCTCAGCATATTGTTATTTGTTACCTTAATCGTAATCTTAGCTCTTTGTTGTGTGGCAACTAAGATTTTTCAACAAAAAAGAAAAAGGGAAGACATTAAAAGATATTTGGATAGTGTTGCCAGTGTTGTAGACAAAGAAGTTATGCCAGTATCTAATAGAGACATCTCTATAAAAAATGTCATATCCAAAAATGACTTGTTTGTTGAACCGAACTGGGAATTAAATCAACAAGGATGGGGAATTTCAGATTCTCAAACTCAGTTCTCAACTGACGAATCAACAAAAGAATTAGATACAAATAAGAACTTGATGAATTAGTTAAGAAGGTCATTAATTAGTAAAAGTAACAATTGCCAAATATTATTATTAGGTGAACCAGGATACGGAAAAACTGTGGTTCTTGCCCGTCTGTTTTATGAACTAAAAAAAGAATTTGAGGATGAAACTTCTGATTTAATACCTATTTATTTACCATTATCTAATATGCAACTGAATAAAAACTCAGATGCAATATATAGTGCCCTAGCGAAAGATGGAACCATTCCCTTCTCTGAGAATGAATTTTATACTGAAAAATCCAAATTTGTTTTGCTTCTTGACGGACTCGACGAATTGAAAGAAAATTTTGCAGAACAAACAGTAAGAAATAAAATATTAGATTTTACCTCATTCAATTTTCCTTGTGTCATCTCATGTCGTTCCTTTTGTTACGAGAGAAATTTTTCAACATGTTTAAAAAAGGGGATGCAAACTTTTAAACAAATAAAATTAAAACCGCTAGAGTATGCCGATGTTTCAACTTATATTGACAGGTTTTGTAAATGTGCACAATGTGAAGAAATGGCTGAATATGTCAAAGGAATTATAAAGAACAGTGATGAATTAATCGAACTGTCAAAAAGTATCTTAATGTTACTAATGATCGTAGACATTCTGTTAAATCCTGAAAATAAAGGCATAACAATATCAAATCAAGCAGAATTATACAGAATACAAACAGAAACTTGGCTGGAAAGAGAAGCCGAAAAAAATGGGCTTAAAAGGGAACAAAAAAGGGAACTTCTTAGAGAGGTTGCATGGTTTACATATGAGCGAGGTCTTATCACAACATTTGATAAAAAAGAACTTAAAGAACATCTTGAAAATAAAATTTCAAAACTAAACTATGATTTATCAAACTTTCAAAAAGAACAAACATTTATCCTTCTAGTTGACGACCTATTTTATAGGACTTTGCTGAAGTCTGAAAGGGGAAGAACGAACGGAGATGGTATGTATAAATTTGTACATAAATCATTTCAAGAATATTTTGTTGCTGATAGGATATTTGCAAAGTTAACATCACCATTTGATGAAAAGAATGATACCAAACTAGCACATAGCGTGAAAGATATAAGAGAATCTTTGAAATATATAATCCCTGCCGAAATAGCTGTTTTTTTGAAAGATATGCTAAAAAGATGCGAAAAACCTAACATAAAATCATCCATTTCAAAAAATCTTAGATTGGCTTATGATTCTGCCTTTTCCGAGGGTGATACTTGTGAGAACTTGCTAATCCGGCAACATTCATGTCATTATTTGTCTCGGTTAAAAAATGAAGACGATACAGAATTTCTTGAAAGTGTTTACAAAAAAGAGTCAAATGAATATGTTAAAAGAGGGATAATCATCGGTTTAATTTTATTCGGGAAAAGGGAAGATTTACTTGAAAATTATGTGAATTTATTAAATGGCAACTTGGAGGAATCTGAAGTAGCTCGTAATATAAATATAGGCTACCATTTAGTGTACTATGGAGATCGACCACTTAAAAAAGGAGAATGTGATTTTTCATTAACAACCTCTGAAAAGTATGACGGCACTATTAGAGCGATTATTCATCATTTAAAAGATAAGAAACGAGAAATAGGATGGCCTATAGACTTGATTACTTTAAGAAATTTACTTGAGCAGGAGAAGGAGGAAAATGAGGTGGAAAAGAAAACTGAAGAGATTGTGTACTCAACTATTGATGGAAATGAAGAGTACAAAACTTTTTTGAAAGACTTCTTGGATAGCGAGTCTCCAGTTCAAGTAAACATGTTATCTGATGAAAAAGGAAAACTTAATAATATTTTAAAGGAGCATCCTTCATGGAACAAATAATGAAATTTTTGTACGAAATGGGGCAGATGAAAAAAATAAGCAGAACCGGGTGGTGGATAGCAGGTGTAAAAGATCCAGAAAGTGTAGCCGAACACTCATTCAGAGTGGCCATTGTTGGTTATGTCCTTGCTAAGCTGGAAAACGTTGATCCATATAAGGTAGCAGTTATGTGTTTGTTCCATGACATTCATGAGGCCAGATTGAATGATATACATAAAATTGGCGAGAAATATTTCAATTTAAGTGAAGCTGAAAATCAGGCTTTTTTAGATCAAACTAGTAGACTACCAGCTTCAATTTCTTCGGATTTAAAGTCACTCATGGATGAATTTAATGCATGCAAGTCAGTTGAAGCAAAAATAGCTAATGATGCAGACCGTCTAGAATGCCTTATTCAAGCTAGAGAGTATCAATCTCAAGGATATAAAAATGTGTGGGATTGGATACATAATTGCAGAAATGATTTAAAAACAGAATCAGCTAAAAAAATTGCAGATAAGTGTATGGAAATGGATCCTCAAGAGTGGTGGCTAGGTTTAATGTCTATATAAGATTCGGTAATAATTTCACATTTATTAGAACCCATTATTCAAAAACCTGATATAAGAATCTCCAATTTCACAAACTTCTAAGTCCCCGAATTCATCTCCTCTTTCAATTGTAAAAGCGTTCTTGTAGTCAATTAACCATAAACCTTGTATTTGGACTAAGTTGTCATCATTACCGTGAAATATGTTTGCAAAATGTACCTTAAGAACTAATATATCATCTTCATCTTCAATACTATCAAGTTTAACATCCCAGGTTGAACCATTATTCTTAAGATCTAAGATTTCATCATCAATAAATTGACCATCCTTTGTAAATTCAACCCATATTTTATCATCATTAGAGCTAATCTGCTTTATTTCAAGTGCGTATCCTTCACCAAGATCAAGTATTTCTCCCACTCGGATTGTGTACTTATCGTTATTG
Organism: Methanosarcina sediminis; assembly: GCF_052056915.1. Taxonomy (GTDB): domain Archaea; phylum Halobacteriota; class Methanosarcinia; order Methanosarcinales; family Methanosarcinaceae; genus MTP4. Next base: position 537,869 of record NZ_CP195119.1, on the reverse strand, counting down.
TCAATAACCAACTTGGAAAATTTGTTTGAAATCTCAGTACTTAATGCAACGAATTCTTCCCCCTTTTCGTCAAATAACTTTGCAATTTTATATTTTTGACCGCTCCAATCATTGTTTTGACATGCAAAAGGTATGGGAGTAAGTTTAATGATGTGAAACTTTGATTTGCCTGAAAACTTGAGGTATTTAAGTGCAGAGTTATCTACTTCTTCGGGATATTTGTCAAACCAATCTAAAAATCCCCTTATTCTTTTAGAAAGAATTTTCAAGCCAGTGGCTGTGTTTTCATATTCTATATATCTTTGGTGGGATAAGTCAAAGGGTGTCGTAGGACCATTTTTATCCCTTATCAATATTGTTCCTGTTCGAATTGCGTGCCTGATTCCCAATTCATAAAATACGTTTGGATTTGGATATGTAATGTCTGCAACTACATATTCAGACTTTATTAATAAATCAATTATCTGATCTGTTATAGTTCCAGGAGCTTCAATATCATCTGCTCGTATTATATTCAGAGTAGGGTTTGCAAATTTAATGGCTTCGCATATTAAGTCATCATATTTATTCCGGAGTTCGGAGGCAGAAAGATCTATATCACCATATTTTTGAGATCCTATTGGCATTATGACAAAACAAGTTTTTTTCATTAGAATTTCCCCAAGATTGTTTACAAGTTATTAATGTTTAAGATATACAAATTGTTCGATTTACAATCTTGATTGGAATTCTTCATTCTTCACTCCCCAAACCTCCTGTACTCCCACCACAACAACCCCTCGCCAGCCCGAACGCCATAAAATCCGAAATCGGAAACGAAGCCCAGACCCCGTTCAGCCCGTAAAACTTCGGCAGGACCAGCACAAGCGGGGAAAAAACAGCCATCTTTGCCTTCTTTTATTACTAAACTTTACCTGGGAGTCTCATCTTTTTCTTATTCATTTCTACAAAAGCAGTGAAGCTCATTTTTGCATATCTTTGCCTTACTCAACAAGCAGGGTAATAAATAAGATAACGAAATCATGATTTAGTATTACATTAATTTAAATTAGTATAAATATGTGACAAAATAGTAAGATTAATATCATACTTAATTATTACTTTATTTTTAATAAGTATGGGTGTGCAGAGCCAAAAGCCGCTGCAACTTCTGCGGTGGCAACGGAAAAGGAGCAGCCCCGGTGCTTGCAACTTTGGGGTACCGGGATGGCACTGCACTAATTCTCTGGGCCAGATGTGGCATTACTTTTCATTGGGTTTGCAGTCCGGCACGCAAAATAATGGTGTCCATTATCCGATTATGAATTCAAACTGATAGTAGGACAGCCTGTGTTTTAAGGATTCAGAAGGTGATCAGATGGAAAAAAATTCACGGAAAGGGTTGAAAAGAAGTGCCATGTTCGGAACCTGCCTTGCTGCGTTGCTTGTTTTATTTGCGGCGGTTCCCGTTCAGGCGCAGCAAACAACGGTGAGTCTGGATACTCCGGAAATGGTGGAAGGAAGTACGGTTTATGCTACTGTAAATATCGATAATGTCGAGGACCTTGATGCAGGTCAGCTTGACTTATTATTCAACCCGGACGTCCTGAATGTTGTCAGTGTCGAAAACGGGAATATCGGGGAGACAGAAATACCAGTGCAGTGGCGCGTGGTTGACAGCACGACGGTGAGAGTGATCTTCAATCTGGAAGGGGTCACCGGGGTAAGCGGTTCCGGAGAACTTGCCAGGATCGGGTTTGAGTTAGTAGGCGACGGGGAAGGCGGTCTCCGTATTTCCGACGGACTGCTCGGGGACACCGAAGCTAAGAGTATCGATACGGACTGGGGAATTACCGAAGCGGTAGATGCACAGGTAGCTACACCCGGATTTGAGGCAATATTTGCCCTTGCGGGTCTGACTGCGGGAATCTGTCTTGCCAGGTTCGGAAAAGAGAGGTGGTAAGATGAAAACATGGGTCCTGGCCGGAATAGTCATGAGTTTGCTACTGCTGACATTCCCTGCGGGTGCAGTGGGTGCAGTGAATTCTGTAGATCCCGCAACTGAATCGGATTCTGCGGCTGCACCGGGCGGCACGCTAAGCATCCTCGGCAACGCAAACGGAGACGGAACCATAGACATGGAAGATGTCGCCTGCACTGAAAGTATGGTCCTGGGACTTGTTGATCAGACTCAATTTGCAGATGCTACAGGGGATGGCAGGATCGATATTTTGGACGTAACCAGAATCGAGCGGATAAATCTAGGTAAAGAGAAGGAGCTTACACTTGTTGATGGTGTTGGCAGGCACGTGAGTGTGGAGCTGCCGGTAAAAAATATCATTCCCACGGATTACCGTACTACCGAAACCCTGCTGGCTCTCGGGACAGGAGATATGATCGTTGGGGTCGACCGGGCTTTTCATGAGCGCATGTCAGAGTTCGGGCTCCTGGAAGTCCCTGAGGTTTCGATGCACAGCCAGTCCGTTGATTATGAAATGGTGCTGACTCTTAAGCCTGATATAGTTTTACTGCCTCTCTGGCAGGCAGAAAACGCTGACGCCATAGCTGAAAACCTTCCGAATACGGCAGTAGTTGTGATGGGACTTGCTTCTCAAAAAAGCATAGATTCCGACTTAAAGACTATGGGAATGATCCTGGAAAAGGAAAATGAGGCAGGGGAACTTCTCAGCTGGATGCAGGGTTATGAGGATCTCGTAAAAGAGCGCACCGAAGGCCTGGAACAGGAAGAAATGCCGACTTTTTATTACGAATACATGTCCGGGAGCAGTGATAAATGGTGGGTGATAACCCCGGAAGACTCCAGCGCAGGCCGGGTGGCTGAAGGGTGCGGAGGGCTCAATATCGCTGCAGGATTACTCGGGACATCCGTTGAAGTAGACCCCGAGTGGGTAATAGAACATAACCCTGACTTCATGTTTGCGGATTTGATGAAAGGCTTTGATAGTGGCCCAGGGAAAACGGAAGAAGATATGGAAGAGCTGCTGGCAAAAGTCCTTTCGGGCAGGCCGGGGTTCGAGAAGGCCAATGCCGTGAAAAATAACAGGGTCTACCTGATTGACAGGGACCTGATAGGGGGGTCCAGGTGGGTTATAGGGCACATTTACTTTGCCAAATGGCTGCACCCCGAACTTTTCGAAGATATCGAGCCTGAAGAGATTCACGAAGAGTACCTCAAAAAATTCCATAATCTCGAGGTATCAGGGACCTGGGCTTATCCGCTTCCGGAGTGATATAAAATGACAGAAAAAATTACCCAAAAAGGGACCTCTTCACCCCTATTTACTGAAGATATTCCCGAAGATATTCCCGATATCGTACGCGGCCATGAAATCTGGGTTGAGCACGACATGCACGAGATATCCCCTGGAGAGCCGGTGCTGTGTGACCTTTGTTTCGGGCATAACATGAAAAGTGACAGGGCAGTTGAGGTCGAAAAAGTGAGCCCTACTGTCTCCGGTACATGGGGCGAAAATCATGATTTTGAGGTCAGCACCGCCGATAACCACTTATTGCTGCGGTTCGCCCCGGCATTCGAAGGCTATCATACCATTTGCGCAGAGTATAACGGGGGGATCCTGAACCTGCCCCATCCCGGGCTGGAGGGGCCGAAGTATTACCACCAGTATACAAAAACCATCATTCAGGTAGGGCGCTTTCAGGAAGAGTATGCCCTGGAGCCCAGGCAAGAGCTGGAGATAATTCCTCTGGAATACAGGCAGTATCGGGTGGGAGAAAAGATCCTGCTAAAAGTATTGTATGACCGGTGTGCACTCCCGGGTGCAACCGTATACGGGATACATTTCGACAATAGGGATAACCCGATTGAAGTGCAGACCGATCATGAAGGCAGGGCTGCCGTTGAACTGGAAAAAGATGGCAAGTGGATGTTCAAGGTCGGGCACAGGGACCCTGAAAAAGGCGTGAAAGGGCTGTATGACGAAAAGGTAATGACTGCAACTTTTACGATTATGAACATAGGTGATAATACATGGAAGTAAAACCGCAGATTAGAGAATGGTGGGACGCTGCAGAACATGATTATGATTCCGTTGCAGCCCACGGAGTGCATTCTGAAGAAGAAAGGGAGCTCTGGAGAGAGCTGATCACCCGGTTTCTGGGAACCGAACACAAGCTAAAAGTGCTGGATATGGGAACAGGCACCGGGTTTCTGGCTTTGTTGCTGGCTGAGCTGGGATATGATGTAACAGGTGCGGATTGGGCAAAGAACAAACTGGAAAAGGCAAAAGAGAAAATGAAGCTTTCCGGCACTCCTATAAAATTTGTGGTTGAGGATGCTGAAAACCTCTCATTTGAATCCGAACAATTTGATGCGGTTGTCAGCAGGCACCTGATCTGGACCTTATCAAACCCGACTGCCGCATTCAAAGAGTGGGCAAGAGTGACAAAGCCCGGGGGCAGGGTAATGGCCGATGTCCCGGCTAAACATTCCCATCCCGGGAACCACCACTTCGGGGAGGAGATCGGCAGGAAATTGCCGTTCTACAACGGTGCGGATCCTGAGGAGGTCGTCAGCATGTTTGAAGCTGCCGGGCTTGTGAACGTATCCGTCCGCAGGTTCAAAGAAATGATGCTGGTAGAAGGAGAGAAAATATAAGCTATGGTAATGGCTTCGGTGGTTCGTGCCGTTGAACTCTGGGTCTCTGTCTTCCCTTACACGGTCGCCGGTATACTGTTAGCGAGCACTGCGGTCGAATTCGGGATATTTTACAGGGTATTTCCCGTGTTAAAGCCGGTAATGCACAGGACGCATTTCACTCCCCATTCGGGAGTTGCGTTTATGACCTCCTTTAGCTCCCCGGTCACAGCAGTAGCGATGCTTTCTGAATTTCATAATTTTGTCTTCATCTCCCCTACAATCGTACCGGTACTGGAGCAGTGGGCATCGCATACCTATATTATTTGTACTGAACGGTACGCTGGTGGCGGTGCTCATGTTTATCGCGGGCAGGGCATTTCTTTCCGGGGAAGATTGCGTATTTGCTGCCGGGATTGAAAGCAGAAAAGTAGCTATCCGAACTGCCCTTAAAAGAAGCCTGAAGCATTCGGCGGGCCTTTTAAAAAGAGTCGTGTTCGTCGCATTTCCCGTGAGCATTATAGTGTTTGTTCTCATTGACATGGGAACCTTTGATGCCCTATCCCAATACTCTGGCTGGATGCCCCTACCCCCCTAAGCCCTGGCGGTCGTTCCCCTGGGAGTTGCCAATCCCATAGCGTCTTACGTCACAATTGCAGACCTGATGGAAGCTGAGGTTCCGGATTTTAAATTAGCGCTGTTGACCTTACTGGCAGGCAATCTGGTAAGCACCCGGTATATCCTCACACACAGGCTCGCTTGCTATTCCGGGATTTTCGGACCTGTGCTGAGCCTGAAAATAATATCGGTAAGTGCAGGGTTGCGACTCGGGTTGACTGGCCTGATGATTCTCGTCCTGGGCCTGGCTTTGTGAGAGCTGTCCCTGTTTCGGGCACCTGGAATCAGGCCCTGGCAGTACGGGTGGAAATTAAAAAATAACTCATGTTTGCAAGGGATGTGTATTCTTGGAAACAGAACACCGTAAGTTGACTAAAGAAGAGGTTAGAGGACAATACAGTAAATTCATTGGAAGAAAAACCTTCTTTATTTTCTTCTTTCTGGCATTAATCCTCATCATATCAGGCATATCCGCATCACTCGGGTCTGCAAACATCTCTATCTGGGAGGTTTATTCTGCAATACTGCACAAATTATTCCCGGATTACTTTGAGCCCGGCTGGATCGCCGACGTATGCGTATGGAACCTTAGGCTACCCCGCATCCTCATGGGCATCGTGGCAGGGGCCGGGCTTGGGGTTGCAGGCTGTGTAATGCAGGCAATACTCAGGAACCCCCTTGCAAGCCCCTATACCCTCGGGATCTCCTCGGGAGCCGGATTCGGGGCATCACTTGCGATCCTTGCTGGTGCGGGCATCGTTGGAGGGGACTATCTTGTTATAGGCAATGCATTTGTATTCGCGCTCTTATGCTCTTTTACCGTCCTTGGCTTATCAAGCCGGAAAGGAGCAACACCCGAAACCATGATCCTGGCAGGGATTGCGATGATGTATCTCTTTGGCGCGATGACAACAATACTCCAGTACTTCGGAGAAGCGGAAGCTGTAAAAGAGGCAGTGTTCTGGATGGTTGGGGACCTTGGCAGGGCATCATGGCCCAAGCTTACCCTTATATCCGGCGCCCTTGCATGCTGCATCCCTCTGCTCATGATAAAATCATGGGACCTTAATGTAATGAGTGCCGGAGATGAGACTGCGGCAAGCCTTGGTGTGGATGTCAAGCAAACCCGGATCGTTACCATGGCAGTCGCAACAATGATGGTCGCATGCATCGTATGTTTTACGGGGACAATCGGGTTCATAGGGCTGGTTGCTCCGCACCTCACCCGCCTGGCCATAGGAGTGGATAACAGGTTTGTGCTTCCCGCATCCGGCCTCCTCGGCGCAGTATTACTTATCAGCGCAGATCTTGTGGCAAGAAGGATCCTGGCACCTATCATTCTTCCTGTCGGAGCGGTGACCGCCTTTATGGGAGCTCCACTTTTCCTTTACATGATAATGAAACGAAAGAAGGAATTCTGGTAAGTTGATACTGGTAAGGCTGAAGGAAGGCTGAAGGAATAAACATATATAAATTTTTATAAATTACCTATTACACACTTAGTAAAACAACTCACACTTTACCCACTAATTCACCTTTTCCTATTCCATCCATATCCCTTCCAAATCTCCGGTACTCCCACCACAACAACCCCACTGCCAGCCCGAACGCCATAAAATCCGAAATCGGAAACGAAGCCCAGACCCCGTTCAACCCGTAAAACCTCGGCAGCACCAGCACAAGCGGGAGCAGGAAAAGGAGCTGTCTTGCCAGCGAAAGGATGAAAGCGGGCTTTGGCATCCCGAGCGCCTGGAAAACGGTGGTCCCAATGACCTGGAAGCTTATGAAGGGCAGGACCAGCACGACGATCCTCATTGCATTGGTCCCGACAGCCGCCAGTTCGGCATCAGGGCTGAAGATGGAGAGGATCTGCTCAGGGAAAAGGAAGAGAACCAGGAAACCTGCCAGGGAAAGGAGGGTGCTCAGCTTCAGGGCGACCTTAACGGACTCGACCACCCGCGAAAACTGTTTTGCCCCGTAATTGTAGCCCACGATGGGCTGGAGCCCGAAGGAGATTCCGAGCATGGGCAGGAAGATGAACATGATCAGGCGGTGGATGATCCCGAAAGCGGCAATCGAGACGTCCCCTCCGTAGGTTCCAAGGGCGTTGTTTACGAAAATCATCATGACGCTGTTGGAGGCTTCGATTACAAAGGGGCTTATCCCGATGGCAAGCATCTCCCTGCTTATGCCGGGGTCGGTTTTAAGCATCTCGATTTTGAAGGGCACGGAGCCTTTGCCTGCAAGGAAATAACGCAGCAAAAAAGCCATGGACACACACTGGGCGAGCACGGTCGCAATCGCAGCCCCCTTTACTCCCATCCCGAAGCCGAAAATGAAGACCGGGTCAAGGAGAATGTTCAGGCCGGCGCCGAGGAGCATTCCAAACATGGCGTAGCGGGCGTTTCCCTCAGCCCTCACCAGGTCTTCGGCAGCAATCCCAAGGGTAAAAACGACTGAGCCTGCCAGGGTGATTTCAAGGTAGTCCCTGGCATAGGGCATGATCCCCTCGGTTGCCCCGAAGAGTTCCAGCAGGGGGTCAAGGAAGTAAAGCCCGACTGCCGTGTAGGCGAGCCCCAGGAAAATGGCGAGGGAAAAGGCGGTCCCGAGAGTTTTTTCGGCTTTATTGAGCTCTTTTGCCCCGAGCGCCCTGGAAGTCACGGACGCACCTCCTACCCCTAGCCCGATCCCGATTCCCAGGGCCAGCATCTGGATAGGAAAAGCAATCGCAAGCCCGCCGATGCCCTGGACGCTTTCTTCGCCAAGGGCCTGTCCGACGAAGACCGTGTCCACTATGTTATACAGGGCGTAGACGAGCATCCCGAGGATTGAGGGAGCCGAGAGCTTGAAGAGGAGGCTGCTGATCTTTTCAGTGCCCAGGAATTTGCTGCGTTCGTGTATGCTGGTAATCTCCTGTTATCAGTGCTGTTATCAGTGAATTGAGGCAATTTTAAATGAAAATTTACAGGGACTCCCCTAAGCAGGAAAGTATAAAGCCATTTCGTAATTAACTAAAGATAAAAAGTGAAGGAGATGGAAGAGAGATAAATGAAAGCCATTAAAGCCCTAACCTTCGGGGAAATCCTCTTCGACATCATCAACGGCTCAGCCCACCTCGGCGGTGCTCCCTTAAACCTTGCCGTTCACCTCGCAAAAATCGGAGAAACGAGAGAAGGAAAACAGGGCGAAAAACAGGGAGGAAAATCGGAAGCAAAACCCGCCGTGATTTCAGCCGTAGGAAAAGATGAACTCGGGGACAAACTCCTGAATGAAGCGGAAAAGCTAGGGATTGACACCTCATACATCTCCATCGATGAGAAAAAGCCCACCGGAACCGTTACCGTAGAACTGAAAGACGAAGGAATCCCGCACTTCACGATTCACGAAAATGTTGCCTGGGACGCAATCACTATTGACGCTGAAAAAACGGACGCCCTTGCTGCAGAAGAATGGGACGTTTTCTGCATCGGGACCCTTGCCCAGCGCTCGGAAGCAAACAGAAAAACACTTCAGCGGCTGCTTCCGGTAATCAGGGCAAAGAACCTCTTCTATGATGTAAACCTGAGGCCCGGTTTCTACGAAAAAGAGTGGATCGAAACTTCCCTGGCATTTGCTGATATCGTGAAAATGAACTCGGAAGAAGCCTCCATAATTTCCGGAATGCTTTTTAATAAAACCCATGACGAGGAGGAACTCTGCCGCCTGCTGGTTGAAAAGTATCCCAACATTTCAATCATATGCATAACGAAAGGAGCCGGAGGAGCGGCAATTTACCATAATGAAAACAATCGCTGCGCCTACGAAGAAGTCAAAACGATATCCATAGAAGTAGCCGACACCGTGGGAGCAGGTGATGCTTTTTCCGCAGGCTTCCTTTATGCTTACTTTTCGGGCTGCAGCGTTTCGGAAGCTGCTTCTTTTGCCTGCGCCCTCGGGACTTACGTGGCATCAAAACCCGGTTCAGTGCCTGAATATTCGGATGAAATATTGGAAAAACTGGAAGGAATTGATCGCTGAAAAGATCGAAAGCCAAAACAACAACCGATTTCCCAACACCCGGCAGCAGCCCACGCAAAGCGCAGCTTTGCGGCTTTTCCCAAAGTTAAAAAAGAAAGACGAAGAGACAAAGAAAAAAAATTAACCTTAAGTACCCGGCATTTTCCCACGTCAGAAATCCGAACTTCGTACCTGAAATTATTTTCCCCTTTTTTCACAGCTACAATTTTGAAGCTGTTTTTTCTGAAGAAGGTATCCCATATCAAATCAAAAAACTTCAGAGAAGAATTTTATAACTTTCAGCTTCTTGACCAACAGGTTTTGAATTACTTCTTCTATAGTTTTTTCATCATTTTACAACAGCAAAAGCCGCTCGCCGAAGGCGAGCGTGGGTGGGCATGGAATCTGGTAACTGGCGGTTGTCTGGGGTTTTAATCAATTAGAAAAATTTTGACCGTGATACTGTAATATAGGATTACTCAGAAATATCCACACTGAAGGCATTAATAAAGGTGTTAATATCGTTTTTTTGTTCAGGAGGGGCTAATTCATGAATGATTCAACAGAGAGTACGGAGACCGGAAAGAAAAAAGTGAGAGTGAAAGTCAGGGGAATAGAAAAAAAGGAAGAGCTTAAGAGCCTTGAAGAATACAGCAGCTGGCTAAAAGACCTGGACCCCGAACTGATCACCCCCGAAGACGAGACCGTCCTGAAAAGAGCTTTCAGGCTTGCAAAGGAGGAACTTGGCCCCGAAGAGCTGGTCAGCTGGTTCACCCGGTATTCCGAGCCCTTCTACCGCTCAGCTTCCTGGAGATTGCTCTCCCCGATGTACGAACAGGTCCTGGATATTGCCGAAGAGAAGCTCGGGCCCGAGCACCCGGTAACGGCAGCAGCCCTGAACGGCCTTGCGGGGATATACAGGTATCTGGGAAAGTATGAGGAAGCTCTTCCCCTCTACACCCGGGCTCTCGCCATCCGGGAAAAGAAAACAGGTCCTGAAAGCCTTGAGACCGGGAACACCCTCTGTGACCTTGCAGTCCTCTACTTTTTCATGGATAAAAAAGAAAGGGCTCTCCCCCTCTACGAACGAGCCCTTGAAATTCATGAAAAAATCTTCTCCCTCGAGCACACCGAAAATCCCGAACACCCCGGGAACCTGGAAACCGTCAGGACCCTGAACAGGATGGCGTTTTTCTACAGGGCCACGGAAGAGCCTGAAAAAGCCGAAGAGCTTTATCGCCGGGCCCTGGATCACCTCGAAACACTCCGGAAAGCCTCCCCGGAAAACGTAAAGTTCCGGGCCTACACCGCAGGTACCCTGAACAACCTGGGCGTCCTGCTCTCGGAGGAGATGGGCCGGATGGACGAGGCAGAGGAAATCTACGGAAGAGGCCTCAAACTCCAGGAAACGTCCCTCAGCCCCGACCACCCCCAGGTAGCCCAGACCCTTAACAACCTTGGCCTGCTCTACTTCGATACCGGCAGCCCTGAAAAAGCCCTCGCCCTCTACACCCGATCCCTGGAAATCTTCGAGAAGCTCGGAAAAACCGAGCACATGGGCTATGCCAACACCCTGAACAACCTCGCAGGCGTCTATGTCCGGAAGCGCAGGTGCAAAGAAGCCCTGGAACTCTACGAAAAGAGCCTCACCATCCGGGAAAAGCTCCTTGGCGAAGAGCACCCCGAAGTTGCCAAGACCCTGAACAACCTCGCCGAACTCTACCGCCAGATGGGTGAACACAAAAAAGCCCTCCCTCTCTACACCCGCGCCCTCAAAATAACCGAAAACACCTTCGGTCCCGAACACATGGATGTCGGCACAACTCTGAACAACCTGGCAGGCCTCCACGAAAGCATGGGCGAATACGAAACCGCAATCGAGATGTATGAGCGGGCGCTCGGGATCATTGAAAAAGAGCTCGGGCTCGACCACCCCTATTTCAAGATCACAAGGAATAACCTGCTGGCGCTTTATGAGAAGATGGAAAGGGGCGGGCATTCGGAATGAAAGAGTTAGCTGGTGAAAGGGTTTCTTGAGAAAAACTGAATCTTAAACCGTCGAGCCTTTTGAAGTTCCGAACTAAGAACGAAGCAACCGGAATAGATGTCTTAAACCTGTTAAATATCAGCTTCGCTTAGAGAACCACACAGCAAACTTAGGGGAAATAGACTGAAATCGAGCACTGTAGAAATCAATCAAGTTCTATCGTTATTTTATCCCCGGCATCAATCAAGTTCTATCGTCATCTTGTCCCCGTCAATCGAATACCCGTAAATCTTAATTCCTTCGCCAGCGGGCCCTTTTGTCTTTGACCCGTCAAGGTTGAATTCCGAATGCCCGAGAGATGAGCACCTGAACACTTTTTTGTCGTGTTCGTATGCAAGTGCCCTGCCCCTGTGTGCACATTTGCTTGAGACAACCACGTATTTGTCTTTTTCCGGCCTGGCAATGATTATCGAGTCTGGCAGGCTGTCATCCATTATGCTTACCGCATTTCCCACGTATTCCAGTTCAGGAACACGGTCTAAAGAAACCTCAATTTTATTCCCGCTTATAGAATAGGCACCTGAGCTTATTTCAGGTTCCTGGTTAACGTATTTTAAGGTCGCAGTTATCGATTGGAAAAATCCTTTGCTTTTCATATGACCACCGGATTTATAGATATCTGGAATGAAGGGGTAGCAGAACCCCTAAGGATTCCACTGGTCCTTTTGACGCTGATTCTCCTTTTACCGGGATCGCTTATTCAGCGCTCAGCTTCTGCCCGGCAGCCTGCAGGGCTCCGAAGAGGGCTTTTGCAAGCTCGCAGTTTTCGGAACATTTTGAGGGGCAGGTGCAGTACTTGGGTCCGTTTTCCATCATCCACTGGCCGAGGAAGCCAAAGGCTTTGAGTTCTTCTGCGCTGGCGTTCTGTACGTAGTTGTTAATGTCTTCTAACTCCATGAATTATCACCAAACAGTGAAATGTTGTGTATATTTATATACTTGAGCGTCATAATTGTGTACAGGTTTCTATTTGTACAGAAAAATAACCTATCAGAAAAATAACCTATCATGAATTGTTTTTGTTTTCGAGGCTGAGGAAAAATGGAAACGGCAAACAGTAATCCGGAGTCCAGTTACATACAAGAACTTCATTCAATAAAAGAAGAAGTCACGACCTTAAGGAGCGAGTTTTCCCGCTTTTTGCAGCGGGCAAACCAGCAGCATATCGAGGATATGCTGACCGAGATGAGAAAGAACTTCATGAAGCCCATGGTGGACTACCTCTGTGAGGACGCAAACGAACGGATGCACATGCAGATGACCGGGGACTGCGGGATGCGGGAGTTCTGTGAAACGGCATTCAGGGACTTCCTGCAGGAAACCGCCGGGCTTGTTGGAAGGGGAAAGGTCGATTCTGAGACCGTGAAGCTGTACAGGAACAAGCTGGAGGAACTCCGGAAAGAGGCAAAAACTCCCCAGTGCAGCAAATGCTTTTCGGAAGCTACTTCCCTCTTTGAAAAGCAGGTCAAGCTCATGCGCTCCCTCCGGATCTACGAGGATCGGGAAGAGGAATGCGAAAAGGGGGACATCAGCGAAATGCCGCCTGAAAGGCTGGTCTCCGAGATCTGTGAGCCCATCGCAAACAAACAGCGCCTCCTTATGCTAAAAGCGCTTTCCGGGGAAAGCAAGACCTTCTCCGAACTCTCAAAACTGACAGGGCTTCGGGGCGGAAACCTTCTCTTCCACCTCCAGAAACTCCTCGACACAGGGATGGTCCTGCAGAGAAGCGAGCGCGGGGACTACATTATCACGCGTAGAGGGTATTCCACGCTGCAGGGGCTTTCAAGGATCTATTCGGAAATCAAAGAGGCATAAGGGAAGCGGAAAAGTGCCACAAACTCCTTTTCCTTTTCCTTTTCCTCGTCCTTTTTTCTCCTGTTTTCAAAAAGAATGGTATTTATTCGATTAATTTCATTTTTATGATAGAAATACTGTGGGCAGGTACCATAAGCAGATCTCACAAGCAGATCTCACAAGCAAATACGCCTGGAAAAATCTCAACTTTTTGCCGGTGGCTCACTGTTAGTAAGATAATATAATGTTAGTATCTGGTCTATATGTTAGAACAATTAGCTAATTACTTAGATATTAATAACATTTTGTGTTAAAAATAATATATACCTCGAGCTCCTAGTATAACTTGCGTTCTCATCTCTTTAACACCTTCTAGCAAACACCTACTCCACTAAAAACATCACAAGATAAAGAGATCAGAAAGAGAAACTCACACCCCCCCGTGAGCCAAATATCTCAATAACTCTTCCCAGAAAAAGGAAAATCTCTCCGTTCGGACCCCCACGAAAAACCCGATCGGAATTTCCAGGTTTTTTTAAGATGGGGACGCAAACATTTCTTCCAAAAACGAAACAAGTCTCACTCACTCCTCATCAATAAAACACCCTCCACTTTTAATTTTTTATTTTTTTCCGGTTCAAGTTAAGGGGTATATTTGAGTAACCCGGCGCGGATGATGTTGATTTTTTATTCAAGCGGAGTTGCCGGAATAGCTTTCCTAAACCTGGTTTTCACCTGGTTTTCACCTGGTTTTCACCTGGTTTTCACCTGGTTTTCACCTGGTTTTCACCTGGTTTTCACCTGGTTTTCACCTGGTTTTCACCTGGTTTTCACCTGGTTTTCACCTGGTTTTCACCTGGTTTTCACCTGGTTTTCACCGAGCGCAAGCTCGGGCCTTTTCTCTACCTGATTAAAAAGACTTCTTACGGTGGATACAGGACAGACATTGAGATGAAAAACAGGGTTGTACAGCCACCTGTAAATACCTCAACTCTTTGCCGGCAGCTCACTGTTAGTAAGATCATATAATGTTAGTATTTGGTCAAAATGTTAGACCAATTAGCTAAGAACTTAGATCTGAATAACATTTTGTGTTAAAAATAATATATACCTCGAACTCCTATTATAACTTGCGTTCTCATCTCTTTAACATCTTCTAGCAAACACCTGCTCCACTAAAAACATTACAATATAAAAAGATAAAAAAGAGAAACTCACACCCCACCGTGAGCTAAATACCTCAATAACTCTTCCCAGAAAAAGGAAAATCTCTCCTTTCGGACCCCCCCACAAAAAAATCCGATCGGAATTTCCAGGTTTTTTTAAGATGGGGACGCAAACATTTCTTCCAAAAACGAAACAAGTCTCACTCACTCCTCATCAATAAAACACCCTCCACTTTTAATTTTTTATTTTTTTCCGGTTCAAGTTAAGGGGTATATTTGAGTAACCCGGCGCGGATGATGTTGATTTTTAGTTCAAGCGAATCTGCTGGAATAGTTGTTTTTAACCTGTTTTTCACCGAGCGCAAGCTCGGGCTTTTCCCGGGATGTAACTGAAGGGGTAACTGAACGATAGAATAACCCACATTCCCTTTAATATTTCCCCGTCATCTTCGCAATCGCCCTATGCACTCCATGTATACTGATGTCTCCTCCGAGGTACAGCATGGGGCAGTGCTCGGTCATGCATTCGAGGTCAAGGCTTTTGCAGGCATCAAGGGCTTTTTCGGTTTCGGTCTTCCAGTGGAACCAGATTTTTTTTACGCCTTTGCCTTTGAGAGCAGGGATGAGGTCTGCAGGCTCGGTTTTTGTTATGCCGATCACGAAATGGTCGATGCCCACGGGCAGGTCTGATACGCTTTTTAAAGAGCCGGGTTCCGGGGAGTCGGATAGGTCCACGACGTAGACGTTTTTGCCCCGGTTTTTGAGTTCGGATATGGCCCATTTCATTGCGGGTTTTGTTTTGTCAGTGATGAATGCAAAAGTTTTGGCGTCCCAGTAGCTTTCTCGTTCGGATTTTGCAGCTTCCATCTTGAATTTCCCCCATTGATTCCTGGATTAATATTCGTCTTGTTTGTATAAAAATGATGATGTGCCGCTGAGCCATAAAAGAATGAGCTTCTGAGATATTTTTGGAAAGAGTTCGGAAAAGAGTTCCGGAAAAATCATTCCAGAGTATGCTGTATAACACCTTTTTTGGCAGCCCTGTAGGACTTTTCTGCAAGTTCCGCACTTCCCTTTATCTCCACGATTTCCATGTCAAAGGTGCGGGCAAAACCCCGGATATTTTTATTGAAATCGGGGTCGTATGAAAGGCCGGTATCGAGTTTTACAACCCTTGAGTACCTCGGGTCCTTCAGGAAACTGTCGTCGAGATTCCGGGATTTTCTCCTTTCTTCTCCCATTTCTTTCCAGCTCGAAGCCCACATGGGCGTGAAGTAGAGGGCGCCAGTTCCCCTGCAGGCGTACATGATTTCGTCGTAGGCGGCGTTTCCCCCGAGGGCGGCGCTTATGCAGTCTGCTACGACTTCCCCATCTCCGTCTTTCAGGCAGTAAAGGGGGCACTCAAAGCCTGAAAAGTCTTCTTCCAGGCTCTCAAAGGCTTCCCCGCAGCTGCAGTAAAAGATGAGGATTCCGTCCGAAAACGGCGCCATCTCCTTTATCTTTCCGTAAACTTCGGACTTCAGGAGATCGAGGTCGTCATGAAGTCCCAGCCTGAGCAGGTTTACAACCACCGTTACCTTTTGAGCCGCCTTTAGCTTCCTCTTCTCGTGAATTTTCCTGAAAAAAGGAAGCGAAAGCAGGGGTTTTGCAAGTCCCATGAAGCCGGAACCGGAGCCAGAGCCGGAACCGGAAACGTGTCTTTTTCCCAGGAGAAGGGGTACCCTGTCCAGAGGCGCTGTTCTATGCAGGCGGTTTTCGGACTTGAGTTTCCGGAGCAGCCCTAAACTATCCCTGCCTTCTACCACAATCAACTGCTCAAGTTCCGCATCATTTGAGAGGATATGAGTAAGTTCGTCCTCAAACATCCTGCAGGCGATAATACTCATTACGGGCATGTAAGAACCTCTTTACGGCTGTTTTTCACTTTCTAATTTCCGCTTTCAATTTCCGCTTTCAATTTCCGCTTTCAATTTTCAGTTTTTAGGCTATTATTTGATTTCCGCTTTCCGCTTTCAATTTTCCGGTTTTAGTTTTCCGACTGTTTTTTGATTCCCGCTTTTTCTGCCAATTTTTTCTTTTTAGTTTTTTCATTCCACCAGCAGAATCCCCACGCACACAGTTTTTTCAGGGTTGCAGAACTCAAACTCGACACCTGTTTTTTCCATGACTTTCGGCAGGTTGATCCCCAAGGCTTCCCGGCCCGGACCTGCTTGAGGCTCAGAGCTTCGGGTTTTTGCGGGCTATGGGAAATGCTTATCGACTGCTGATTTTTTCAAAATAAATTGCTAATATTTTCGGTCTTCCTGGAACTGTTTTTGTAAATTTTGAAATTATGCGCCACAATTTATATATACAATAATATCAAACTACGGAACATATTTCATATTAAATTCAAAAATCTATGCCAAGTTTAGGGCCTGTATATATCTTGAACTTCGAAAATTATTGCGGAATTCGAACATTATTGTGGGATCCAGGCATAGTAAATGAAGGTAATAAAATAACTAAAAATGACCCTTTTCCTGAAGACTGGACTGATTTTTTCCGAGTTACGGTAAAGAATTATTACCTGTTGATCTTTGTGGACTACATGGAAGTCTGTTTATGAGTGGAATAGACCGTGAAAGAGAATTATGGGATAAACTGAAGAATTCCTGGAATTCATTGCCTGAGATTATAAAATTGACTGGTTCCATTCTGGGTATAATTATTGCTTTTAATACCTTGCTTTCCCCCGCACCTATTGAAATCGATTCTTTTGATTCAAGTCCGGAACTTATTGAAGTTGGAGGAAATTCCACTTTAAGCTGGGGGGTTTCCGGGGCTACGGATATAACTATAGAGCCTGGCATCGGAATTGAAAACCCGGAGGGGACATTTGAGGTATCTCCTACCGAAACCACTACCTATAAGCTTACAGCTTCGAATGATGAAGAGGAAAAAGTAGACTTTTGCACGGTTACGGTTGAAGAGGAAGCTCTGGTTATCAATTCTTTTGATGCTGAAACGGACCTTGTCGGAGGGGGAAATAGTCCCGTTTTAAAATGGGATGTCTCCGGAGCTAAGAACGTTACTATAGAACCCGATATCGGAAGCGTAGATCCCGTCGGGACAGTTTCCGTGTCCCCTGCTGAAACCACCACTTACCAGCTTACAGCTTCGAGTGGGGGCCAGGAAGAGATAGCTTCCTGTCTTATTTCAGTTGAAAATAAGTTGCCTTCCATCGACTCTTTCAATGCCGATTCGGACGTTATCGATCCAGGGAATAGTTCCAATTTAGTCTGGCAGGTTTCCAGTGCTGAAAAAGTTGTCATAGAACCCGATATCGGAACTGTAGGTTTAAATGGCAGCCAGCATGTGTTCCCCAATGAAACCACCGATTACACCCTGATAGCCACAAACGAAGCAGGAAGTGTCGAAGCTACCAAAGTCGTGTTTGTGGAAGGCTCTTCATCATCGGGCTCCCCTTCCTCTGACTCTTCCTCTGATTCCGCTTCCTCAGGACTTTCATCCCTGGACTCCGTTTCCTCTGATTCTACTCCCTCGGATTCTACTTCCTCTGATTCTACTTCCTCGGATTCCACACCTTCGGACTCTAATTCCTCAGATTCCACATCTTCGGACTCTAATTCTTCGGATTTCACATCTTCGGATTTCACATCTTCGGACTCTAATTCTTCGGATTCCACATCTTTAGATTCCACATCTTCGGACTCTAATTCTTCTGATTCCACTTCCTCTGATTCCTCGTCATCTAACTCAACTTCCTCTGACTCAACTCAGTCGATCTCAATTCCAAAACAACTTTACCCTGCTGACGGAACGGTATTCAATCATTCCCCGCGCCTGACAACACTTGAGTGGGAGGCTGTTCCGGATGCAGCGAGTTATACGGTGGAAATTGATTCCTGCTCCAACGAAACCGGTACATGGCTTTCGGAATCCGGCGAGCCCTGGATAGTCTCCGGAATAAATGAAACCACTTACACCTTTGAATTCCCCGAGACCGAACAGGGAAGGTGGCGTGTCTGGGCTGTTGACTCGAAGGATCAGGAAAGTGACAAAAGCGAGTGGTTATATTTCAACTACGAGGTTTATGTGGAAAACAGTTCAATGTCCTCTAATGGTGCGTAAAAGGGCAGGTTAATGCCCCGGTTATCGAGCATTTGATGTGTATATTTCCGGACATTTGACGTATGTTATCGGGTATCTGATGTATATTCTCAGGTATCTGAGGTGTGCTGCCGGGCATTTAGTGTACTGGTGAGTAACTTACTTTGCCATACACTAATTGATTAATGGCAAAACCAGGAATGACTTCCAGGCAGCTTATCAAAAACTTTGCTTCAAAACACTATAATCAAAAGCAGGAGCTGATCCGGAATCAACCCGGAATCCTGTTTATTTAGCATTTTTTCCGACCCCGATCCTGAATTCTGTTCCCGCGTTCATCTCAACCTCGATTTCCCCTTCGATCTGTTTCACAAGGGTGTTTACCAGCTGGAGGCCAAGGGTCTCAGGGTTCTCAAAGTCGATGTTTTCCGGGATACCTGATCCATTGTCAGAAATGAGGAGAATGAGCCGGGAATTTTTACAGCTACGAGGATTTTCTTCAGGATTTTCTGTTTTGTAGAGTTTGATCCGGATTTCCCCTTTTATTCCATCGGGAAATGCGTGTTTAAGGGAATTGGATATGAGTTCGTTAATGATGATTCCCAGCGGGATTGCGGTGTCCATATACAGGTAAACACCTTCCTCCAAATCCATTTGAAGGCTGATTTCAGCGCTTTCCAGTTTATAGGAGCGGAAGAGTTCTGTCGCAAGTTTTTGAATGTATCCTGTGAAATCAAGGGTTTCCATGTCTCCAGACCTGTAAAGTCCCTCGTGGATCATGGACATGGAAATTATCCGGTTCTGGCTTTCGCGGAAGGCTTCGACAACCTCCCGGCTGGTGAATTTTTCGGCTTCAAGGTCCAGAAGGGAGGAGATTACCTGCAAATTGTTTTTTATACGGTGGTGGATTTCTTTTTTGCGGGTTTCTTCGGCTTTTTTCAGACCGTCTTCTGCACGTTTCCTGTCAGTTATGTCATGAATTGACCCCTGGAAAAGCCAGTTTTTTCCCTTGGAATCACAGATACTCTGTATGACTTCATGGACCCATTTAATCGTCCCTTCCCTGTGCCGGACTCTGTATTCGTGATTTATAACCTTTTCCGGGTCCTCAATAAGTTTTCTCTGGTTTTCCAGTAATTCTTTCTGGTCTTCAGGATGAACGAGGTCAAAACAGTGGATTTTTCCGCAAAGAATTTCTTCAGGAGAGTAGCCGAGAATTTCCTTCACAGCTCCTTGAATCATCACAGGAGTAAAGTTCTGGTCTAGCTGGAACCCGATCCCCTTGAAGTTCTGCATATACGTACGGAGGCGTTCTTCGCTTTTTTCCAGTTTTTCCCTGCTTTGCTTCTTTTCCGTAATGTCTTTCATCAAGCCAAGGACCCTGTATACTTTTCCTTCTTCGTCTTTCAGAAAAATCGCACTGTTTTCCACGTAAATATAACTGGCGTCCTTTTTCCTTGCCCAGAATTCCTGATAGTATTTGTCCCCGGTCTTCAGGGAATGCTCAAGTGCACTCCAAACTCTTTCCCTTTCCCCGGGGTATATAAGGTCTTTGAGGGCAGGCAGGTAGACTTCGCTTAATTCTTCCGGTGCGAAGAAGCCGGTAAGCTCCTCTAAGGCTCCTGTCCATTCAACCTTATTCGTCTTCGTATCGATATCGAGAATCAATTGTCCTGTCTGCTCGGCCATGTAGAGGAACTTTTCTTCGATTCTCTTCAGTTTTTGCCTGAAAAGTACTTTTTCCGTTATATCTTTAAATACTCCAAGCGCCCTGTAAGGGCGTCCCCCTTCGTCTTTTTGAAAAATCACATTTGTTTCCAGATGAACATAGCTTCCATCTTGCCTGCGCAATCTGTATTCTTCATCGATTCCCTCTCCTGTTTCAAGGGAAGAATCCATAATCTGACTGATCCGTTTTCTATCTGCAGGGTGCAAAAGTTCTTTGAAGTCTTCCCGGTAGATTTTCTTAAATTCTTCAGTGTTGTATCCTGTAACGTCCTTTATAGCCCCTGCCCAATAAATTTCCTTTTTTTCCAGGTCCGCATCTACGAACATTCTACCGGTCTTCTCAGCAAAAAAACAGTATTTTTCTGCCTTTTCCAGAAGTTTTTCAGGGCTATTGCCGGAGAATAGCAGTTTTTCTCCAGGGGTTAGTTCGGGATTCCGGGATTTTAAGGAGTTTTCAATTTCCTCTTTAATCATGCTGTCCGCCACCCACAAGCTTAATACTTGATAAGTTTTCTTTGTTTAAATAATATTCTAAAGTGAAATCCTTGTTCTCAGCCTATGGCTCCTAGCAGTTTTCACAAAACCCCTCATTCTCTAAACGTCCCTTTCTATTTTGTTCTTCAAATGCTGCAAATTGTTCGGAAACTATGTTTCGTATTACTTTTCATGGATACAAGTTCAAAAGTAGTTCATATAGATACTAAACATATAACACCTTAAAAAAATATTATTTATATACATTCTATTTTGAAATGTCCAACTGTTGAATATTTTTTATTTGCCACATTCTACACATCCTAAAATGAACCAAAAGGGGCAGGTAATAAGCTGTGTATGGCTGGATGGGAAACGTCCTTAGAGTAGACCTGGACAAGCAAAAAGTGAGCACGGAAGAGCTGGACCCTGCAATCTGCAGGGAATATATCGGGGGAAAGGGCTTCAACTCAAGGACCCTTTTCAAAGAAATCAGGCCCGGGATAGATCCCCTGGGACCCTGGAACGTCGTCTGCCTGGCAACGGGGCCTTTTACTGCCAGCGGCCTGACTTCCTGCAGCCGGGTGGAGGTCAGCACGCTTTCGCCCTACAGCGGGATTCTCGGAGACGGGAACGCAGGCGGGAGTTTTGCCCATTTCCTGAAGAAGGCGGGGTATGACCAGATAATCATTTGCGGGAAGGCGCAAAAGCCTCTTTACCTCTGGATTGAGGACGGGAATGTTGAATTGAGGGACGCTTCAGACCTTATGGGGCTGAGCACCTGGGAGACTGCCGATATACTTTACGAAAGGCACGGGAAAGATATCAGCGTTGCAGCAATCGGGCAGGGAGGGGAAAACCTGGTGCGTTTTGCAACTCTCATGTTTGACAAATACAACTCTGCTGCCCGGGGAAGCGGTGCGGTTCTGGGTTCCAAGCGCTTAAAAGCCATTGCTGTCAGGGGGACAAAAAGTGTTTCCCTTGCCGACCCGGACGAGTTCAGGGAACTTGCCAGGGAGGACCGGGACTTTTTCTTAAACGACCCTTTCCAGAAGGAGGTTGTAGCTGTCTACGGGTCCCATATCGGAATGCTTCACTGGGCTCCGGGTTTCAGGAACTATGAAAAATATTTGTCGGAAGCCGATGTCCCGGAAGCCCTGAAACCGAAAGCCTGGAAACAGTTCGAGACCGGAAGGTCAGCCTGCCGGAGCTGTGTGGTCCCCTGCAAGAATTCCTTCAGGATCCCGGAAGGGGAGTACGAAGGCGAGGCTGGAAAAGCCCTGGAATACGAATGCATCTTTTGCCTGGGGACCAACTGCGGGATTACCGAGCCTGTGCCCATCATGGTCCAGGAGAACCTTGCAGATAAGTACGGGATCTGCGTCATAGCCCTGGGAAATGCGATTGCCATGGCTAAAGAGCTCTATATGCGCGGGATTCTTACGGCCCGGGACACGGACGGATTGGCTCTTGACTGGGAGGACGCCGAAACCCAGATCGAGCTTGTTCACAGGACAGCTCTTCGGCAGGGGTTCGGGAACCTTGTGGCAGAAGGCATGTACAGCATGGCAAAAATCCTCGGGAATAAGGCGATGGATTACTGTTACCATGTAAAAGGCCTCAGCCGTGGCCCCCACCCTGCCGGCATCTTCGGGCTTGCCCATGCCACTTCCACCCGGGGCGCCGACCACCTGCGGGGTCGTTCCTGGGCTTACGGGGAAAACGACCCGTCCCTCTGGCCGGAACTGGTCGAGAAAGGGTATATCCCCGTAGAAGATGAGGTCAAAACCCTTATCCTCTCGGAACAGGTCACAACCCTTACGGACATGATCGGGCGTTGCAAAGGAGCCGTAAACAACTGGGCAAGCGCTGTCCCCCTGGTTTCCAGATATCCCCTGCTCGAAGGCGTGGCAAGGCTGCTCAGGGCGGCTACTGGCATGGAATTTTCCGAAGAAATCCTGAAAAACACCGCTGACAGGGTATATCTCCTGGAGATGGCCTTCAACGTCAGGCAGGGAATCCGAAAGGAACACGCCCGACTGCCCTTGAAACCCGGACTTGCCGGCACTCAGGCCGGAGACCTGGAACTTGCAAAACACGAGGTAATGCTCGACAAATACCATACTCTAAGGGGCTGCAAGCCCGAAACCGGGGTTCCCACCCGGGAAAAACTTGAATCCCTGGGGCTTGGCTTTGTTGCAGACGAAATGGAAAAGGTACCCGGGAGCCCCGGAAGGTTTGAGGAATGGGACGGGCCTGTCCTGTGGGACCCGGAAGCTTACCCAAAGGGTACACGCAGGGCTTGAGTTTTTCCGTGGCCTAGTTTTCTTCCTAACTTTAGTTTCTCCCTCGGGATTATCTTTGGCTCAGGATTATCTTTATAAGATAAATTGCCTAAAAACTTCCCATCAAATCATGAAACACAAAAACAAAAGTGGAACCGAAAATCCCCCTGAATGGGATCCTCCGGCTCCTGCAACTGTTTACATCAAAATCAAGGACATCCCCTACGAGACCTTCAAGACCCGGCTGAACCAGGGCCTCGTGACAACCGAACTTGACCAGATCCGCTACCGTCTGGAAAGGCGCGTTTACTGCTGCGGGACCTGTTCGAAATACGTGGACGGGTACTGTGTCGTTATGAGCAGGAGTCCGGAACCTGACGGCATCTGCAAGGCTTTCGTGCCGAAACCGGAGTTTGTCTATACCGATGTCCGGCCAGCCTTCTGCAAGGATGGGGAAGATACGGGATTCAAATACCTTGCGGAAGGCGGCGGTCAAAGGGAGGCCGGAGAGGCCGGAGTAGAGGAATGTAAAAGTCCCGAAGCCCTGTATGAAGAGGGGGTTGCACTTTACAAGCAGGGCCGGCTAAAAATGGCGCTGGGAGCTTTCGACAGGGTGCTTGCCGGAAAACCGGGGCATTTCGGGACCTTGTTCTATAAAGGGGTTGCCCTGCTGAAGCTCAAACGCTATGAAGAAGCCCTGACGACTTTCGAGACAGCCCTAAAACTCAACCCGGACCACGCCGCTACCTGGGCAAATAAGGGAGCCGTACTCGTAAAACTTGAACGTTTCCAGGCGGCACTCGAAGCGTTTGAAAAGTCCCTCAACCTGAACCCGGTCCAGAAAAATGCCTGGAACGGGAAAGATGCCATGCTGGTGCAGATCCGACGCTCCAGAAAAGCCCTTGAAACATACGAACGGGTCCTGGAAGCAAATCCCGAAAACGCCGAAGCCCTGTTTGAAAAGGGAAAGCTCAATTTGAAGCTCGGGGAGCCGGAAAAAGCCAGGGAAGCTTTTGAAAACGCTCTCAAAAGAACGCCTGACAACGCCGAAGCCTGGTACCTGAGAGGTAAAGTCCTGTTTGAAATGGGGACCTGGAAAGAAGCCCTTCATGCTTTTGAAAAAGCAACCCGGTTGAAACCCGGTTACGCAGCAGCCTGGTATGAGAAAGGCTGTGTTTTTCTGGACCTTGGGAATGGCAGGGGGGCGGAAAACGCGTTTAAAATTTCCGCGGATTTGTGGGAAAGCACCAGGGAACCGGAAAAGGCGGGAAAAGCCCGCGATAAAATTCGGAAAATAAGGCAGGATAGCTAAAATTCAAGGGCAGGATAGCTAAAATTCGAGGGCAGGATAGCTAAAATTCGAGGGCAGGATAGCTAAAATTCGAGGGCAGAAAAGCTAAAATGTTGGGTGGGAGTTTTTCCCGGTTTCACAGGTAGGCGTTTGTCACATAACGCCTCATCATCCTGTGACTGTTGAAGTAGTAGGCTATCATGCCTATGGAATTGTTGATTAGCTTGAACCACTCGTCTTTCCTGTCGTAGTACATGGGGACGATGACGTAGTAGAGTTTGTTGTAGAGGTCGTTGAGTTCGCAGAGCCTGCAGTCTTCTTCGGAGAATTCTTCATCGGGTTCCGGGCCTATGGCCCAGCCAGTTACGCCTTCGATCCAGCCTTCGATCCACCAGCCATCGAGTACGCTGAAGTTTACGACTCCGTTATGGGCGGCTTTCATGCCGCTGGTGCCCGAAGCTTCGTAGGGGCGCTGCGGTGTGTTCAGCCAGAGGTCGACGCCCGAGACCAATTTTGCTGCCATTTCCATGTCGTAGTTTTCCAGGAAGACAATCTTCATTTCACCTTTCAGTTCCTCGATATACCTGAAGATTTCCCGGATAAGTCCTTTTCCGGCTTCGTCTCTGGGGTGGGCCTGGCCTGCAAAAACCAGCTGCATCCTGCCCATATTGTTCACTTTCCTGAGCCGCTCAAGGTCGGAAAAAATGAGGGTCGGACGCTTGTATTCGGTCATGCGCCGGGCAAAGCCTATGGTCAGGGTCTCGGAGTCCATCCCAACGCCGGTTTCCCTGTTTACCTCATCGATCAAGGCTCTCTTTGCGCTCCTGTGTGCAGCCCAGATCTCGTCGTCCGGGATTCCTCCTACCCTGACCAGGAGTTCGGGCTCGTTTGCCCAGCCCGGAAGGTAGCGGTCGTAGAGTTCCCGGAAATAGGGGGAAGTCCAGGTGTAGGAATGGACTCCGTTTGTGATTGACTGGATCTTGTACCCGGGGAAGAGTTCCTGTGAAATAAGGCTGTGTCGTTTCGTGACGCCGTTAATGTAGTTGGAGAGGTTCAGGGCAAGGAGGCTCATGTTCAGCCTGTCCTCCCCTCCGAATTTCCTGAGGACTTCGAGGTCTTTCCTATCTGTTATCAGCTCTCCTACGAGTCCGTAGTCAAATTTATCGTGTCCGGCTTCTACAGGGGTGTGGGTGGTAAAGATGCAGCTTTCCTTTACATCCGTAACTTTCAGCCCGTTCCTCTTGAGGAGTTCCAGGGCAAGAAGGCTTGAATGGCCTTCGTTCATGTGGTACTTCCGGATTTTGAAGTTGAGGGCTTCGAGCATCCTGACCCCTCCGATCCCGAGCACTATTTCCTGTTTGAGCCGGTAGCGCTGGTCGCCTCCGTAAAGGTAATCGGTTATGCATCTATCTTCTTCGGAGTTCCCTTCAACGTTCGTGTCCAGGAAAATGATAGGGACACAGCCGCCTGTCAGGCTTTTGCAGTTGTAGAGCCAGGCCCTGACCTTTACATCTTTTCCCCGGATGTTCACGCTTACTTCCGGGGGAAGCAGGGTCATAAAATGGGCCGGGACCCATTCCTCTTTTTGTTCGTGCTGACTGCCCGAGTCTTCAAGCACCTGTTTGAAGTAGCCTTTGTTGCATACCAGGGTTACGGCTACAAGGGGAACTTTCAGGTCCGCGGCCGAACGGATGGTATCCCCGGCAAGGATACCCAGGCCTCCGGCATAGGTCGGAATCTCATTCGAAAGTCCGATTTCCATAGAAAAATAAGCAATATTCTGTCCCTTCAGTACTCCCTCTATGTAGTCCATGCCGGACCAATCCCCCTTTTTAACTCTTTACATTAACTCTTTACATTAACTCTTTACATTAACTCTTTACATTAACTCTTTACCACTCTGTGCCCTTACCTCTTATACGCCTTTTCGCGTACCGCAGGCGGGCTATTAAAAGGTATATACCTGTTGATATATCAAATTGACCTCAAAATAGGGTCTCTTCGTGCTTATTCCCTGTTTGTTCCCGTTTAACGAACAGTCTTATGAATATCCTTCTTATGGGTACTGTCTTTTCGTGCTTATTTCCCGTTTGTCCCCATTAACAGGGTACAAACAGGGAAAATGGAATGTCATAATGAGGAAAAGCAAGATCGAAAAAAAGTGTTCCCCGGATTCGAGTTTTTTGAAAGGGTTATCTTCGAAGAAGGTGTTTTTCTAACACTTTACATAGAAAGGCTTATTTACTGATTGTTTTTTAATTATTGTTTAAATATATACTGTCAATATATTATACAGGTGGAAAGAAATGCCGGGAAGCATTGTGTCTCTCCCCCCTGAAGATCCTGATGAAAGTGTAAACTGTCATTTAGAAAACGTAAAGTCACTAAAGGAAAAGGCAGTAAAGGATAAAGATTACACGGTAAGGCGTGAAGCGGTCCTCAAGCTTGCGGACAAATACAGGAATGACGCCGAAGTCTTCGAGATAGTCAGAGAGAGAGCGATTAAGGACAGCAACTATACGGTTAGAAAAATCTCCCTTCGGGAACTGGCAAGGCTCTGGAACGAAAAACCGGGCATTCTGGCGTTGGTCCGGGAACGGGCTATCGAAGATGTTAACTATGAGGTCCGGAGGGCTGCTGTAAGGGAACTTGCAGCTCACTGGGGGGACATGCCGGGAACCCCTGACCTTCTCCGGGACTGGGCGGCAAACGCGGAAGACAAATTTGTCCGGAGTGCGGCCATTCAGGAGCTTTCCAGGCGCCGGGGGAGTAGCTGTTGTACCTTTGACTTTGTGAAGGAAATGGCGCTGAAGGATAAGGATTCTTTTGTCAGGACCGTCGTAGTCCAGAGCCTGGGGAAGTACTGGAAAGAAACTCCTGGGACTTTTCCGCTTCTCAGGGAAAAGGCGCTTTCGGATGAACATTATTCGGTCCGGAGTGCGGCTGTCCAGGAACTTGCGGAAGGCTGGCATGATGAGGAAAATACACTCCTCCTTATAAGGGAGGGGGCAGTAGCAGATGAGCATTATTCGGTCAGGGGAGCTGCAATAAAAGAACTTGCAGAAGGATGGCCGGAAAAACCTGAAACTCTGGAACTCCTCAGGGAAAGGTGCCTGAGTGATGAAGATAATATGGTTCGGGGAATCGCTCTCCACATGCTTGCTTCTTTATGGTCTGGAGAACCGGGAGTTTTTGACCTTATACTGGAAAAAGCCGTGAAAGACAGTCATTATTCTGTCAGGAAATGTGCTGTCGAAGAGCTTGCAAGAAACTGGCCTGAAAGGCCTGAAACCCTGAAGATGATCCGGGACAGGCTACTCAGTGATAATGACAATTTTGTAAGGATCGTAGCAGTCCAGGAACTGGCAAATGGCTGGAATGAAGACCCTGAGACTCTTCTGCTGGTCAAGAAGGTAGCTCTCAGGGAAAAAGACGAGTTTGTGAGGGAGGCAGCAATACGGGAGTTAATAGACGGCTGGCAGAGCGAGGAGATAAATGAATTCTTAAAGAAGTTTAGCAGCCAGCCCGCACATTAAGCTCTTTTTCTCTTTAAATTACCTATATTTTTGGGACAGTCTTGCCTTTATATATTTTTTCCTCTATTTTTATTTTCCTTGACTGGAGGCATTATCTTCTTTTTTCAGTTTTTGAGGAGCTGCATTCTGAAAATGTGGGAAAATCAAATCAAAAGCTATTTAACCTATCATGCAATCTTTTCCATTTAGAGCAAAAAATCTAAATAGGTGAAATTTCTCATATTTCCTGCTAAAACCCCGTGCAAAAGTGGAGAACAAAATGGCTAAAATGGCTTCGAATTCAAGTAAAAATGGAAATCACAAAAGGTTAAAGGCCTCCAATTATATGGATGAGCAGGCTCTTTGCAGTGCCCTGGAAATGGCAAAGGAGCTTGTTTCGGTTATAAATAAGGTGCCTGTAACTGTTTTCCTTTGGAGGGCCGAAAAATACTGGCCCGCCGAATTCGTATCCGAAAACATCAAGCAGTTCGGATACACAATCGAAGAGTTTACCTCAGGGAAACTCATGTATGGGAACATTGTGCACCCGGATGATCTGGAAAGGGTCGAAAGAGAACTTTCCAGGAGGATTGAGGAAGAATACGTGGACTTTACCCATGAATACAGGATCCTCACAAAGTCCGGGGAAGTGCGCTGGGTTGAAGAGAGAACCTTTATCGAAGCCGATGAGAACGGGGTTGTAAAGTACCTGAAAGGCATAGTCCTGGATATAACCGAACGCAAACGGAAAGAAAAACTACTTTACATCCAGCGGGACCTCGGGATAGCCCTCAGCACCTCGGAAGACCTTCATGAAACCCTGGAACTACTTCTGGATTCCTGTCTCAAGATCGATGAAATCGATTCAGGAGGCATATACCTGATCGATGAAGAGACAGGCGACATGTCCCTTGAAATTTACCGCGGGTTTTCTCCAACCTTTATCGAGCATGGTTCTCACTACAGTGCCAGTTCTCCCAACGCCAAGCTTGTGATGATAGGGCAGCCCGTTTACAAACAGCATATAGACCTTCTGCTCACCTCCAGGGACGATGCACTCAGAAGGGAAAACCTGAGGGCAACGGCAATCATTCCTGTTAAGCACGGAAAAAAGGTCATCGCTGCCTTTTACCTCGCTTCCCAGCTGGAATATGAACTCTCCGACAGCGTACGCACCGTCATCGAGACAATTGCTACCCAGTTCGGAGTCTTTATCTCCCGAATAAGGCTTGAGGAAAAATTAAAAGAGTGTGTAAAAAAGCGAAACGGGGACTAAAGGGCTTTAAAGGTTCTCGAAATATATTATTCTTTTTCATTCTGAATACTTGAATAAACCTTCGGCTCTTTTTCCCGCTATTTTTTCTGTTCTTGTTCGGGTATGTAGCTTATTTGAGGTTTGCGGCTTGTACCAGCTTATCTTAGCTTAGGCGGCTTTCACCTGAAACTTGGAAGGATAAGGGTCGTACCGCTTCCGGTTATTGCTTTTGCCCCGACACTTTCATCCCGGCTGGCCGTAACTTTCAGGGGTGCTTCTTTGCAGAAGCAGTTTTTCAGGTCAAATTTTACGATCATTTCATGACTGTCGAATACCATTACCAGGTCAGTGTACCCGTCAGTGGAAATATCCTCGTATTCAAAAGCAAGCGGCTTAATGGATTCTTCTGTCTTTTCACAGCCCAGAGAAACCGATTCGGTCTGTATCTGTGTAACATCAAGTTCGTCTGACCCCAGGACTGCGATCTTTACATCCCCCAATTCCATCGTCTTCAGGCAGTTGACATTCCTGTCCGGATTAACCATGACCTCCACATCCAGGGCTGTTTCCTGCTCCTGGTAGTCTCCCTGGTCCGGGCTTTCCGATTCTGCGCTTCCTGCAGGATATGCTGCTATCGACATCATTACAAGCACTGATATGAAAATGCGGATTTTCCGGTTTAAAGATGCCTTTTGCGCTTCGGCGTTCATCGATAATCTCCCCCTATTTCAAGACAATGATTTCGAGGTATATATATCTATAAGAAATTATAATATGCACCTTATATTTTTTGAGAGGTATGTGAAAGCCCCAAAAAGGGATGAAAAATAATGAATGTGAATTTTTTATAGGTAAAATTTATAAATTTGATTTATCTACACTATATGGGAACATTTGTGTGGGAAACATTTGTGGTCCGGAAACCTTTGCTGAAGGAATTCAGTTGAAGAGGTTTTATAAGAGATTTTTATGAACGGAATTGATGAATGTAATTTTTGAATTAAACTAATGAATTTTATGGAGTATACAGTTGGGGGAACAATGAAAGAAGAGCTCAAGCAGAAGATTGGCGAATACCTTGCAACTCATTTTTACCTGAACCTTGCGACCGTGAGTCCGGAAGGCAGGCCCATGGCTCACACCATGGCCTACGTATCCGAAGATACGACCGTATACCTGGCAACAAACCGAAGCACCCGGAAAGTCCGGAACATCATGCATAACCAGGCTGTGGCTTTTACTGTTGACGAAGACGATCCGGACTGGTTTGACATGCAGGCACTTCAGGTGGAAGGCTTTGCCTCGATAGTGGAAGATGAAGGGGAAATGCGGAGGATCGGGGAAATAATGGTAGGAAAGTTTCCCATCATTGCGGACATGCCCCCGGACCCTGACACGATACTCATAAAGATTGTTCCCGATATTGTCTATTACCTGGATTACAGTGTGGAATTCGGGCACAGAGAAAGGGCAACTTTCTAAAAAGTGTCGGGGTAATTCGGATATCTAATCAGAAGAAACATAAAGTTATGATTGACAGGTAGTTTTCGAGGATCAGGTAGTTCTTGAGAGCTAAGCCGGTTTTTTCCGGTTTTCTTTTTTGAAGAAAAATTCCTTCAAGGAAACCTGAGACCAAAAATGTAGAAAAAGGAAATGTAGAAAAAGGGAAATGCAGAAAAAATAAAAATGTATTTTATCTATTCTACTTTCACTCCGGCGGGATCAGAACTGCATCGATTACGTGGATGACACCGTTGCTTGTTTCAATATCTGTGGTGATGATGGTCGCATCATTTACCATAACCGTATCATCGGTTACGGTTACCGTGAGATCCTCACCCTGCAGGGTTTCAATGGACGTCATTTCAACAACGTCAGCTGCCATGAGTTCTCCATCAGCCACATGGTAGAGAAGAACATCTGTAAGGGCGTCCTTGTCATCGAGGAGTCCATCAAGCGTGCCTGGTGGAAGGGCGTCAAAAGCCTCATCTGTAGGGGCAAAGACTGTGAATGGTCCTTCTCCGCTCAGGGTTTCTTCGAGCTCAGCAGTCTGAATTGCTGTAATCAGGGTGTCAAATTGACCCGATTCCACGGCAGTTTGCACTATATCCATTCTCTCTTCTGCTTCAAGTGCTTCTTGTCCAGACTCAATTGCTTCTTGCGTTGCTTCCTGTGCTTCTTCTATTTCTTCTTCTGCTTCTTCAGCCGTCTCCTGTGCCTCTTCTTCTGCTTCTTCAGCTGTTTCCTGTGCTTCTTCAGCTGTTTCCTGTGCTACCTCTTCCGGGGTCTCTTCCGCACAACCGGAAACGAACAGCATAGCTGCAATTAGAAGGACAGCAAAAAGTCCTATTTTCTTAATAAATCTCCCCCCTATTTAAAGTACATAATTACTATCTTACACATACATATGAATCCCTATACTGAATCCCTATACTGTATGAATTCATATACTATGTAATATACTTTTCATACAGTATATATTCTATTTTTTATATAACCTTATCTGTGATTTGGGCAATTAAAGGTTTTTTAGACCTTTATTCCTGAAAATAGCTCAGGAACTTTCTTTACATCGTTTTTCAGGGTTTAAAGAGACTTTCTTATATTTGGGAGCATAGCTGTGATCGAATTGCTTTTATCTGGATTGCAATGCAGGATTTGAGTACGGGGAATACAACTTACTAAACAAAGTCAAAGTAATTTTAATAGTCCCTCTGAAATACACTCCTGTAATCAGCAGGCAGCTAGGGATAGGTAATCCGGTTTTCCATTTTTATTTTTCAAAGAACAATACTGTAAAGTTAACCCCTGTAAAGTTAACCCCTTAAAACGCCTTAAAAAGAAAGTTCAAAAAATATTAATTATGTGTATACGAAATATAAAATAAAATAGGAAAAAATAAAGATATTTGATAAATTTACTTTTCCCTTTATTTTCACTCCGGTGGGATCAGTACTGTATCTATCGGGTAGATGAACCCATTGCTGGTTACGATTCTGTCCCCCATGATGTTTGCGTCACCTACCGTTATCGGGTCGCTGGTGGGGTCAACTGGAAGTTCCTCCCCCTGCATGGTTTCAACGGATTCAATTTCAGTGACATCAAATTCCCCCTCAGCCACGTGGTAGAGAAGAACATTTGTCAAGGCATCCTCGTCTGCAAGGAGATCATCAAGCGTGCCTGGTGGAAGGGCGTCAAAAGCCTCGTCTGTCGGTGCAAAGACTGTGAATGGTCCTTCCCCGCTCAGTGCTTCTTCAAGACCTGCAGTCTGAACTGCTGTGACCAGAGTGTCAAAATCGCCTGATTCCGCGGCAGTTTCCACTATATCCATTTCTTCATCGGCCATTTCTTCGTCGGCCATTTCTTCGTCGGCCATTTCTTCGTCGGCCATTTCTTCGTCGGCCATTTCTTCATCGGCTATTTCTTCATCGGCCATTTCTTCATCGGCTATTTCTTCATCGGCCATTTCTTCATCGGCCATTTCTTCGTCGGCCATTTCTTCATCGGCCATTTCTTCTTCAGCTATTTCTTCGTCGGCCATTTCTTCTTCAGCTATTTCTTCGTCGGCCATTTCTTCTTCAGCTGCTTCTTCTTCAACTACTTCTTCTTCGGTTACTTCATCTACCGGTTCTTCACCCTCTTCTTCCGGGGTTTCTTCTGCACAGCCGGAAGCGAATAGCATAGCTGCAATTAGAAGTATGGCAAAAAATCTGATTTTCTTTATGACTCTCCCCCCTGTTTAATGCACAGAAATTAATTTACACATACCTATATGGACCCATCTGTATGAATTCATATACTATGTGGCATATTTTCATATGCAATATATTCCCTTTTTTATATAATACTATCTATTTAAAGTGCGATTTTGAGCGAATTACGGGCTTTTCCTCCCTTTATTCCTGAAAATAGATCAGGAACTATGTTTAGCTCTTTTTTTAAGGATCTCAAGGAGCTCTTCGGCATTGATGAGCATAATTTCAGTTCCGGCATTTGAAAGCTCTTCGGTACACCGGGCTCTTGAAAAGACCTGGCGCCCGGAAAGGTCCTTCCAGAGAGGGGGCAGCAGGTCCATGGAATTTGTCATGCCTGCTATCGAATCTGCTGCTGCGTACAGGACCCGGTTTATGCCCGAAGAGATAAGCCGGATAAGGCACATGGGGCATGATTCCAGGGAGGTGTAGAGCGTGTAGCCTTCAAGGGTGGTGATTTCAGGGTGCTCTTCTTCAAACTGGTTTACCACTACCATCTCCCCGTGAAGGTCGCTCCTGAAGTACGGGGAATATACCAGGTTGTGCCCCAGGGCAATGACTTTTCCTTCCGCATCGACCAGAACGCTTCCTACCCCATAGTTTCCAGAGTCCACGGACTTTAAAGCCAGCACGTCCGTTAGCCAGGCATAGGGATCGTCCAGGTATTCCGGCTGAAAGCTGTACCCGGCCAGCCAGTGCTTCCAGTTCATAACCTTTTCGTCTCTCGAGCCAATTTTTTCCAGCAGTCCGGATCCGAGTTCCCGGATTTCCTGAATATCCACTTTTATTCCCCCATTTTAAAAATAAATCTTCCTTCAAGGCCTTTGCGTTGCTTAAGGTCATTACAGTACACAAATAAAACCTTTGGTACAGAATTCTAACGCTTAAATATATAAATTTGTACTGCACACCATCATTCGGTGAATATTATGGTACAGTTAACTGAAGATATAAAAACCGCATTTTCAAAGGTAAAGATCTTTCCTGTAGCTACCGCTTCCAAAGAGGGGGTTCCCAACGTCGTTCCAATCGGCTTCTGTCAGCTCGTGGATGATGAAACCATCTGGATTGCAGACAACTTCATGGTCAAGTCCCTGGCAAACCTTGAGGCAAACCCCAATGTCGCAATCTATGTCTGGGGTCCCGAGACCGGAGGCTGCTTCCAGATAAAAGGTGAAGCCGCAATAATCAACTCGGGCGATAAGTTTGAAAAGATGAGGGAGATCGTACATTCCGCAAAGCCCGGACTTCCCGCAAAGAACCTGATCGAAGTTAAGATCACAGGCGTCTTCCAGTGCGCCCCGGGCCCTGAAGCCGGGAAGAAACTGCTCTGATCGGGTTTCCCGAAAGAAATCAGCTTTCGTGGGGAGTTTGCAGCTTCCCACTGAAAAACGACCCGTAACAACCTTAAGTGACCTTAAATAACTTTAATCAAGCAACCAGAAAAAATCGGAAAACGCCGGAAACAACCGGAAAACAGGTCTCGATGTTTCTGGAAATTCAGAGGTGATGTGATATGGGAGAAAATAAGGAGAAACCTCCTGTTTTTTGCGAGAATTACTGCGTAGTCTGCAGGGGGGCAAGGGCTGGCAACAGCATATGCAAGTCAATCCAGAATCTGGAGTTGAAAATCTTCGGGAAAAATGGCTGCATCTGGGGGGCTGCAAGGACCAGGTATTATGGAGTAACCCCGGATAAGAAGATTCCTGAAAATTTCAAAAAATGAATTAAAATGGATAAGGTCAAAGCAGACAGGGAGTCATAAGACATAAGGCAGGTTTTAGTAGTTGACTACTGTGAGAGTTTGCAGTTCATAACCTTGAGTATATTAAAATGCAGATGTTCATGGAATTCAGGATCTAATTCTACAAAACAGCTATATGAGGCTTTTTTGATGACGGTAATGAGCATTCTATCGTGCAAAATCCTGGAGGACGAAATCCTCTGGGTCCTGGAAAATGATCCTTCGATTGACGAGATCATAGTGGTTGAAAACGAAAATTCCGGGGATATCCTGGATAAAATGGGAAAATGCGGGTGTCGGCATAAGGCCCTTTCCCTGGATGAGATTTCGAAACTTTCCCAAAATGATGGGGATGAATCGGAAAATTACACTCTGCTGGTCTGCCTGCTTGAACTGGGCCTGCACGAGTGGCCTGAAAAGCTGAAAACCAAAGTCTATGAGACCATAGAGATGCTTGCCCCCTGTTCCTCCGGGATCCTGCTCTTCTACGGGCTTTGCGGAAACGTGCTCGGGAATGTGGAAGAAGACTTTGCTTCCCACCTGCCTGACTGCCCTGTCAGGATCCTGAAGGATAATTCCCGTAAAGTCGTTGACGACTGTATAGGAGCAACCCTGGGAGGCACCGAGCAGTACCTGAAAGTACTCAAAAGTGTCAGTGACGTGGGAACTTACCTTTTTACGCCCATGTTCTCCATAGCCTGGAATGAGTTTGTACATCTGGACAAGTTGCACAAAGACCCCGAAAAAGCCCTCAAGATGATGAAGAAAACCCATGAAATTACAGGGTACGGGAGGGTAGCAAAGCTCAATACAGGGCTTTCATACACCGAAAACTTTGATGACAATATCAGGGAATTTGCGGATACCTTCGGCTTTGAAGTAATGGAACTCGAAGGAAACCAGGAAATATTTGATAAATGTTACCGGGAACTTAAAACAGAAATCTGTACTTGAATTCCGGGAACGATAAGCCATTTGAGCTTAACTCATTTGCACTATAACCCATTTGCACTATAACCCATTTGCGCTTATATCCCCCTAGCTAAAGTCCCGGGGGTTTATGCCCGCTTTATAAATAACCGCTTTACAAATACCGCTTTACAAATAATATAGAAGGCTTCCCTGATGACGGTAATGAGCATCCTGTCGTGTAAAGTTCTGGAGGATGAAATCCTCTGGATTCTGGAAAATGATCCGTCAATCGATGAGGTCATAGTGGTTGAAAACGAAAACTGCGGGGGTATCCGGGGTAAAATGGAAAATTGCGGGTTTTCGCATAAGCTTCTTTCTCTGGACGAGGTTCCGGAACTTTCTCAAAATGATGGAAACGAATCGGAAAATTACACTGTACTGGTCTGCCTGCTTGAGCTGGGCCTGCACTCGCGGCCTGATCATTTGAAGAGCAAAGTTTATGAGACCATAGAGAAGCTTGCTTCCTGTTCTTCCGGAGTCCTGCTCTTCTACGGGCTTTGCGGAAACGTGCTCGGGAATATAGAAGAAGACTTTGCTTCCCGCGTGCCTGCCTGTCCTGTCCGGATCCTCAGGGACAACGCCGGCAGGGTCGTGGACGACTGTATCGGGGCTACTCTCGGGGGTTCCGAGCAATACCTTAAAGTGCTCAAAAGTGTCAGTGATGTGGGGACTTACCTTTTTACGCCCATGTATTCCGCAGCCTGGAAGGAACTCTTTAACATTGACAAGCTGCATAAAGACCCTGAAAAAGCCCTAAATATGATGAGGATGACCCATGAGATGACCGGGTACGGGAGGGTAGCGAAACTCCATACAGGGCTTTCGTACACCGAAAATTTTGATGCAAAGATAAGGGACTTTGCGGATATCTTCAACTTTGAAGTAATGGAGCTGGAGCTCGAAGGAAACCAGGAAATATTTTATAAATGTTATAGGGAACTTAAAACAGAACTTCCCAATTAAATTCAGGTCTTGGGTTCGGAATTATAATCTGTAACCTTTTATACGAAGCTTGCCTTAAAACCCATGCCCGATACAGGGGTGCAAAAAGAGGTCTGGAAATGCCCGTCTTAAGTATCATCGCCTGCGGAATGTTTGAAGATGAGCTTGCATATGTTCTGTCTCAAGACCATGAGCTCAAGCAGCTGATCCTTGTGGATAACAGGGAATCCATGGGGCTTATCCGCAAACTTAAATCCGAAAACTGTGTCCCGAGGACAGCTCCCCTTGACAGGGTTCCGATGCTCCTGCAGTCCGGGCACGGCTCAGGGTTCAGGCTTCTTACAAAACCCCTTATGGTGCTTCCTTTTTTCCGGAAACTGCATGAAGATATGACACTCAAGGCAGGGCAAAAGGTAACTGTGGTGGTAAATGTCCTCAAGATTGCCCTGCATGTCGACCTTGATCTCCTTAAATCCGAGGTCTACAGGAATATCAGGGAAATGGCTGCTTTTTCGGATGGGATCCTCCTTTTCTACGGCACTTGCGGGCATGCCCTGGGAAAACTGGAAGAAGATTTTGCAGACCTCGGATGTCCCCTTTATTTCCTGAAGGACTGTTCCGGGGAGACCGTTGAAGACTGCATAAGTGCGGCCTTCGGGGGAAACGACGCCTATGCTGAAGCCATGCTTACCTGCCGGGGAACGGGGGCTATTTACCTGACCCCCATGTGGGCTTCGAACTGGAGCCAGCTGGAAAAGGAAGGCAAAAGTTCCGTTGACTTTGACAGCAAATACCTGAAAGACCCGAAATACTCCGTAACCGGAAAAATTGATACCGACCTTGGCTACGATCCGGAATTTGACAAAAATGTCAGGGAATTTGCCTGCAGGTTCAATATGGAAGTCAGGGACATGAAGGGCAGTGTGGAAGTTGCAAAGCGGTCTTATGAGCATGCCCGAAAATCTGTTCTCGGAAGCCCGAAATAATTGTTCCGGCTGTTATATGGCAGGAGAGAAACTAATCTAACAAAGAGTGTGAAAAATGGCAGATGAAACAAAGCCTGCAAAAATTGCAGTCGTCAGATGTGAGACTACTTTCAAATCTGAAGCTACTTTTAGATGTAATACTAATTTTGAACTTTGTCCCGGGACAGAATATTTCTCTTCGATACGGAGGTGAACTTTTTTGATGCAGATTGCCCTTTATGGGAAAGGTGGAATTGGCAAGTCCACGATTTCCGCAAACCTTTCCGCTGCTCTTGCGGAATCCGGAAAAAGCATCCTCCAGGTCGGCTGTGACCCGAAGAGTGATTCTACCCGGCTGCTTCTTGGAGGGAGGAAGATCCCCACGGTGCTGGACTACCTAAGGAAAACGCCTCCTGACAAACAGAACCTTGAAAGTCTCCTCTTCAAAGGTTTCAAGGGAGCTGCCTGTGTGGAAACCGGGGGTCCGAAGCCCGGAGTTGGGTGTGCGGGCCGGGGAATCCTGAGCAGTTTTGAAGCGCTTGTGAGGCTTGGAATCCGGGACGTCCCCCTTGACCTTGTCCTTTACGACGTGCTCGGGGACGTTGTATGCGGCGGTTTTGCGGTCCCCCTCCGGAGTGAATATGCAGATGCTGTTTTTCTTGTTACCTCCGGGGAATTCATGGCCATCTACGCAGCAAATAACATTCTCCGGGGCATCAAAAATTTTGAGGATTCCGCCCCCAGGGTTGCGGGGATTATAAGGAACAGCAGGGGTCTTGAAGACGAGGACCGGAGGATTTCGGCTTTTTCAAAAGCCGTGGGGCTGCCTGTTGTTGCTTCGATTCCCCGCAGCGAAATTTTCTCCAGGGCTGAAAAAGCCGGTAAGACACTGATCGAAGCCTTCCCTGAATCCGAAAACGCTGAGCTTTTCAGGGAACTTGCCAGGCATGTGGAAAAGATCGGAAAGGACAGGTGTTTGCTTTATCCTGCAAAACCTCTCGAAGATTGGGAACTTGAAGAACTGGTGCTCGGAAGGAGTCCGGAAAACAGTGCATCGGTTTTCATACAGGGAGAGCCAGAGGAAAATGATGTCTGTGAAGGTGAACCTGAAGAATATGCCGTATGTGAATGTGAGCCCGAAGAGAGAGCCTTTTGTGAATGTGGGCTTGAAAAGGAACCCGGCTGCGAAGGTATGACTATTAATGAGGCAGTGGAATGCTGTTCTGAGGCACGTGGGACTTGCGGGGGGGAAGCTGGGGATTCCAGTGGTTCCGGAGACCTTCCCTGTCCTGACTCTCTACGAGTAAAGCCTGCTTCAGGAAAAGCTGAAGAAGAAGAAGAAGGAGAAGTTCCTGTTCCGGGTCCTTCCGGGCCAGGGACTCCTGAGCTAAAACCTCCTCTTTACGGCTGTGCATTTGCGGGAGCGGTGACTGCCACTTTCCAGGTGAACGGGGCTCTTACGGTCCTCCACGGGCCGAGGAGCTGTGCCCATATTATCTCCGATGCGCTTGCCAGTTCCTTTTTGAGGAGCGGGAGCTTCAAGAA
The DNA here is from genome assembly GCF_052056915.1 of Methanosarcina sediminis. Classification (GTDB taxonomy): domain Archaea; phylum Halobacteriota; class Methanosarcinia; order Methanosarcinales; family Methanosarcinaceae; genus MTP4. Next base: position 499,073 of record NZ_CP195119.1, on the reverse strand, counting down.
AACCGGAGTTAAGGGCCTTGAGGGACAGGTTCTTCCGGGGCTTCTGGCAGTGGATATGGAAGAAGAGGACATAATCTTCGGAGGGCTTGAAAAGCTTTCCTGCAGGATGGAAGAAGCTCTTGCTTCCGGCCGGAAACTGCTTTTTGTTGTGAGTACCTGCCCATCAGGAATAATCGGGGATGATATCGAAAAAGTCGTTTTGAAGATGGGGCGCCTTTATCCCGGGGCCCGGATTCTTCCGATCCCTGTGGATGGAAACCTTACAGGGGACTTTTCTTACGGGTTTTTTGAAGGGTGCAAGAAAGTTACCGAACTTATTGACCCTGCCGTCAGGCCTGAAGAGGGTCTTGTCAACATTATAGGGGAGCGTAACTTCTCCCCGAGGGACGAGGAAAATTTCAGAATCATGGAAGAGCTTCTTGAAGGGCTCGGGCTCCGGGTAAACTGCCGTTTCCTGAGCAGGACCGATCCTTCTTCTATCCGGGCTTTCAAAAAAGCCGGACTCAATCTCCTTGCCTATGACAGCCTGGAAAACCGGATGCTCAGGGACTACCTGTCTGAATACTTCGGGCTCGGCTTTTTTGAACATCCCTTCCCCGTGGGTTTCAGGGACAGCAGCAGGTGGGTAAAAGCCCTTGCAAAAAGCCTTACTCCTGAAAAAGATCCCGGGCGTTTTCTTGAATCCCGGGAACAGGAGTACAGGGACGAACTCCATAAATACGCTCCCCATCTTGAAGGGAAAAAAGTCCTTGTCGTAAGTTACAGCCAGGATATAAGCTGGGTCCTTGATACTATACTGGACCTTGGCATGGAGCTCGTTAAAGTCGGTATCCGGGCTTCCTCTTTTGGAAAAGATAAACAACTGACCCCGCTTCCGGAAAACATTCCGCTTGTGGATAACTATACGGACTTGCAGAGGGCCGAGGACATAAAAAGCCTTAAACCCGACCTTGTACTTTCGGGTTATGCTCCCCTTATCCCTGAAGAAAGTGTACACTGCGACACAATCCCCTTCTCCCCGAGAGTGGGATTTATGAGCGGGATCGAACTTGCAAAACGCTGGAGTACACTGCTTCGCCTGCCTGTGGTCGAAGGCTGGAAATACGACGGAGGTGATGAGGAATGATATTTTCCCCGGATGCTTTTACGGCTTCCATTCTGACAGTTGAAGGGATTACGGACGCATCAGCCCTTCTGAACGGGCCCACGGGCTGTAAGATCTATCATAGTTTTCTTTCGGATAGGCATTTTCCGAGAGGAGCTTCCCATGACCCCATGGCCTTCCAGGGGGAATTTTACTTCGGGCAGCTGAGGGTGCCTTCTACCTACCTGGACTGGGAAGATTACGTTGAAGGCTCCCTTGATAAACTTGAGAGGCTCCTTTCGACGGTTGCGGAAAAAAACAATGACCTCCTTGCAGTTATTAATTCTCCCGGGGCAAGCCTGATCGGGGACGACCTGGAAACTGCCCTGAGAAAAAGCGGAGTGCATGAGCGCTGTTTTACTGTGGACTGTGCAGGTTTTTCCCTGCCCGCACCAGTAGGCTTTGAAAACACCGGGCTTGTTCTCCTTGAGCACCTGGACCTGAAGCCACTTCCCAGGAGACAGAACCGGGTGAACATCCTGGGGCTTTCCATCCTGCATAAACACTGGGAGGGCACTGTAGCCGAGCTTAAAAAGCTCCTGTCCCTTCTCGGGCTGGAGGTCGGAGCCGTGCTCTTTGCGGACACTTCCGTTGAAGAGCTGAAAAACTCAAGCAGTGCTGCCTGTAATATCGTGCTCTTCCCCGAGTACGGACAAAAAATTGCCGAATGGTACCGGGAACGCTTCGGGATCCCGGTTGTCCTCTCTCCTCTGGGAGCCCCAGTAGGGTTTGACGCTACCGAGCAGCTTCTCCAGAAGCTTGCAAAATGCCTCGGGATAGACCCCTCTCCTGCCCTTAACTTTGTCCGGGCTGCCAGGAAAAGCAGCTATTCCAAACTCGCACGCTACCATTCCTTCTCCGGGCTCCCCAAGGGGACGAGCTTTTCAATAAAAGCCGAAGCCTCGTTTGCCTATCCGCTTGCCCTCTGGCTTTACTCTTACCTCGGGATGGTCCCTCTTGCGGTCAAGACTCTTCCAGGAGGCAGTCCGGGAATTGAAGCCTCTCTTCGGGCTTTTTTAAAAGAAAAGGGCTTTGAAAAGGCTTATGACAGGGAGCTCGAGTACGAAACAGCTGACATTGCCTTTGCCGACGGCTACACCCTCGGGCTTTTGAAAGGGATGGGGCGCTGTAAAGCAGGTATAGAAATATCCACGCCTTCGGAAGGGTACATCGATTTCATCCCTAAAACATATATGGGTGTCGAGGGCACTCTCTGGCTGCTCGAAGAAATTATCAACGGAATACGTTCTTCCCTTTAAGGGGGTATTTGTATACCTCCTTAACTTCCGGGTAATTTAATTCCTGGGCCATTCAACTTCTCAACTTTTGTTGTATTCATGGTCTAAAAAGCCAGACCTTTTTTGGCGAAACTTTTTTTGGATATTTTCATATTATTTGTTTAATAATATTTAAATAGTTTTTACTATAATTATAATAACACTTTCAGGTCTTTATCCCTTCCAGCTGAAACCAGGAGATGCCCCAGAGGCCCATATCATGGATATAGGTAAAAAAGTTCTTTTTGCAGTTATTTTCATTTTTGCGCTGTTAACCTGTACGCTGGCGTTTTCTTCTCAAAGCATTTTATTATCGAGCTTTCATGATCTTGAGAAAGAGGATACGTTGAAGAACGTGGAATGGGTGCAGAACGCCGTTGAAACCCAGTATGATTATCTTGATCATATCGCCCGGGACTGGGGCTACTGGGATGACACATATGAATTTGTCCAGACCTTAGATCCCGAATACATTGATTCGAACCTGGGTAATGAGTCAATGTTAGATCTTGAAGTCAATCTCTTTCTTTTCGTTAATGCTTCCGGAGACATTGTTTATTCAAAGTATGTGGACCTGAACACCGGTGAAACCGTGCCTCTCCCTGGCGGGGTGGAGGAAATGATAAAAGGCGGTTCTTTTCTTGTGGAAAGTGAAAAAGACTCCGTAAGAGGAGTTGTCCTGTTTGACGAAATGCCGGTGCTCCTTGCATCAAGGCCCATACTCCGGAGTGACCACGAAGGGCCTGCGGAGGGTACATTAATTCTAGGGAGATGCCTTGACGATGAATTCGTGGGCTCTATTGAGGATGTTACCAGGTCTTCTCTGCTAGTCTCCAGAATGGATAGGGAGATGCCCTCTGACTTTCAGGCGGTTTTTCCCGAAACATCAGATAAAGTTGTGATTCTCCCTTCCGGGGAAGATACGATTTCAGCTTACTTCGTATTGGATGGGGTTGACGGAAAGCCTGTTGTCATGATCCGGCAGGACCTTTCGAGGGACCTGTATGCCCACGGCCAGAAAATCCTGTATTATCTCTATTTCCTCTTGCTCGCAACGGGCATTGTCATGGGAATGGGAAGCAAGATTCTCCTGGACAGCCTCTTTATTTCCCGCCTGGGTGAAATTGATGATTTCGTTGACAGGGTACGAAAGGAAAAAGACCTCTCAAAGAGGCTTAAAATCAAAGGGGAGGATGAACTGTACCGGCTTTCTGCGGGGATCAACGGAATGCTGGATGACATAAGTCTTGCCGGAAAGGAAATCAAGACTCGGGATGCCGAAAAAAGGACAATACTAGATTCCCTAAACGAGATGCTTATTTTCCTGGATACCGACTTCAGAGTCGTATGGGCCAATAAAGCCGCTCTACAGCATATGGGCGTGAAACTTGATGATGCTCTTGGATTTAGCCAGCAGGAAGCCACCGGGATAAGCGGAAGAGTCTTCAGGGCCCTGGAGCTTGAAGAAACCCTTTCCGGGAGGACAAAATCCGGGGAGTTTGCATCTCCTGACGGGAAGCTGTGGTTTATCCAGGCAATTCCCGTAAAAGATGAGGCTGGAAAGATCATCGGAATCCTGGAAACCTGCCTTAACATAACGGAAAGGAAAAAAGCGGAAAAATTCCTCCATGAAAAGGAACTTGCCGAAACTGCAAGCCGGACCAAAAGCGAGTTCCTCGCCAACATGAGCCATGAACTTCGGACTCCCCTTAACTCGATAATAGGGTTCTCGGACCTCCTTATCGAACAGCTTTTTGGGGAATTGAATGAAAAACAGCTTCGCTACGTCAATAACATCTCCAAAAACGGAAAGCATCTCCTTTCCCTGATCAACGACCTCCTTGATTTTTCAAAAATCGAAGCAGGGAAGATGGAACTCAATTATGAGGAGTTTTCGCTTCAGGAAACCCTGGCCGAAATTAAGTCCCTCATGTCTCCTATAGCTTCCGAGAAGGAAATAGAGATCAATATCGATGTTGACCCCGAAATCCCCGAAATCCGGGCTGACAGGAACAAGTTCATCCAGGTGATGGAAAACCTGCTCAGCAATGCCATCAAGTTCTCTCCCAGAAAAGGGACTATAGAGGTGAATGGAGCTCTGAAGGGGAATATGGTATGGATAGGGGTAAGGGACGAGGGGATTGGTATCGAAAAGGAGGGCCGTGAAAGGCTGTTTAAACCTTTCAGTCAGATCGATTCATTTGCAGCCAAAAAATACCAGGGGACCGGCCTTGGGCTTGTCCTTGTGAAGAAGATTGTGCAGCTCCACGGAGGACACGTGTGGTTTGAAAGTGAAGCTGGAAAGGGCAGTACCTTTGGTTTTTCAATCCCCCTGAAAACCGGGAAAAAAGAAAGCTGAGCTGGTTTTTTGCGGGAAACCCGGGGGTGAGGTTATATTATAAGAAACCTTTGGACTGCTTAATATATAAATTATAAATGTATTATAAATCGGTTGAATAAAAAGTATAGAGCAGGCATATGTATAAAAATTCTTTTATTCTGTTATAATTAGTTAATTAATTTTATATATTTTTTTCTTCAACTATAACTATAGCCAGTGTGATCCCCGATACCCCAAAAAAATTCTCATTGGTGAATTCAAAACCCCCAAAGCCACTTCGAGGTGCACAGCACGGATATCAGTAAAAAAGTACTCATCATAACTCTCTTAATTTTTGCAGTTTTGACTGCCGCATTTACATTTACCCATAATATGCAGCTATCGAATTTTTTGGAGCTTGAAGCAGAGGATACACTGGAGAACGTAGAGCGGGTCCAGAACGCCGTTGCCACAAAACAGGGATATCTTGATTACAGTGTCCAGGATTGGGCTTGCTGGGACGATACCTGCCGGTTTGTAGAAGACCAGAACCAGGAATACATTGACGTAGACCTGCAAAACGAGACCCTTGCAGGAATTGATGTTAACCTCATGCTTTTTGTTAATGAATCAGGAGGCCTTGTATATGCGAAATCCATAGACATTGAAACCGAGGAGGAGGTGCCCGTACCTGCCGGCCTTCTGGAATTGATTGAAGACGGCACTCTCCTTACGGAAGAAGAGGACGATGAGATAAGCGGCTTTGTTTTACTTGACGAGGGCCCGATGTTTATTGCCTGCCACCCGATTCTCTCCACAAAGTATGAAGGGCCTGTGCGCGGCACTCTTATTTTCGGGCGGTACTTCGATAGTGGCCTTCTGGAATCTTTTAAAGAACTTACCTGTTCTTCCCTGCTCATGTACAGGGTGGACGAGGAAATGCCTCTGGACTTTGTTAATGAATATTCAAGTGTTACGGAGGTCCCCGGAAGGATCGTGGTAGAACCCCTAAACGAAGAAAGGGTCGCCGGTTACTTTGAATTGAATGATATCGCAGGTGGACCTGCCCTTATTATCAGGGCGGATTTCCCGAGGGACCTTTATTCCCACGGCAAGAAAACCCTTGACTACATGTACTTTTTCCTGCTGCTAACAGGGCTTTTGACCGGTGTCGGAGTCAAGCTTGCCCTGGACCGTCTTTTTGTTTCAAGGTTAACCGAGATTGACGATTTCGTGACAAAGGTCAGGGCTGAAAAAGACCTTTCCAAAAGGCTGGAGCTCAAAGACAATGATGAGCTGTTCAGGCTTTCCCGCGAGATTAACGGGATGTTGAACGAAATCGACCTGGCGGAACAGGAACTTCAAACCCAGGAACGGGAGAAGAAGGTTATCCTCGACTCACTCAATGAACTGGTCGTTTTTGTAGACCCTGCCCTTAATATTATCTGGGCTAATAAGGCTGCGCTTGAACACATGAAAATGGAGCTCGAAGAGGCAGTTGGGCTTTCCCAGAGGGCTGCTCCAGGAGTAAGCAGCCAGGCCTTTGAACACCTTCATCTTGAAGAAGCCTTTGTAAGAGGAGAGAAAAAAGCCGGGGAACTTTCTGCGGGGGACGGGACGGTGTGGTCAATCCAGGCTGTTCCCGTGACTGACGACGCCGGAAAGATCATAGGCATCCTGGAAACCTGGAGGGACATTACGGAAAGCAAGAAAGCCGAGAGACTTTTTCAGGAAAAGCAGATTGCAGAGGCTGCAAACCGCACCAAGAGCGAATTCCTGGCCAACATGAGCCATGAACTGAGGACCCCTCTTAACTCGATCATAGGGTTCTCGGACCTCCTCTGTGAGCAGGTCTTCGGGGGACTGAATGAAAAGCAGTTGAAGTCCGTGGGGAACATCTCTAAGAGTGGAAAACATCTGCTGAACCTGATCAATGATATCCTGGACCTTTCAAAGGTGGAAGCCGGAAAGATGGAACTGAAGTACAGTGAATTCGGGCTTGCCAGCAAGCTTGACAGTGTAAAGTCCCTGCTGGCCCCCCTCGCCTCCCGGAAAAACATCGAAATCAAAATCGATGTGGACAGCGAGCTTACAAGCATCCGGGCTGACGAAGCCCGTTTTGTTCAGGTCCTCTACAATCTCCTCGACAATGCCATAAAATTCTCTAACGAAAAAGGGCTAGTAAGGGTCGAGGCGAAAAGGAAGGTGGAAATGGTGGAAATCGCAGTTACGGACACCGGAATAGGCATCGAGGAAAAGGACCAGAAAAAACTCTTCAAACCTTTCAGCCAGGTTGATTCCTTTGCCTCCAAAAAGTTCCAGGGTACCGGGTTAGGCCTTTCCCTGGTCAAGCAGATTGTCCAGCTGCACGGTGGGTATGTCTGGTTCAGGAGCGAGGCAGGGGAAGGAAGCACATTTGCTTTTACATTGCCGATAAAAGGCAAAAAATGCACCGTCTCCAATGATGAAGTGCAGGAGGGGGAAGAAAAGGACTGAGCCCGGAGTTACTTTCTTTCTCCCTGCTCCAGGCTTCTCTTTTCCGAATCGAGTTTTGGGTCAGGGGGAAACAACCTTCCTGCGGCTCAAGCTCCTGGAAAGCTTTCTTTCATGAAAGTTAAACCATGAGTTTTTCGGTTTCCGTTTCGGAATAGAGCTGCAGGTGATCTGCTCCCAAACCGTTCTTCTGCAGGTCAAGCAGTTCTTGCAGGGAAAACACTTCACAGGGTTTTTTACCTTTCCTGTGCTTTTTCAGCTGGTCGTAGTCAAAGCAAAGGTCATCGTAACTTGCTACGTACCCGAACCACTCCGCCGGAACGGGAAGAGCTGAAAAAAGGGGTATTGCAGTTTCGAAATAACTCCTGCATTCCTTTTTCTTCGATAGCTGGCACCAGCTGTCTATTATAAAAGTTATTCCTTCTCCCTCAACTTTGAAGACAACAGGATATATCTTGCAAAGGATAGCCTTAAATTCCCGGCATTCGCACTCGTTGGTTTCTCTGTTCAAAAAAGGGCACAACTTTCCCAATTTCAATACATCAATCCGGGTCCCATCGTCCATTTCCAGGATATCCAGGTATCGGGTTTTAAATTCGTAGACGCTTATACCCAGCTTTGAGGCCATATACTCTTTTTCCCCGGGCAGCAGGGTTCCGATCTTATTATGTTCACATGCCCCCCCGCATTCCCTGCAAATATTGAAGGTTTTTTCAGTACTTCCACTAAATATATTGTGAAAGTTTTCAAACATGTGAATGGGTATTTTTTTAAAGATCAACCTTGAACCTCTGCCAAAGATAAATATCATTCTTTATATTTTTCTCTCATTTATTTTTCTTACTTATATTTTTGTCAAATTTATATATACGTCTATGCCTTCCACTCGCTTTCTGGGCAAGTTTTAAAATAAATAAAAATGTTTTCTCAAAAAATAGTGGGATTGTGAGAAAGTCAGAACAATGAAGGGGCAGTCTCTAAGCAACAGCTAAAAATGTACAAAAATAATTTTTATACGTGTCCGTAAATTTTCTTCAGAACCGCATAACTTTTTAGCAGTTAAGCCTGATTGGAATGAGGGATGTTTGAAACATGAAAGCTTTTACATTACTCTGGGTAACGGTTGGTCTGGCGTTTCTGCTCCTGGGTTCAGGTTGCACTGAAGTCGAGGACGTACAGGCTGCCTCAGGTCCGGTTTACATGGGAGATTCAAAAGAATCCAATGCCCTGATTTATACGGGGGCTGGCGAACTGGAAGCGGTGGTCTTCGAAGAAATGAACGAAACGCATACCCCGGGAGCATCCGTGGCTGTTGTCAGCGGCGATGAGATCGTTTTTGCCAGGGGTTTCGGGGTCTCAGACATCGAGACCGGGACCCCGGTTACCCCGGATACCCTCTTTCGCATAGGCTCGACAACCAAGATGTATACTGCCGCAACCCTGGTCATGCTTGACGAGGATGGAAAACTTGACCTCAACGAACCGATAGGCAGCTATGTCGAGGGGCTCAGTCCCGGGCTCTCACAGCTGACGACGCACCAGCTGCTGACCCATACGGCAGGCCTGCAGGACGGGGCAAGCTCATACGGCAGGCACGACGAGTCCGCACTTTCCGAAGAAGTAAGGGCCTTTGACGATTCCCTCTTCTTCACCGAACCTGGCGAGATATTTTCCTACTCTAATCCGGGGTATGCCCTTGACGGGCTTGTAGCAGAAGAAGCCGGAGATAAGCCGTACGCTGACCTGGTAAAAGAATCCCTCCTCCTGCCCCTTGGCATGAACCGCACAACTTTCCGCCCGACCGAGGCAATGACCTATCCCCTGGCCCAGGGGCACTACATCCTCCCGGAAGGAAGCCCCGCCGTGATAAGGCCCTATACCGACAACACAGGGAACTGGCCTGCAGGCTTCATGTTCTCGAACGTAAACGAGCTCTCCCGCTTTGCAATAGCTTTCATGAACGAGGGCAGGCTTGAAGGAAAAGAGGTCCTTTCCCCTTCAGCAATAAGCAAACTCTCCACTCCTTACAGCCCCGTCATAAGCAGCTATAATAATGGAAGTTACGGCTACGGCCTCTTTATCCACGAATACCGGGGCATGCGGGTGGTCGAGCACCCCGGAGGCATGGAAGGCTTTACCTGCCAGTTTCTCATGGTCCCCGAGCACCGCTTTGCAGTGATCATTCTGAGCAACACCTACGGTACAAAGTTCCCTAAAAGCACCGAAAAAGCAATGGAACTCTTCCTGCCCCTTGAAGCAGAAATGGAAGAAAATTCGGAGGTAAACGTTTCACTTCCCATTACCGAGGAAGACGTGAATGAAGAGGAACTAAACGGAGAAGCTGAGGCTGAAGAAGGGGCGGTGGGTGAAGAAGGGGCGGTGGGTGAAGAAGAGACGGTTGGAGAGGTCATGAATGAAGAAGAGATGACTGAGGAGGAGATGAGCGCTTATACAGGCCACTATCAAAATTCTCCCGAGCTCTACCTGGATATTGTCAAAAAAGATGACGGGCTGTTCCTGAAAATTGGGGAACTTGAGGCACCGGTTACAAAAATCGGAGAAAACCGCTTTCTGGCAACTAACCCCTTCCTGGGCCAGCCGCTGGAATTCATACTGGTTCCGGGGGAGGACGGGGAACCCGAATACCTGCACATGTCTCACCGCGCCCTGAAAAAAGTCAGGCAGGTGCAGGTCGGCAGGTAACGGGGAGGTAACCGGAAGATCTCTTTTGTTTTCCTTTCCCTTTTTCTCCTTTCCTTTTTCTTTACCTTTTCTCCTTTCTTTTTCCTCTCTTATCTTTCCCCTTTTTTCGGGTAGGCAAGTTCTATCTTTTCAGATCACTCGTACCTTAGCGCATCCACGGGTTTCAGTTTCGAAGCTCTGTATGCCGGGATTGCACCCGACAGTACCCCGATCAGAACAGCGAGGCCAAGTCCGAAAGCCATCAGGTCAGGGGAGAGAGCCGAACTCGAACTTCCTGCCCCCCTCATCAGGGTCACGCCCATGTAGGGGAAAAGAGTTGAAACCATGCCTCCGAGCATCACCCCGAAGATTCCGCCCACGAATCCGACCATCGCGGAGTTGACGATAAAGATCATCATGATGTCCCGGTTTTTAGCTCCTATGGCTTTCATCGTGCCGATTTCCTTTGTCTTTTCCAGGACCGAGGTAAACATCGTGTTTGCAATCCCTACGGCTCCGACAATCAGGGACACGGCTGCAATGGCTCCCAGGAAAAGAGTAATGGAACTGGTCATCTCGGTTACGGATTCTGCCATGGAAAGCGAAGACGATACACTAAAGTCCCTGTCTTTTTCCTGGTGGATCTGGCGGGAGATCATTAGCCTCTCTTCGATTTCCTCTATTGTGGGGTCCACGAGGTCTTCATCTTCTACCTTGACGACGATGGAATCGAAGACATCATCTTCCGCATCTTCGATCAAATCGACTGCCGAATCAATCGGCATGTAGATTTTCCTGTCGTCCCCGCCGCCTTCTTCTTCCAGGATCCCGACAACTCGCACGGACTTGCCGTTGACCGTTATCACCTGGTTGACCCCGATATCCTGGTCAAAAATTTCCGTGGCAATATTGCTTCCTATGACCGCTACGTTATTATCGGCAGGTTCAAGCAGCCTTCCTGACTCGGCTTCCAGGGTGTTCATGTACTGCCAGACCTGGGGATCTACTCCAGTGATAGAAAGGGTCGCTGTTTCTCCTGCGTAGTCCACTTCTTCATTCCCGGAGATCCGGGTGTCAACGTACAGCACGCCGTCTATTCCCTGCAGCGCGTCAACGTCGTCGTCAGTCAGTTCGCTGTCCGTGTTTGAGGAGCTGCCACCTCCTCCGCCTCCGGGTCCAGGCATCCGGGACTGGGCTTTTGAGTATCCGGGAGTTATGGTAATTTTTGTCAGGTCCATATCGGCAAGTTTGCTCTGGACCTCGGCTTCCATGGCATCCCCGAGGGAGACAATTCCGACCACAGCCCCTACCCCGATGACGATCCCTATGATGGTCAGCCAGCTCCTCAGTTTGCTGTGCAGGAGCATGTTAAGGGCCATTTTAACGTAGGTTGCGTTTCTCATTTCGCATCCCTCCGGTTTTTACTGGCTTTCATGGTTACGTAATTTTCCGTTTCACTTTTTCATTTCATTTTCCGTTCCACTTTTTCATTTCATTTTTCAGTTCATTTTTTCCATTTCACTTTTCCGTAACATAGTTCACCTGTTCAGGATACCGAAACTGTATTTACCTTTCCCGGATTCCTTTTCTTCGGAGCCTTTCTTGCCCTGCTTCTGCCTGCGGTAGAGGAAGACTCCCGCACCTGCAACTACAATTACCAGGGCATAGTAAACGTATGAGCTGGTCCCGCTTCTTGTTTGTGCTCCAGGCCTGCCCGTGCTTCCTTCAACTCCCGTGGGAGCTGTCATCTCGACCTGGACGTCCTTCAGGACCGTGATCCGTTCTCCTTTTGAATCGGTGTATTCAATCTGGACTTCCAGGGACGGGCGGCTGCCAAAACCTGCAGCTCTTGCTGTCCCGCCCTCGGAAGCCTCTTCGGCTCCCTCAGCTGATACCTGTGTGCTCATAACATCGAAAGACGCGATGGTGTAGTCCCCTTTCTCAAGGTTTCCCACGATGGTCGAGGAACTGCCGCTTGTCCTGAAGTTTTCCTGTTCCGGGATCGATACTTTCACGGAATATGCCTGGTTGTTCCCCACATTTGCTACGGAAAGGGAGATTTCCCCGGCGTCGCTTTCCGAAAAGGATACGTCGAAATCGGTTTCCCCACCTACAAAGAGCCCGGCTGTGGTCTCGATGGTGTTGATGTTGGAGTCGTAGTCTTCAAAGGTCAGGTTTACGTTGAGGGTGTAGAGTCCGGGTTCGGCATTTACGTCTGCCATGACCGTGTAGGCAACGGTTACGGATTCATCGGCTTCGAGGTACTTGATGTACTTTGTATTGTCCGAATAGACCGGCAGGATAACGCCTTCGGGGTCTTCCCAGGAAATGACCATGTTTTTCAGGGGAGAGTTTCCGGTATTGGTGATGATGAACTCAAGGGGCTCTTCCGTTGCCAGGTCGATGTTTGCCTTGTTGATGGTCACGATCTGGGCGTATTCCTTGCCCCTTACCTCAAGCAGGATGGTTTTGGTGGTGGTGACGGTTTTTTCATCACTTGTGGCAGTGGTAGTCACATCAAGCTCGTAAGTGCCTTCGGAAGCGTCGGCGTCGGTCATGAGCTTGAACTTCAGGACGGCTGCGTCGTCATCGTCCTGGCGCGCGTCCAGGTAGGCGATTTCTTTTTCGAGCGCTTCCCCTGAAATCGCGGTGAAGGGATATTCAGGCTCGACTTCGACAACTAAGTCCGTCAGGTCATCGTAGCCATCGTTCTGTATGCTGAAAGTGAGTTCCACTGTTTCTCCAGGGCGGGCAGCTTCAGGGTTCTGCTTTGTCAGGTCGACCTGGACCGAAGCCGAGTCTATCAATCCGGTGGAAGCCAGGGCTGTCCCGGTATTCAGGGGTACAATTGCCGAAAGCACCAGCAATATCATCAGTAAAGAGAGCTTTTTCATGAGGTTTTCTCCATCGCAAATCATGTTCTGTTTTAAAATCTTTTATATTTTGAAAATTTTTCACGTTTTTTAGCCCAATTTGCAAAATTTTCCTTCAACTTCTTCGATATCTTCAATTTCACCGTCTTTGATGTGTACGACCCTTGTCGCGTACTGGACAGGGGTCATGTCATGGGTTACAATGATGATCGTCTTGCCTTCCTTCCGGCGCAGCTCGTCTAAAAATTCAAGGATGTAGTCTCCTGTCTTGCTGTCCAGGTTTCCGGTAGGCTCGTCTGCCAGGAGCACCGGCGGGTTTACGGCAAGGGAGCGGGCTATTGCCACCCTCTGCCGCTGCCCTCCTGAAAGCTGGGAGGGAAGGTTGTGATGCTTGTCCGAAAGCCCGACGACATCGAGCAGGTACTCGGCCCTTTCCCGCGCCTTTCCCGGTTTTTCTTCCTGGAATTCCAGGGGCAGGGTCACGTTTTCCAGGGTGTTCAGGGTGGGGATCAAATTGAAGCTCTGGAAAATGAAGCCAATCATCTGTCCCCGAATCTGGGCAAGTTCCGATTCTTCCATCCTGGAAATGTCCCGGGAGTTCAGCAAAACAGTTCCCCTGGAAGGGACGTCCAGGCAGCCGAGCAGGTTCATAAGCGTACTTTTCCCACTCCCGCTGGGTCCCAGCACAACCACGAACTCCCCTTCGTAGATATCAAGGTCAATCCCCTTCAGGGCTGCAAATTCCACTTCGCCCATCTGGTAGATCTTCCAGACATCGGTCAGTTTGATAAGGGGAGTTTTTCCGTCCCGGGAAGTTTTGACTGAGTCAGAGTTTTCAATACGCTCCCCATGTGACTCCCGTGACGATTTCTTTTCCGAATCATTTTCCGAGCCATTTTCCGAACTTTTTTCCGGACCATGACCCGGACTCTTATCCGGACCTTCAAAGTTATTGTTTGGATCTGCATCTCCTCTCAGAGATTCCAGGGTTTTTCTGGGATCCAGGGTTGTTTTCAATGTGTCTGCAATTTCCATGAACATAATATTAAACCTCAAAAATTTGCGCACCTGCTCCCTTAATGGGAGTTCTTTGTGAGTCGATGAATTGATGAATTGTAAATTGGAGAGGCACCTGCGAGGTGGAAGGTGCCTCATTCTGGCTTTCAGGTGTTTCGTTTCTGCTAGGGGTTTGTTCTTTTCTTCGACTGCCTCCTCATTTCCTCCTGCCGTCATTTTGTGGAGATCGCCTTGGAGACAGCGTGGTTTCTTGTCCTGTTTCCCTACTAGGATGAGCCACCTGCCGAGGTAGTAGGCGACTCACCTGATGGAATGTTTGGGTGGAGTTACTTACTGACTGCGCAGGAGGGATACTTCGAGGCAGTCAACCCCCTCATCGGCATTTAATAATAAAAGCATACTTAGCGGAAAAGAGGAAATTTAAGGAATATATTTCGCAATGAAGTTTTTTTTGGGGCTTTTTGGATAATTTAATCTTTAATAAGCCTTAAAAATAAAATTAGAATTATGGTAAAGTTTAATAGTCCGAATATGGCGCATCTACTCATAGCCGGAGACGGCTGGTTAGATAGGAATCAGAAAGGGGTACCGCTTTTCCCGCGCCTTTTAAGGTACCGGCGCACTCACCGGTCAGCTTGCTGACCGGCTTTTCCAAAAATTAATTAAAAAGATAGAGAAATAAGTAAAAAGAGCAACAGCAGTTATTTTTTGTTTGCCAACTGCCTGGTCGCATTTGCAGTTTTTCTATTCTAAATTAAAGGCACTCACACCTTCTATTTTGCATTAGTAGAAATCCACAATCAATTCAAGTTGTCAGTAAATATAAAATTAGAGATGAAGTAAGGAATTAGAGATGAAGTTGGCAATTACAATTTAAGTCAGAATATTGACGTGAAGTGAGTTGAATAAAAGTAAAAGCCAGTAATGGCAATTTATTTTGAAAACACCTTTTTCCAGAGAAATCGGAAAGGCCGCCCGCCTTGCGGGCGGTGAGGGCCCTTGTTGTCGATAAGAAAAAAGAAAAATCCCGGAACTGGAATCATTATTAAATCCTGTCACAAAACCCCAGGGCCATTTTAAGTAATATTACAGGATTTCTACCGACCCATTTTTAAGCATTTTTTCAGTACTTTTTTCATCGCTTTTCACGAATTTTTGCAAGAGTCATGTTTCTTCCGGTGTTCCAGAGGATTGAGATGACACAGGGCCACATGATCCTGTTTCCGAAAGCAAGGGAGAGGGCTGCTGTGTATATGAGGATGAGGTTGCCAGGGACCATGAGAAGGTCTTCAGTCCCAGGAATTCAAATTTAAATGAAGTTTGGAGGGAAACCTGCAAAATAGAGCCCTTAACGTTTCCCGTCATTAATTATAACCACGTTCCCTCTCCCTCTTTTAAACTTCTCGACCAGCCCTCTCCTTTCAAGGTCCGTGAGCATGAGGCTAACTTTCCCTTCCGAGTACTTCAGCCTGCTTCGAAGCTCCTTCTGCGTGATCCTGCCTCCCTGGCCCCGGATTATGTCCATAATATCCTGAAGGTCGGCCGGGAGGGGGAGGGGCTTTTTGGGAGTAGAGCTGTTTTCTTTTTCTTCCGGTTCTTCGGCAGATTCTTCGCCGGGTTCTTCAGCTGATTCTTCAGTGTTTTCATGAATTTCGGATTCAGGTTCTGTTATTGGTTTTACTGCCGGTTCTGCCGCTGTTTTTTCATCCGGCTTTGGCGCCTTCTCTGCTGCTGCCTTTGTTTCCAGCTTTGCCGTCTGCCCTACCGCTGGTTCAGGCTCGGGAGACGTTACTGAAACTCTTGAATGGATCTGTTTTTCCCCTGCTTTTTCTTCTATCGCCGGCTTTTTCTCTCCGCTTTTTTGCTTCTGTGAGAAATGGTATCCTCCGACAAGCAGGAGAAAGAGAATGAAGGCTGCAAGCAGATGAGTTGTATTCAGAGATGAAGAAGCCGAAGCTGCACTTTCGCGGGCTGAAATTCCGTCTTCTTCTGTGTCCACTTCCGATTCCGATTCGAAATTCGCTTCTGATTCAGAAGCTGAATCCGGTTCTGCCGTTTCGAGACCTGATGATTGGCTTTCGGTTTCGGTTATCGGGATTTCGGACAATTCACCTGTGCCGGATGATTGGCTGTCCATGAGTTCTTCGGAATAGACCGGGAGGAGAAGGAGGTCGAAGACGTAGTTGCCTTCACTGTCAACTGTGATGGGTTCTTCTGCCGAGTAGCTGAGGGTGCCGTTCTGGTAATAGCTGGCTTTGATAGTGTAAGCTCCGGGAGTCAGTTCGAAGGAATAGATGCCGTATTTTGCTACCATGGACTGGGAGGGTGTGGAGTTCACCTCGACCACGGCGTTGTCCAGGGGTTCGAAGGTGTCCCAGCTGTAAACTACTCCGTGGATATTGGCGGGAATGTCTGCTACGGCAGGTCCGGCCAGCATAAGTGCCGCAGAAATGCAGAAGATGTAAATCCTTAAATTCATGACAATCAGGAAACCCGGGATTCTGGTCTGGATTATAGCTTATCCTTATCCTTTTAACCTTTTTTGTTCTGCTGGCTATTCAAAGGGAAGTTTGGCATGGAAGTTTTGTAAGGTAATCTGACATTGCTCTTCAACCATACCTTTTTTAATTTTTTTGTGTCGGCATCCCCGGATCGATTCGGTGCATTCCGGTCCTTCCGTCCCTCAGCCCGGTGGGAGTCATTCTATCGGGTCCCGGTTTGGAATTCATGATATTCATCTCAGCCGGGGAGTTTGCCCATATTTTTTCTTCTTCCTTCATCCCACCGGCATCTTCAATGGTATAGGTGCCGTTACCGAAGAATGTTGCCTGTCCTTTTCCTTCGCTTGCAGTAAGGGATACGTTTTCGGCGTTAAGCAAAACCGCTTTTCGGGATCCCGGAATTTCAATGTCTGCCGACCTTATATGGTAGAGAAACACGGTATGGGGGCCTTCTGTCTTCTGCTCTTCGAATCTGTAATCTCCTTTTATGTAGACCGCAGAGTCAGGGGAAAGCTCCAGTATAGCCAGTATTCCGTTTTCAAGGTGCATATTGAGGGTGAAACTGCCCGAAAGGACTGCCTTTCCGCTCCCTTCCGCACTGAGCCTCTCTGTTTCGTTAATCTTTTCATTCCCCGGCATAAGGCGCTGGAATTCCCCGAAGATCTCCTTCAGCACAAGATTTGCCTGCATCATGCTTTCCTGGGAGCGGACCAGATATCCCTTCCGGGTTTCGTAACTGTTTTCTTCCCCGGAAACCGAATCGGCAAGTTCTCTGTACTCTTTAGCCTCTTCGATCAGGCGGGTGTGTTCCTCTAAGAGTTCCTGCAGCCTGCCGATGTCCTGCCCGTCTGCCTGAAAGTACTTAATCCCTAACTCAATCTGCATGGAAATGGCTTCCGCTTTATCGATGTTGCTGTAAAGGAGGTTTGTTGCTTCTGTTAAATCTCGGGAAGGTTCCTGAACGGGATATCCGGGACTAAAGTCTCTGGGAGATAGCTTTTCAGGATATGGATTATAGGGATATGGATGCCCACCAGGCATTCCGAGAACTTCCTTATTCAGGAGTCCTGCATAGGGGAAAAATATGCTCCTGTACAGGTTTGCGGGAGCTTTATGGGCGAAGGGCTGGGCTTCCGAAACCGCGCAGCCACTTGTAACGATCATTCCCGCCAGGATAAGGAGCAGGAGTAAGTATTTGAATTTCATGCGGGGTCACGTCCTCTCTGAAGAAAATTTAACAGCTGAGCGCTATTTTTTATTTGAGTCCTTATATTTTAATATTTGCCCGGGTTTCAGGATATTTTTTGAAGGCGTTCTTCGCGGCAATGTTGTGCAAGAGATGAAAATGGACTCAGATGCATTCTCCCGCGATTTTTGTGCCTTCAAAACCTTCCGGCTTATGCTGCCTGAGCATTGTGAAAACGGAAGAAATATCCAGGTTCTTTTTCCCCGGAATGAGGATGATTACTTTTTCTACGGCTTCGTAGACCTTTATTTCTCTTCCTTTCCGGCTCCACTTTACCCGCCTGACCCTGATCAACCCGATTTCGAGGAGAGAGTCCAGGTTGTACTTGAGGGTGTTCAGGCGAACGTTGAGTTCCTCTGCAATATCACCTGCCGACATGTGCTTTTTCTCCAGCAGTTTCAGGACCCTGATCGAGGTCTCGTTCGAAAGGATCCGGGCAATTTTCCTGGAATCTTCGGAAAGCGGCAGGATTAACAGTTTTTCTTCCGGCAGTTCCTCCCCCATCATTTTTTCTTCCAGGTCATCAGGCATTTTCTGTCTCTCCGTATGATGTTTCCAATATTTCTGGTTCTTTTAAAAAAGCCCCTTCCGATGGAGGGGAGATGTGCCTTTCAGGAACATCCGGCAGCGGTTATTTTGCAGGTCGATGTTGTGATGCGTTTCATTCGTACAGCACGGGGATTGCGCAATATGCACATACTTTTCTTGCACGGTACTTTTTTATACTTCTTTGTTCTGGATGGGAGGGTGCTGTTCGGGTGTCCCTGACGGCAGGTGCAGTATTCGGGTTTAAACATAAAAGCATACTTACTTTTTTAGTTCAATTTGAGCGTTATATTTTATATTAAAACTTTATAAGGGCATATTTTAAAAATTAATGCTTTATAATCATTAAATTTTTGTTTTTGAGTCCCCATATCCCACAAAATTCTTTTGTAACTTATTATCTGGCATATTTGTATCCAGGTTCAAATTTTGTGAGTATCCGGGTCTCTATTTTGCATGGGCACTATTTCATGGCCTCTGCCTGAAATTTTATTTCTCATAAGAAAAAATATCTTCTATCATGCAGTCAAAAAAGCGGGCAAGACCGAAAGCCAGTTCCAGACTTGGATCATATTTTCCTCTTTCGATGGCATTGATGGTCTGTCTGGTGACACCTACTTTTTTGGCCAATTCTTCCTGGGTAATATCTTTTTTAGCACGCCAGACTTTGATACTATTTTTCATAACCATTCCTCTTTTACATATTTCTTCTGTACAAGTAAAAAAATCCCATATAGGAAAATCCTGTGATCGCAAAAAGTGCTCCTACTACCGGCTGTGCTGGCAATTGAATGTCCAAAATGCCAAGAGTCGCATACAGAAAACCCTGGACTATAAATATTATCTGGAAGGTTTTGAAACTGGCTTTTTCTGCAATTCGATAATCTCTTTCATCTTCCTTTACTTCTCCACTTATTCTGATTTTGTATTTCCACAGTGCTATTAGAATAAGTGCAACACCGGCGCCTATTAATCCCATCGTGGCACCATGTACGCTTGAAACCCAGCTCGGGTTATATACCCATATATAAATCCCAATCGTGGCCAAAAAGATTCCAATTGTAAACGAACCAATTTCTTGAGCTTTCATATTTATCACCATGTAAAACATACTGTACATATTGTATATAAAACTATTCTTTTAGACGAGATATATTTACATTCTTTTGTACCACTGAAAGATTCCCGCATAAGAGATTCCTGTAATAGCAAAAAGTGCTCCTACTACCGGCTTTGCTGGCAATTTTCTCGTGAACTCCCTGTTTTAGGTTTTTTTCGATAAAAGTAGAAGGGTGTTTACTGTTTCTTTGAAAGCTGAGTTAAAGAGTTTTGGAGTATTTTGGAATAGGCTCAATTATTATGAAAAAAATAAATGTTGAGTTTATACGAAAAATAACTCAAAAATTGAGGTAGCCGAATAGATACTACTCATTAGTAAAAATACAATAATTGATAAAATATATTTTCGAGGATTTTTCCATAGCTCTTGCTTAGTCTGCCAATAAAGAATTGGTTTCTTTTTCTCTAAAATATAACCACCAATTACTTCTATAACACTAAGCACTAAGGCAATTGGAATAGTTATCCATGGATTTATCCCGATTATAAATATAGAAAAAACACAAATCAATCCATTTATAAATAAGAAATATTCCATAAGAAATATACAGTACATCTTCCACAAGCTCACATTTGATTCAGGGAACATTTGAGCTTGTCTTCGTACATATAGATCAGAAGACATCATAGTTAGTACTGGAGTATTGGTAGCTCCTATTGTCCATATAAGGCTCCAAATAATCACATTATCTCCTTTCATAAAAGATAAGAGACAGATCATTACTATTAACATAACGGAGTTAACAACATAAATTTTTTCATAGGCAATCACCTTTAAAAAGTAATTACCTGCAAAATGAAATTTTGCCAGTCCTCTTTTCCCTATATGTGTTATAGCTATCGATATGCTGTCCTGTAGTAAAATCTCAATAAAACAAATTATAATCCCGCTTGCTAATATCAATAATTGAAATACTTCTGAAGAAATGAGATTAAATGCAAGAAAAATCATGATAAAATTAGTTGCAATTATAATCCAGTTAATTTTTTTATGGTTATTTACTGTAAGCAACACCAATATATTAATTAGAATTGACCATGTCGCTACCAATATAATTATTGTGATGCTATAAATCGGTCTACTACTACAAATCAATGCTCCTATGATAAGAAAAGACCCTCTCTCTAAAAAGGATATTCCTATCATTCCAATTGTAAAAGCTAATAGAAATCTATTTTTTTTGATTGGCAACATTATATATGTCTTTACTTTTTCAAACAGTGAATACGTATAAATTGTATAAGCAGTAGATGTAAATATTGTAATAAACGTTATCCAGGGAAGAAATGCTTCTTGAAAAATAGGCTTAATAAAATCCGCTAAAAAAAGCTTAACAAATACTGTAAATAAAACCATTCCCAACAAATATTTAAAAACCTTTTTTTTCGTTACAAGATCTTTAAAAAAGATTTTACTGAGCATTTACAACCATCCTTCCACAGCTGCACGAATATCTTGTATTTCTGATAAATTCTCTGTCCTTATTTTTCCCTCTTTTAATACAAGAACTTCATCACAAGTTTTTTCTATACTTTCTGCAATATGTGAACTCATCAGTACTGTTCCATATTTCTTATATCCAACTATTTCCTTATAGAGAAATTCTGATGCTAAGTAATCTAATCCATCCAGTGGTTCATCTAAAATAAGTAGTGGCAACTCCAAAGCAAATCCCGTAATCAAAAATATCTTTTTACGATTTCCTGTTGACAAATCTTTAATAGGATAGTCCTTATATTTATCAAAGCCAAATCCTTTAATTAATTCTTCTACACGTAAATAGTCAATTTGCTTTTTATACACCTTCGCAACAAAAGGCAAGTACTCCCTGAATGACCAATAAGTAAAAGCTTGTTCTTCCGTAAAAACCGTATAGCGCTGTTCCTTCCACTCTATATCATCAAATTTAATTTCTTTACCATAATATTTCAAATCTTTCACACTGTAACTTTTTTGTACACCTGATATCGTATTAATCAAAGTTGTTTTCCCTGCTCCATTTAATCCCAATAATCCAACTACAGTATTATTTTTCAAATGAAATGTAATTTCTTTTAATATAATATTATCTTCTTTGTACCATGCAGATAATTTATTAACTTTTAGCATTTTACTACTTCCTTTAACTGTAACCACTCAGATTTAAGAAATATAGATATTTTTACTTCTTTTATAGGCGGTCATTTCAAATTTATCTTCCAAGATTTTCATAAATCTTTGCGTTCTTCTTTTGGTGAAGGTGGATTTATCTCCGAGAACTCAACTGCTCTTTTCAGAATTGATCGAATACCATCAACGAATTCTATGAACTTTTTAGGTGGTCTTCCCGGTTTTGTCTTTTTTGCAGGCTTGGATGTTAAAAGACTTCGAGGTTCCATCTTGCGTTTAATTTCAGCTCTTTCCAACCACCTATTCACATGAAGAAAATCAAGATGGTGCCCCGCACATTTTACTACATCAACTGGAAATATTCTAAAACCTGAGTGGTTACCTTTCACTTTTTAAACCTTTTACTAAGAACACTATACCTATTACTGCAAATAATCCTGAAAATAAATAATCTCCTTTCATCCCATACATAGCTGCACCAATTACCCAAATAACAGCAACAATAATTCTAATTATTTTCCTAACATTATAGCTCATGTCCATATTTATCACCATGTCAAACATACATTACATATTGTATATAAAACTATTCTTTTAGACGGGATAAATTTACATTCGATGGGTTTTAAAAATATAGCAATTCAAAGTAAACGGTTTATCTGACCTGGCGTTCTGCTTCAGATAATTCAAAGTCCTTTCAAAAGCCCATTTTTTCCAATCAGCATAAAAAATACTCCGGATTTTTTGCCTGATTCCTTAAGAATCAACCCTCAAAACCCCAAATAAAGGTAAAAGGGTTCAATTATAAAAGAAAAAGCTACAGTCTACGAATACCCTTTTTCACATCTCTTTTTTATTTCTTTTGGGAGGCGCCGCCATGCAAGCTGGCGGGGGCAATTATAAAAATTGGATCGAAAAGCGGTTTCCGGGGTCAACGAAAATATTTTCTGACCAGGGGGTATTCTGACCGCTCATCCTTTGCTGGGAAACTAAGATTTTTTAGGTGTTAAAATACAATTATAGGCTTTAATTAAGCTTAATTAAGTAATATATTCTTTATTAAAGCTTATTTTGTAAATATATTCATCTTTTTGGCGTTATTTCTGAAAGTAACCTTATATTTAAGCCTGACAATGTGGAGATTGTCAACTGGCAAGAAATCGTCAACTGGCGAGAAGTTAGTGAGCCCCGATCCAACGGGTATGGCATCACAGGATAATTGACGGAGATCTATTATGAAAACAAAAGCAGTAAAATCAATCGCCCGATTTGCGGTGGTATTGATGGTTTTAAGTATTATTCCATCAGGTGCCTTTGCCGCGGAAGAAAGTGCAGCAAATGAAATGACCCGTGCAGGTCCCGGAAACATGATTAAAGGAAGAATGGGCAATATGGGGTCTGGGATGGGACCTTCGGGGATGTCCATAATGGGAACAGTACCTCTGGAATATGCTGATGAAGACTATTTCCCTGAAATTCAGACAGCAATGCTTGAACGCCTCGACCAGCAGATTTACAGGATGATCAATATGCAGGAAATGCCGTTGCCGGAGGATCTTCCCGAAGGTGTGGATGAAGAGGCAGCTGCAGCAAGGGCTGAAGCCATTGAATTAATATTGTCTACGGAGAAAAAACCAGGTGTGGATGAAGAGGTAGCTGCAGCAAGGGCTAAAGCAAGGGCTGAAGCCAATGCCGGGAAACTCGCCGAACTCGAAGACCTTAAGGCTGAAATCGAAGGTGCAGGGAGTCTGGATGACCTCAAAGCAATAGCTTTCTCTCACGCAAAAGATAGGATGAGCAACGACATAGATAGGGAGATTGAGAAATTCACAAAAATGCAGGAAAACCTCGACTCAATTAATCTGGATATCTCCGAAGAATTACTGGCATCAACAATCGCCGACCTCAAGGACCTTCAGGAGCAGGTAAACGGTGTTGAAGACCGTGAAGACCTCCGGGAAATCGGAGAATCAGTGAGGGAAATCAGAGATTCTTTCCGGGAAGAAGCCGGGATTGAAAGAGGGGAAGGCCTGAAAGGACGTGAAGAGCGTAGTATTTCCATTAGAAACCACATCAGAAACGGACCTGCAGGATCAGAGTCCTAACAGGAATTCTTTGCATAAATTCCTGAAGGAGATGCCCGTAAACGGGATGGAAGGTATAAATCCCTCCATCATCCCTGAATTTTTATGTGAAAAATAAGGGGTTTTAGGGAGCTTTCATTTACTTCTTTGCTTTCATTTACTTTTTTAATCTCACGCCGCAGAACGGACAGAAATTCGGTTCAAAGGGAAGGTCCAGTATAGCGGAACAGGCCTGGCAGCATGGAATCTCCTTTTCACCTTCTTCGAAATCCGTTTTCTGTGGCATTCCGAAAGCTTCGGTTTTTCCGGCTTCCCCGGTTATTGCAGCTACTTCGGCTTCTACTGAAGAGTCGGAGTAGTCCATTGCTTCCGGATAATCCAGCTCCCCTCCGATTTCTATCCAATCTTCCGGGTTATCGGAATCGGGGTTTATGGGGCTCGCAGGTCCGATTGATTCGGTGCAAGGTTCGCATTCCGGGTACGCTTCTATCGCTTCTACCCCTGCTTTTTCCTCTGCTCTTATTCCCGCTCTTTCTTCTTCTTTTACCCCTGCTCCTTCTTCTGCTAGTATTCCCGCTTCTACTTCGGCTTCTTCTGCTAGTATTCCCGCTTCTACTTCGGCTTCTTCTGCTAGTATTCCTGCTTTTACTCCGGCTTCTTCACCTGCTCCTCCTTCTTCAAGTTCCATTACAAATTCGAATTCTTCCAGTGAACTCGTATTATTTATATTTCCAAGAGCCCTTGCAGCCTCAATCCGGATGTTGGAATCATCGTCTCGCAGGCAGTTTCTCAAAACAGGGACCACGTCAGCGGTTCCGATCTTTTCGAGGGCTTTTACTGCGGTGCTTCCCACATACCAGTCCGGGTCATCGAGGGCTTTGATGAGCCCGGGCAGGGTGTCGGCTGTGCCTACCCTTTCGAGCCCTTCTACCGAAGCGCTGCGCACATCTTTGTCAGGAGCATCAAGCCCCATTATGAGAATGGGCACCGAATTGGACGTCCCCATGGTTTCCAGAAGGGCGGCTCTGGCGGCTTCCCGCATGGAACTGTCGGAGTCCTCAAGGGACTGGATCAAGGCTGAAACGGCGGAAGGTGTCCTGATTTTCCCGAGACTTTCTGCGGCAGCTTCCCTTCCGGAACTCCCGGTGTCTTCAAGGATTTTCCCCAGTTCTTCCACGGTGTTTGATTTATCAATCTTTTCAAGAGCTTTTGCTGCGGCCTTCCGCACCGACCCATCAGGATTGTCGAGGGCGTCATGAAGACCTGAAATGGCATCAGGTGTTCCGATTTTTTCAAGAGCACCTACTGCAGTTTTTCTTACTGAAGGCTCAGGGTCTTCAAGGGCGGCTATCAGGTCCGGAACAGCTTCGTTTGTGCCCAGGGTTCCAAGGGCGGATATCGAGGCTTCCCGCACAGAACTCTTGGAGTCCTTCAGGGCTTTCAGAAGTCCTGAAACAGCTTCCTGCGTACCTATTCTTCCCAGGCCGACTACCGCTACTTCCCTGACCGAGCTGTCAGAATCTTCGAGGCATTTTATCAGGCCTGAAACAGATGCCGGGGTCCCGATCCTTCCGAGTGCACCTGCTATTGCCTTCCGGACTGCGTTTTCATGGAGGTCAAGGGCTTTAACAAGGCCCAGAACTGCCTCGGGTGAAGCGATATCTCCCAGGTGTTCCACAGCCCTGTTGCGCAGGTACCAGTCGGGATCGTCAAGGGCTCTTATGAGGGCCGAAACCGCCTCTGTAGTCTCTATGGCCCGGAGGGCTTCTATTGAGGCCTTTCTCACGTCCCTGTTGGGGGCTTCGAAGACCTTGATAAGTAAGGGCACCGGTACATCAGGCCCTATTATCATGCAAAGGGCTTCTGCCGCTGCCTCCTGCACGGAAAGCTTGGAGTCCTTGAGGGTTTCCATGAGTTTCGGAACAGCTTCATAGGAACCGATTTTCCCCAGGGCTTCTACTGATTTCTGCCTTACCTGGTCATCGGAATCCCCAAGGGCTTTTATCAGCCCCCGGACAGCATCTTCTGTGCCTATTTTTCCAAGAGCGATTACCGAAGCTCTCCTTACAAAATTTTCCGGGTTATCAAGGGCTTCCTTAAGCCCTGAAACCGCCTCTGAAGAGCCGATTTTGATCAAAGCTTTTACGGCTTCCTTTTGTGTGAACTTATCAGGATAATTGAGTGCATTAACAAGTCCCGAAACTGCTTCAGGTGTCCCGATTTTTCCAAGAGTACCCAATACAGCTTTTTTCACAGACTTCTCGGGATCGTTAAGCAGTTTGATCATCCACGGCACTGCTCCGGGACTACCGATTTTTCCCAGAGCCTCTACCGCAGCTACCCTTACCTTAGGGTTGCTGTGCCCGAGGGCATTAATCAGGGCAGGGACCGCACCCGGATCTCCTATTTTCCCTAACTCCTCTGCCGCAGCAGCCCTGTTTCCTGCAAAAACCGAGCGTTCCAACTTCTTTACCAGATTTTTGGTTCTAGCTTCCATTTTCCTTCCACCCCCATGTGACGAAAATTCACCGGATTAATTTTTCTCATTCTAAATTGTTCTTAAAATTTATAAACTTACACCAATAAATTCAAATATTTTTATTAAATGTGGGGTTTTGCTTACAGGCTGTACATGCAGCACTTGCAATGAAATAATTTCCATAGTCCTGTGTTTATGGTGTAGGCCTGAAAAGTTATTACCTATCTGAAAAACTGTACAACCCTGACCAATTGAATGATAATATATTTCTATTGTATTGTATTTAGCAGCATAAAAACTTTTATATTCATATGTTCCTGACCGGATTTATAGTCAAGTACCCAAATTCCTTCCCCAATCTCAAGTGAACTTTTAACCATAGAAAGCACGGAAAACCCGGAAAACCCGGAATAAAGGAAAATGAAGAATGATTTCCGAGGTCATGGGAAGTATTTCTTTTTTCAGGTCTGAGTACAATGCTGTTTTTCTCGGTTGTAGAGTCTGAACATAATTATACTAAATCTGAAATAAATAGAGGAATCTCATCATCACCAACGATGAAACCACAGTTCTTATAAAAATTAACCTGGTTTGAATATGAAATTACAACCTGTGTTCTGCACCTGGAATATTTATCAGTCATCATTCTTACGAGGGTTGCACCTATTCTTTGCTTATGATACTCTGGCTTGACTAAAAGATAGTGATAATAAACTGTCATAACTCCATCAGACAAAGCATTCATAAGCCCAACCAATTTGTCCCCATCCCATGCTGTATAAACGGAGTGCGAGTTTGCAATTGCTAACTGCAGTTCCTGCGGATACTTTGCCGATTCCCATTCAACAGACTTGAAAAGGGAAACAAGCTGTTCTCTTTCGAGATTTTTGTTATCGGAATACCTTATGCCCATATACTAGCAATTTAAATTTATTATGATATTTAAATTTCCCGAAGTGAAAGACAAGGATGGAGAAATAAGGGTTAAGCTGTGATCTTTCAACCTGCTTGAAGCCTGTAAGCGCGGCGTCAATTTCGTGATTTTTCCTGGCTCCCTGCTGAATTCCATTGATTGGCAACAATATGGAGTAAAGAACCTGGGTCAAAGTGACTGAAAAATTATATAATCAGTTTATATATGTCCCTCTTTTTTGATATATTTTATAAGTGTGCAAGTAATTAATTTTATCCATGGTCGTAACGAGATTCCAGAGAAACACAATCTTAGCTCTACATTAAATGGGGTTTTTAATCGTAAACTACATCGTTACTAAATACCCTCACGAGACATGGGTCTTTATTGTTTTAACGGCAGTATGGACATTTTTCTTTGCATGGGGACTTAATTATCTAAATAAGAGCTGTAATTTTAGAATTGAAATTCAGAGGAACACAATCGTATCTCTACATTACATGGCACTTTTAATCATATACTATCTCAAATATCATCATGGCACATGGATATACCTTTTCTCAATACCATTATTGACACTTTTCTTTGCATGGGGACTTGATTATTTAGGGAAGAGATATAATTCGAAAAAATCGTATTATTTCTATCTGGCAGTTGCTCTTTTGACAGGTGGGCTCGTTGCTTACATTGTGGCCCGGATAATGGATACTGTCGCCGCCAGAAAGGAAAGAAGGGAAATCGAAAGACACTTTCAAGAGAATTTGGATATATTATGAATCCGCCTCACTTCGTCATCCGGGGCCTTTTATGTCCTTTTGATTTCCTATTTTTTTGTTGTTTTTCTCAAAATTAATTCACCTCACATTTATTATTTTATCTTTTTTCAAATAAAAATAGTAAGTGCTATATATTTTACATCCTTCACACTGTTACTGGAGGTTTCTGATGAACTTTAACAAAAAGGTCTTTACATTTTTGATTCTGGCTCTTGTTCTGGCCCTTGCCGGGAGCGGCTGCGTTTCCCAGGGAGAAGGGGCAGAAGAAGGAGAGCATGCAGAGGCTGCGGTTGAGGCGGCTACTTCGAACATCCGGGCAAACCCCGTAACCCCCTGGAACCCCGAGCCTACCGAGCCAACGATTGACCCGACTGCCTACATCCACCCCCAGGCATCAGTAATCGGGGATGCGACTATCGGAGCTCGTGTGATGGTCTCCCCGTTCGCTTCGGTCCGGAGTGACGAGGGGATTCCCATTTTTGTCGGGAACGAAAGCAACATTCAGGACGGAGTTATACTCCATGCCCTTGAAACCATTGACGAGGAAGGTGAACCAGTGGAAAGCCACATTATTGAGGTAGACGGGGAAGAATACGCGGTCTATGTTGGAGAAAGGGTCTCCCTTGCCCACCAGGCTCAGGTCCACGGCCCGGCTTACGTCGGGGATGACACCTTCATAGGAATGCAGGCAATGGTCTTCAATGCAAAAGTCGGAAGCAACTGCGTGCTTGAGCCGACTTCCGGCGCAATCGGTGTAACCATTCCGGACGGCAGGTACATCTCTGCAGGCACCGTGGTCACTTCCCAGGCCGAGGCTGACGCCCTGCCCGAGATCACCGACGACTACGCTTACAGGCACACCAATGAAGCTGTAGTGTACGTAAACGTCAACCTTGCCGACGGCTACAACGCACAGTAAAGCAAAGCACAGTAAAGCAACGCAATGAAAATAAACGCACTACAAAGTAATGCACTGCAAAGTAATGCAAAGAAAATAAACGCAATGTAAAAAACAAAAAGTTAAACTCCCCGGGCATCCCCCTCCTGCAATTTAATCAAAAAATCAGGATGTCCGAAGAAAAACGATTTTTTTTCACAGCCCTGGATGGGGCTTTGGCCTTTCTCTTCCTCAGGTTTTTAGTCGTCCAGCCCTTTTCTCCCGAAAATATAGTTTGCTACCCTCAGGGCGTCTCGTTCTCCAGTTTCTTTTTCCGGGGAGTCGCTGAGTTTCACGACCGGGATGCCATTGATGCCGTGCAGTTTGATGACCATGTTCAGGGGGGGGCTTTTCCGGAAGAAATCGGAGTTGTTGGTAAGGTTAGTCCCTATCCCGAAACTGCAATTGATTTTGCCTTCACAGTATTTCCTGATATTGATTGCTGTTTCGGAGTTGAGGGCGTCGCTGAAAACCAACACTTTTTTCATGGGGCCGATGCCCAGTTTTTTGTAGTGGGCAATAACCCTGTCCACGAAGGTTATGGGGTCTCCGCTGTCGTGCCGAACTCCGTCGTAGAGTTTTGAGAGTTTCAGGTCAAAGTCCTTGAAAAAGGCATCCGAGCCAAAGGTGTCGGTAAGGGCTATCCCGAGGTCGCCTTTGAAGACTTCCTCCCAGTTTTCAAGGGAAAAACGGTTGGCATAACGAAGCCCCACAAGGGCCGAGGTTCCCATGATCCATTCATGCCCCACGGTTCCGATGGCTTTCATGCCGTATTTTTTCGCGAAATAGACGTTGCTTGTGCCTGTAAGGGTTTTTATCCCGGCCAGGCTCTCCATGGCCTGGTCATGGATTTCGAAACTCCGCCTGCGGCGGGTCCCGAATTCCGCAAAGAGGCAGTTGTTTTCTTCCAGGGCTTTTCCGATTTTAAGGACCTTTTCCCCGTAGGCTGCAAGGACGGATTCGGATATTTCCGATTCCCCGTTCCCGTTCCAGCTTGTTTCTATCGTGCTGAAGTACAGTTCGGAAACTGCAGCCATGAGTACGATTTCCCAGAGGATAGTACTGTGCCAGGGCCCTTTGATCCGCATGTCAAGGTTCCTGTCTTCCGTAAGACAGATTGTAACCTCTTCCGGCTTGAAGCGGAAGTTCTTGAGGTATTCGAGGTACATGGGCTTCAGGTAAGGGCAGTGTTTCCCGAGCCAGTGGTATTCTTCCTCCGTAAGCGTGAGTTCGGAGATCTCTTCGTCTACGGTTCTCCTGAGTTCTTCGACAAAGCCTTCGGTAAAACGCTGCGTTCCCCGGTTGATAAAGCGATACTCGGCCTCCGCCCCGGGGAAGAGTTCCAGTACTGCCATCTGCATTGTAAACTTGTAAAGGTCATTATCAAGTATTGATCTGATCACTTAGGGTCATCCCTTAACGTTTTGTTGTGACTCTGAGCCGCCACTTTTTGTGCTTTCTGTATGTTTCCGCTGTGTTATCATTGTTTACCGCAGGTCACACCGGGATCATATTCAGGTTGTACTCAGGCTATATAGTGTATTATATTTTTTAAGATTTCTGACGGAACCCGCTGAAAACAACCTATCTTTACTAAATTAATTTTATGGTTCTCCTATTTCCCGGCTATGCCTTCCAAACAAATAATTAGTGGGAGCACAGATAATTTCCCGTACATATTTTTTACAGGGGGTTTTTGGGAAAATGGAAAGAGAAATGAAGTTCGGGACCAGATGCGTGCATTCGGGAGAAATGCCGGACCCGGTTTACGGGGCGCACACGACTCCGATATTCCAGACGTCAACTTTCGTTTTTGAGAACACCAAACAGGGGGCAGCAAGGTTTGCAGGGGAAGAAGCAGGATATGTGTATACCCGGATTCCCCCCAACACACCTACCCATGCCGCACTTGCCGAAAAGGTTGCGGACCTTGAAGGTGGGGAAGCCGGACAGACCTTTGCCTCGGGCATGGCTGCGATTACGGCGCTTGTCCTCACCCACCTGAAACAGGGAGACCATCTGATCTCAACGGATGTGGTGTACGGCTGCACTTACAGCCTCTTTCTGACGGTCCTTCCGCGGCTGGGCATAGAAGTGAGCTTCATTGATACCTCTGACCTGGACAAAGTAAGAGCAGCTTTCAAAGAAAACACGAAAATGGTCTTTCTGGAAACGCCGGCAAACCCCACCATGACCGTCTGCGACATAGGGGAAATCGCCTGCATGGCCAGGGAACACGGAGCCCTTTGCGTTGTTGACAATACGTTTTCAACACCTTATTTCCAGAAGCCCCTGGAGCTTGGGGCGGACCTGTCCCTGAGCAGCTGCACCAAGTACATAGGAGGGCATGCCGACCTGCTGGGGGGAATCGTTGTCGGAAGCAGGGATTTCATGAGGTCCCTTTCTCCTGTTGTAGGGTACACCGGGGGGATCATGGGCCCCCATGAGGCGTGGCTCTGCATCCGGGGCCTGAAGACCCTGCACCTCCGGATGGAAAAGCACGCTGAAAATGCTCTCAAAGTTGCCGAATTCCTTGAGTCCCACCCCGGGGTCGAGTGGGTAAGGTATCCCGGGCTTCCCAGCCACCCGCAGCACCTGATCGCAAAAAAGCAGATGAGCGGGTACAGCGGCATGCTCTCCTTCGGGGTACGGGGCGGGCTTGAAGCCGGGCGCAGGTTAATGGACAGCGTCAGACTCTGTTCCCTTGCCGTGAGCCTGGGGGCTACCGATACCCTGATCCAGCACCCGGCTTCGATGACCCATGCCTGTGTTCCCTGTGAAATAAGGAAAAGTGTGTGTATCACGGATGAACTGGTCCGGATCTCGGTCGGGATCGAGGAGCCGGAAGATATAATTGCGGACCTTGAGCAGGCGCTGGAGAAGATCTGAGCCGGTCTTTTACCTCCGCCGTTTTCCGGATAAGATAGGTATATCTTACGGGAAACCTATCTTTTATCGGGAAATTCCTGTGCAGGAGACATTCTTGTACAGGGGAAAAATCCTGGAGTGAGGAAGTTCCTGTAAACAGGGAAGATTCTTAAACAGGGGGGATTTTTGTTGAAAGCGCTTATATTCGGAGCTGACGGGTTTGAAGACCTGGAACTTTTCTATCCTTATAGCCGTCTGAAAGAAGAAGGAATCATTGTTCATGTGGTGTCGATGGAAAGGGGAACAATCCGGGGCAAGCACGGCTATGAAATCAATGCGGACCTTGCCTTTAAGGAAGTTATTCCCTCAGGGTACGATATCCTTGTGCTGTCTGGAGGCAAAGGTCCGGAAAAAATCCGGCTTGATAAAGCCGCCCTTGAGATCACGAGATACTTTTTCAGGGAAAACAAGCCTGTAGCCGCAATCTGCCACGGCCCCCAGGTGCTGATCTCAGCGGGGGTGATAAAAGGGCACAGGGCAACCTGCTGGATCGGGATAAGGGATGACCTGATAGCCTCCGGAGCCCTTTATGAGGACAGTGAGGTGGTCGTTGACGGAAACCTCGTGACTTCAAGACACCCGTTCGATCTCCATGCTTTCGGGCGGGAAATGCTCAAACTGCTCCGATGAGAGGATCATGGGCGGCAGTATTTTTTGGCTAACGGCTTTTCTGGATAAAGGATTTTCCGGTTAACGGCTTTTCCGGCTAACAGTATTTCCCGGATTCCGGGTGAGCCGTTGCCCTATTATTTAAATACCGAGGGTTATATTTAGTAGCGAATGATCAACGAAGTACTAAGGGTTTTCAGGGAGCTTGATAAAAAGGATTTCAGGGTCCTGACGGGCATCGAAATGGGGATGAAGCATTTCGAGTGGGTGCCCGCGGAAGACCTGAACAAATATACCAAGTTGCCCTCTGAAAAACTGGACTACAGGCTGAAGAAGCTTGTCAGGAATAATCTGGTTGTCAGGACTTTCCAGCCTTATGAGGGTTACCAGATCTATTTCGAGGGTTACGATGCCCTGGCTCTCAACACTTTCGTTAAGAGGAAAAGCATCAGTGCCATAGGAGATGAGGTAGGGGTAGGGAAAGAGTCTGTGATCTTCGAGGCTATCAAGGAGCCCGAGCTGGCTATAGGAGAACCGATCCCGGTCATCATCAAGTTCCACCGTGAAGGGAGGACCAGTTTCAAGCAGGTCAAAAGGGTCCGTGACCACCTCGGGGAAAGAGAACATTTTTCCTGGATCTATGCCGCCCGCCTGGCAGCCCAGCGGGAATACGGGATCATGACTACCCTTTATCCGAAAGTTTCCATCCCAAAACCAATTGACCAGAACCGGCATGCCATTGTAATGGAACTGGCAAAGGGGAGCATCCTCTCAAAGACGAAGGTCCTGGACCCGGAATGGTACCTGGACGAAATCCTCCGCCAGGTAAAGCTTACCTACTCCCTCGGAATAATCCACGCAGACCTCAGCGAGTACAATATCTTCGTTGCCGAGGACTGCGTCCAGCTTATCGACTGGCCCCAGTATGTCACCCCTGACCATCCTCACGCAGATGAACTGCTGGAAAGGGATGTTTCCAATGTCCTGAACCACTTTTACAAAAAATACGGGACAAGAAGGGACCTTGAGGAGGTTCTCAGGGAAATTAAGAGTGAATGGGAATCCAGGGCCGGAGATGAAGCAGGAAAAGAGATTTCAGGTGAGGCCGGAGAAGAGATCGGAACTGAAACTGAAGCTGACTTTGAAGAAGATATACAGGGATGACTTTGAAGAATAAATTGCTGAAAGCTGAAAGACTCCTTATCTCCTTGCCCTTCTTTTTTTTCAGGTTAAGCGGACCTAATTGATAATTATAGATAATTGAAATAGCCGTATTTCACAGTTAAATATATATTCTTTGAAAAATAATATATAGGTGTCCATGCAAAACAGGATTATCTATGGAATTGACATTGCCAGGGGCTCACCGCGAGCGAAAGAGCTCCCCAGGTATGCCCTGGCTGTCTTCAGGGATGGGGAAATTACCCATCATACCATGCTCCGCCGCCAGAAGGTCCTGAATATGGTTCTTAAGGACCGGCCGGAGATAATTGCTGTGGACAATATCTTTGAGCTGGCTGCGGACCGAAAAGAGCTTATTTCCATTATGAACCGCCTTCCTGACGGCGTAAAGCTCGTCCAGGTTACGGGCGGGCTGCACCCCGAACCCCTTGTCCGGCTTGGGAAAAAGCACGGAATTTCCTTTGACCCGACAAACCCGAACGAGGAAGCCGAAGCCTGTGCCCGCCTGGCTGAGCTGGGAGTCGGGCATGAGGTCTCCCTTTTTGAAGACATGACAAAGATCAAGGTCAGCAGGGCACGCTCCCTCGGCCGGGGAGGCTGGAGCCAGAACCGCTACCGGAGAAAGGTCCACGGGTTTGTTCAGCAGCGGAGCCGGGAAATCGAGGACATCCTGAAGAGACTTTCCCGGGAAAAGGGAATCAGGTTTGAAGTCGTGAACGTAAAGGGATTCGGAGGCTATGTCAGGTCCGAGTTCACCGTATATGCAAAACGCGGAGAGATTCCAATACACCCGATTGTCAGCAGCGATGCACAGGTAAGCGTAAAGAATGTGGAACGGGACAGGATCCGCTACATCCCCCTTAAGCAAAAGCAGTCCAGACGGCGTTTCACGATCGTGGGGATTGATCCCGGGACCACCGTAGGCATAGCTATCCTCTCCCTGGACGGGGACCTCCTCTTTTTGAAAAGCTTCCGGGGAATAGCCCCCGACGAGGTCGTCAAGCTGATTGCCGAATACGGGAAACCTGCCGTTATTGCCAGTGACGTGGCTCCCATGCCGGGTTCGGTTGAAAAGATCAGGAGAAGCTTTAAAGCCGTGCCTGCAAGCCCGGGGGCTGAAGTATCTTCCGAAGAGAAAATCGCCCTTGGAAGGCCTTTTGGCTACTCTAATGACCATGAAAGGGACGCGCTGACCGCAGCCCTCCTCACCTATAAAAGCTACAAGAACGTCTTTTCCCGGATTGAAAAGAAAGCCCCTGAGGATTCCGACCTCGAACTGATCAAGCTCTTTGTCATGCGGGGCTATTCGATTGAGGCTGCAATCGAAAAGGTGCAGGCCCAGGCCCAGGCCGGGAAAAAGCCCCGTAAAGCTCCCGAGCCTCCCGTAAAGCCCGAGGATATGGCTCTTGAAGAATCGCTCCGGAAAATGAGGGAAACAGTTCAGCAGCAGGGCGAACAGATCCAGAACCTTCAGGAATATGTAGAAGAGTTAAAAAAAGAGGCCGCTGCAAAGGACAGGAAGATCTCAAAGCTTGAGGCAAGGCTGAGGGATTTTAAAAAAGAAGCCTACATGGAAGTCCGGAAGGAAAAAGAGCTCAGGATCAGGGAAAGCACCATCGAGAACCTCAAAAGGGAACTGGTCAGGAAAAACAGGACCCTAAAAGACCTGCGCCGGAGGAGCAAGAAGCTCCGGAAAATCCAGAAAATGGAAGTCCGGGGAGAAGGCACCCCCGTCAAGGTTATCTCCGCCTTTACAAAGGAGTCCATTGCCGAAACAAAGGAACACTACGGCCTGAAAGAAGGAGATGTCGTCTTCCTGGAAAATCCCAGCGGAGGCGGGACAGCCACTGCCCAGATCCTGGTGGAAGTCGGGGTGAGAGCAGTCCTTATCCCTGAAGACATCTCCCATGCTGCCGAGGACACTTTCTTCAAAGGGGGTATCCCTGTCCTGAAAAACGTCCCCCTGGAAAGGGCTGACGACTTTGCTATGGTCGAGCCT
Organism: Methanosarcina sediminis; assembly: GCF_052056915.1. Classification (GTDB taxonomy): domain Archaea; phylum Halobacteriota; class Methanosarcinia; order Methanosarcinales; family Methanosarcinaceae; genus MTP4. Next base: position 463,838 of record NZ_CP195119.1, on the reverse strand, counting down.
GAAGTCCTGAAAATGGCTATTGCCGAATGGGAAAAGGAAGCCGAAAAAAGCCGGCAGAAAGCCAAAGAAGACGAACTGCAGAGCATTTTTGATGAGTACAGGAGTGAGCGGAGGAGGGGGCTGCTTTAAGAATTCTCTCTAATTTTTTCCAAAGTTGATGGAAGCAATGGCCCATTAGTTTTTGGCGAAGACCGGCCGCTGGTGCGCCCGTGGGCTACTTCCGGGGCCTGGAAATGGGGAGAGCCGCGGGTTTCTGAATATTTATGGAAAAAGGGAACCGGTTTTTAATGGATATTATCGAAAACAGTGCTTCCTGAATGCCTTATCAAACCGCTTTTGCCCCCCGCACGAAGTGCGGCTATTTCAGGAAATTGGCGCAAAGAAAGCTGATTCTAAAACCCAAAAAAGGGAAATAAGCAGTTCTGGCATTATACGACATTCTTAGTTCTCCCGTTGCTCTCAATAGTCATTCGGCTATCTTTTTTGGTAATTCAAATGCCTATTAAAGTTATTTAGATACCCATCAAAGTTATTCAAATACCTCTTAAAGTTACTCAAATATATTTTACAGTCATTCAAATATCTATTACAGTTATCCAAATACCTCTTACAGTTATTCAAATATACTTTTTATCCATCAGGATACTCTTTTCCAGATTCATCTTTAAATTCAAAATGCTTCTGTGCTTGAACTAAATTATTAAATATCATTTTTAGAAAAGGCCGGTCAGCAAGCTGGCCGGTGAGAGCGCCGGCACCCAAAAACAGATCAAAGTGGCACGGATTTCGGAATCAATATACTGCTGTTCCGCAGGAAACCCGACAGGCTGAAACAAAGACAGATCCGAAAAAAAAGTAAAAATTGATAAAAAAAGTAAAAGGAACTAAAAAACGCTTACTTTCTGTCAAAGAAAACGTTCTTCCCCTTCACGCTCAAAGGGATCCCTAAAACCACGTCTGCATCCAGCAGGCCCGAGACTCTGGCGGCTGCTCCGACGGTGTACATTACCCGGTTGTCAATGCAGAGGTCTTTTGCCCTGGCAACGGCTGAACCCACAGCAATTCCGAGGTCGGCGTACTTGAACATGCAGTTGGGACCCCTGAATTCTTCTTCTACCTTCTGCTGTGCAAGCATCTCTTTGCAGGTCGAAAAACCGCAGGCTCCGCAGTTAAGGCCTGCAGCCCCGCTGGCTTTAACCCCTATCAGGACCGCAGCTCCGGCATTCCTTAGGTTTCCGGCGTCCCTTTTCAGGAAGGCGAAGCCTTCACCTTTCTCGTCGGCGAGTTTTTCCATGGTAGAGGCAAGGACTTCGATATCTTCTGCTTCTACCAGGGCTGTTACTATATCGTCAACTCCTTTGGCTTTCGGGGCGGTCCTGGCAGCCAGGAGGATGCTTTTTGCGAGCGTTTCGAGTACTTCGGATTCAGGATTCAGGATCATGCACGGATTATTGGGGTTTTTCAGGCTTAAGGGTTTCGTGTTCTGCCTGCTCTTCTTTATTATGGGTACTCGATCCTGAAAAAAGATTAGTTTGTCAGATGAAAAATTAGCTTATCAGGGGATAATAGGTTTATAAGATGATAAATTGGCTTCCGGGATGCTTTTCAACCGAGCACAAATTTCAAAGCTAACAAAATATTTAACGCTATTGAAAATCATGCGGTGATTAAAAAATACAAGGTGTATAAAACATTTTAATTATATTAAATAATTAAGATCGGTTGTGATATATACTCACATGGCATAAGAACAGATGTGAAGATTGAGAGTTTAAGGGTTTCCTCTCAATCTCATGGGGTTGGATCATCGATAGGGCGCCGCGAAATGGGAACAAGGCCCCTATCATATACTTATTCATCACATAACTTGTCCAATAATTTTGGAGCAAGTATCTGTTTTTTCCAAACGTTTTGATCCTAATTAAAGCTTATGAGTGATTTCACTTTGTATTTTTATTACTAACTTTGCATCTTTACTACCAACTTGCCATCGTTATTCGGACCGGACTATTCTTCAATGCCTGTATGTTTTTATTAAAATGTAAAGGATTCCCCGTTTGCAGGAGCATAGGCTTCCACGCCGATTTCCTCTGAGATCCACTGTGCAAAGGCTTCGGTTTTGTCCCCGTGCATTACAAAGACCCTTTCAGTACCCTTTTTGCAGAACTTCTTTACCACCTGTTTCAGTTCGGAGTCTCCGCTGTGGGCGGAAAAGTCGTATTGTTCAAGTTTCGGTTTCAGGGACAGGACATTTCCGTTGTTTTCGACTATCCCGTTTTCCACGGCCATCCTTCCGTTTGTGCCTTCTACCTGGTAGCCGGTAAGCAGGATTTTTGAGTTCGGGTCCTTGTAGAGTTTGCTCAGGTAGTAGAGCACGGGCCCCCCGTTCAGCATGCCGGCGGTGGTGACGATTACTGAGGGCTCTTTAAGGATCTCCGCCCTTTTACTCTGCTTTACATGGGTGGCATTATCGAAGGCCTGGTCAAGGAGTTTGGGGTTTTTCAGGTATTCGGGATATTTTTTGAGGATTTTGTATACATCCTTTCCCATCCCGTCCACATAAGCGTGGATCCCGTGGGCGTCCAGGAGCATGAGGATTTCCTGGGTCCTGCCGATGGCAAAGGCCGGGATAATAGCTGTCCCCCCCATGTCCAGGGTTTCCCAGACGGATTCGATGAAGCGTTCCTCAGTTTCTTTGCGCGGGGTGTGTTCTTCCCCGAAATAGGTACTTTCGAGTATGAGGGTGTCGGCTTTCGGGAACTTTTCAGCCCCCGGGACCAGCCTTGTGGCCTGAAGGCTGAAATCACCCGTGTAAAATAGACTTTCTTCTGCTTCGGATTCCAGGTAAATGCCCGAAGCCCCGGGGATGTGCCCTGCCCCATAGAAACGAGCCCTGTAACCGTGGGTCATGAATTCCGTTCCCGTGTCGGTCTTCTGGATGGAACGAGAGAGCTTTTGCAGGTCGTCAGGGTCAAAGGGGGCCACACCCGAGAGGGTCCTTTCCGCGAGTTTTAGGGTGTCTCTTCCCAGGAGTTCGGTAAACTCCGCAGTCGGCGGGGTCATGAAGACTTCGGGTTTCATGTACATAAGGTTCGGGACTGCCCCGCAGTGGTCCAGGTGCCCGTGAGAGATGAGCACGCTTTTGGGTTCCATACCGTTCTGGGGGTATTCGGGGATATCCCCCGCCTTAATTCCGTAATCGAGCAGGACCTCCTCGTTGACGAGTAAACCCGAACGCCCGACTTCCCTGCATCCGCCTTTAAAACTAAACTCCAGGATTCCAACTCCTTGAAAACTTATTAAGAAAATATTGAACTTTGGTGATAAGCCCTGTGAAATAAAGAAGCATTCCTTTCTGTTTTGGGCTTTTCTACCAGTTGAAAAAAGACTGAATTTTATAAATAAGTATCTGAAAGAAAAAGATTTTATCGGGCTTTTGAAAGCTTCCGGCAATTTTGAACCGGGCTGTTTGCTTTATAATAATTTGAAAGTGCTTGCCAGCCCAAAGATTCTTTTCAATAAGCCAGCAGCTTGCTACCGTTTTACGATTTCTACCGTTTTACGATTTCTACCGTTTTGTCGTTTTTGACTGGTTGGGTGGGTTCAGCAGCTTTCAATAGCTGCCCCGCAGGTTACCTGCCAGTTTTTTATTTTCTTTATGCTGATTTTTGTAACTTTCGCAAGTTCGAAAGGATCGGCTTTTATCAGGTCTTCGACGGTTGAGATCCCTGCTTCCCCGAGTTTTTCCGCCGTAACCTTCCCGACCCCGTTAATTTCCTTGATGGATTTCGGGCGTTCCTTATCGGGGATCTTGTCCTGCTCTTCCTGTTTTGCCTTCTGCCATTCAATAAAATTACACTGGGGGCAGCCAAGGTCCCAGGGGCGTTTTCCATAATTGACTATGCGGAGGTGGTGCAGTCCGTGCACCTTGCAGATCTTATCCGTAACCACGATCTGCCCGCTCCTGGGCAGGGGCAGGGAAAAGGTGCAGTCCGGGTAGTTACTGCAGCCTATGAAACGGCCTCCCCGCTTTGAACGGCGGACCATTATCTCGTTTCCGCAGTCAGGACAGTTGCCGATGATCTTGTCTTCCCGGAGTCCTGCCTGGAGGGATTCCACGATTTTGTCCCGGTTTTTTTCCAGTTCCGAAAAGACCTCTTTTAACATCTCTCTCGATTCCTCAAGGACTTCGGCTTCCGAGATCTTACCTTCGGCAATCCTGTCCATGTTTTCCTCAAGGATCTGGGTCATGTCGGGTTTGGTGATCGTCGGGGAATATTTCTCAAGGGTATCCATGACGGCAAAAGAGGTCTTCGTCGGCTGGACCTGGGTCCCGTGGATATAAGCCCTGGAATAGAGCTTACTGATGATCTCGTGCCTGGTGGCTTTCGTCCCGAGCCCGAGTTCTTCCATCATATTGATCAGGCGCCCCTGCCCGTAGCGTCCCGGGGGCTGGGTCTCCTTGTCGAGCATCTCCTTCTTTGCCACGGTCAGGGCTTCCCCTTCCGAAAGTTCCGGGAGCAGCCTGTCTTCGGGCTTGTTGTAGTCGTAGTACCATCTCCAGCCAGGGACAACAAGCCTTGCCCCGCTTGCCCTGAACTCTTCTTCGTTTATGTCAAGCTTTATGCGCAGGGTCTCCCATTCGCTGGGCTCGGCAAAGGTTGCAAAAAAGCGCCTGACCACCAGTCCGTAGACCTTCCATTCGTCCTCTTTCAGCTCCGATTCCTTTGCAAGGGAAGCCGGGTAAATCGGGGGGTGGTCGGTAGTTTCCTTTTTCCCACGGGTGGGCTTGAGCTCCTTTTTCGCCAGCAGGGCGTTTGCGTACTCTTTAAAGGGCCCTTCCTTGAATATTTCGATCTGGGCCCTGAGGTCCAGGGTTTCGGGATAGACTGTGTTGTCGGTCCTGGGATATGAGATGTACCCGTTTGTATAGAGGGATTCGGCTATACGCATAGCGTTTGAGGGAGTAAGCCCTATTGCGTTTGCAGCGCTGATGAAGCCCGTGGTATTAAACGGAGTAGGGGGCTGGTCGACCCGTTTTCCCCTTTCTATTTCCTGTACGGTTGCCTTTTTTCCAAGTTTTGCAAAGACCCTGTCAGCTTCCTCTTTCTTCAGGAAACGCCGGGTCGCGTGCTGGGCGGGAAAAGTTTCTTTTTTGCCGTTTTCGAGTTCGGCATGGATTTCCCAGTAAGGGGTGGAGACAAAGGCTTCCCTCTCTTTTTCCCTGTCCACGATCAGGGAGAGGGTTGGGGACTGGACCCTGCCTACGGACAGGAACATCCTCCCGAGCCTGCCTGCGGCAAGGGATATGTATCGGGTCAGGGCTGCACCCCAGACCAGGTCGATGACCTGCCTGGAATGCCCGGCGTCGGCGAGGTTGAAGTCCACGGGAGTAGGGTTTGAAAATGCATCTTCAATGGCTTTCGGGGTAATGGCACTGTAGCGGACCCTGTCAAAACCGATGTTAGGGCTCACCTTTTTTATGATATTGAGAGCTTCGACTCCGATCAGTTCCCCTTCCCGGTCATAGTCAGTGGCAATTGTAACCTTTCCGGCTTCTTTCCCGAGCTTTCTCAGGGCGGCCACGATCTTCCTGTTAATGGGAGTCGTTATGATATCGGCACCTATCAGGTCTTTTGCATCGACCTTCTGCCAGTTGTTGTATTCCTTTGGAAAATCGATCCCGACTATGTGTCCGGCAAGCCCGATGACAATAGTTTCCTGCTTATTCTTGCCGGTACCTATTCCGTACTGGTAGGTATCCACTCCGCTGACCCTTTCTTTTTTAGGGCTTTTCGGTGCCAGGATTGCGGCTATCCTCCTCGCCGCGATATTCTTTTCCGTTACGATAAGATGCATTTGAAACTCCAGTATAAATTTTTATATATTTTTTTGCTGAAATGTCAGCGTACCCCGAAATTAATCTCCGTTTGACTGTAGAATGGTTCTTTATTTCTTGAGTTTCCTTCTTGAATATAAATTTTTGGATTGGATTTTATAATAAACTGTTGAACTTTTCCGAGAAAAACCGGGCTCAATAGCCTTCATACATCCAAAATTTATGTGCTGTGCTTCCCTGTGCGTTCTTTCCCTCCATCTCCTCTCCTTCAGCAATAGTCCCTTATCCTTGATTATTCACCCGGTTCTCTTCTCTATCAGCCTGAAAGCGGTTTCAACGGCTTCTTTCGGGTTTTTCGCCCGCTGCGTCCCTTCGATCTTCCACTTTGATTCAAGCACGACCACCGGCTTTCCCATCTTCAGGCCGAGCGAAATTTCCGAGAGAGTCCCGTACTCCCCGCCCACGGCTATCAGGGCGTCCGAAGACTGGGCTATCAGCGCGTTCCTGGCGTGTCCCATCCCGCTCAGGATAGCAACGTCGATCCAGGGATTTGCATCTTCTCTCCGGATTCCTGGAAGGACTCCGAGGGTCGTCCCTCCTTCCTTTTTTGCCCCGCGAGACGCAGCTTCCATAACTCCCCCGAGTCCCCCGCAGAGGAGCAAAGCTCCCTTCCTGGCAATTTCCCTACCCACAGTTTCGGCAAGGGATTCCACTTCCTCGCTGCAGGCGCCTGCCCCGATGACTCCGATCTGTTTTCGGATCCTGGTGACCATAAATAATAACGCTCCTTTACCTGAGTTTGAGAAATTGTTTTTGAGAAATTGTTATATGTAATAGCTCTGGATTCTCACTATTTCACTGCTGTTTTTTGCTTTCGAATAATCCTCTAGAGGTTCGTGGTTCAATTCCAGGAAACTGTGTCCCCAGTTAAATTTTGAAAGGACTTTTTCAGCCTGTTCCTTATGCCCCAGAATATAGAGGGCTGCCGCAAAAGCCTCGGCGGAATTGAGTTTGAAAGGCCTTCCGAAGTTTACCGGGTTTCCCGCAAGCAGGTAGGGAAGAGCCCGGTGCTGGAGGTTCAGCTTTTCCAGTTCCGGAAAGACCCTTTCGACTTCTTCCCAGGAACAGTCAAGCACGATTATTCCCTTTTCCGTGCTGTCAGCCGGAGATATGGCTTTTTCGGCAAAAGGATCCAGGAGAATTGCGGAGCGGGGAAGTTTCGAAACCTTATCGAAAAGGCGGGCAAGCTCGAAGCGGGCCATTTTTTTTCCTGTGCATTTTTTAGGGTTGCACTGTCCTGCGTGGTAGATGTAAAGGGGAATGTCCCGGGGTTTTGCTGGCTGGCTCTTAGTCGGCTGACCTTTTGTCGGCTGACCCATTGTTTTCTGACTCTTTGTTGGCTTCATCAGTGTTCATTTGGAATGTGGGGGGCACGGGTTATATGTTTTGCGCATCCCGAGGCGAGGGTGAAAGCTCCGGGATAGGCACCCTGAAGGATGCTCATTTTGCATTCCAATAGCGTTTTACTGTCGCTCACCAAACTTCCGGAAGAACATGCCCCCTTTTTCCAGGTTTTTGTATCTCGTGCTCCCCTCTATAGCCGTTGAAATATACTCTCAGTCATTTTGATGCAGATTATAGTTATCGGAATATTCTTTTTTTATACATCACGGTGCTTTTTCAGAGTTGGTCTTTAAATTCAAAATTGTACTGTGTTTGAATTTAATTTCCAGTTGCCATTCTCTGGAAAAGCCGGGTGCATCGCTGTGCTCTGAGGCCGATGAGAACGCAGGTGCCTGAAAAGCAGTTCAAAAAGGTTTGTGGGGATAAGTAATGCAGGATTATGTTTCGGGCTAAAAGAAGAATTTTTTTCATTATTTAAAAATGAACCAGTTTATATATAATGATTTATATATATTTATGTATAACACAAATCCAAATCCGGTCGGATGTGGAAAAGTGTGTTAAACAGGTATTTAAGCAGGCGTTTGAACAAAAACCTGTAGATATGACGTAGTAATACATGTTTGAAGAATTTCATTGAAGTATTTCATTGCCGCCTGCGTCATGCCAGGTGCCTGTAACGGTAGAAATGATATCTTTCCAGCCTATCACCTTTTGCAAATAATCGCCTACTGCAAAAGGTTTGTCCCAAAATCGGGGGATTAGCGGGACCGGGTTGTATTACCTTAGTGATTTTCTCACTGCTGCATTGCCTGGCAGAAGGGTGTGTCCGTCTCCGGGAGTGGAGAAGGACAACGTACTCTCTTAGACTCCGGCCTGCCTGCATTGTGCAATTATTTCGGAGAGGGGTCTCGTGTATAGGGGTAGATCAGGGCTTCTTATCCACCTGTACTTGCACCGGGCAGCGGACGGTATCGACGTTGAGGCAGTGAACGGAATTCTGGAGTGAACATAGATGGAAGAAACAACTACTGCAGGCTACGGTACCGGGTATGAAGCCCTGGAGGCACCGTGGTGGTTAGTCATCCTGGAAGGGATTGTCGCCATTATTGTAGGTATATTCCTCCTGTACCAGCCGGGAATTACCACCATCGTACTCCTGAGGATCCTGGCTATCTTCTGGCTTTTGGGTGGAGTTATTTCGATCGTAGGATTGCTGCTTAACAGGGAAAATTGGTTCTGGAAGCTACTATCGGGCGTCCTGAGCATTATTGCCGGAGCCCTGGTCCTGATGTACCCTATTTTCAGCCCCTTTATCGTTCTTACACTATTCGTCATAATTCTCGGAGTATGGGCTGTCATAAGCGGGGCCATCAAAGTTGCCTGGGGCCTTAAAGGAGGAGGTTGGGGAGTGGGAATCCTCGGTATCCTGACTCTTATCCTCGGGATACTCCTGCTTAGCAACCCCGTGGCAGGAACCCTGGCTTTGCCGTGGTTATACGGGCTCTTCCTTGTTGCCGGGGGAATCGGGGCACTTATCATAGGATTCAAGATGCGGGCCTGAAAGGGGAGCTGTAAAGAAGATGCGAATCGGGAGATTTTGCGAATAAGGAGAAGTGAATCAGGAGATTTTACGAATAAGGAGAAGTGAATCAGGAGATTTTACGAATAAAAAAATACAAATAAGGAGTTTTGAACATGGAAAGACCTATCGGTGTTACTATTCTTGCCATTGGGGCTGCCCTTCTTGCAGTGGTCAATGGACTCATAACGCTCCGGTTCCTGGGATTTTTACCCTTCCTTGGACCGCTTGACGTCCGCATTTTCAACCTCTGGTATGCGCTGCTCTACGGGCTGCTGACCTACGTATGGGCGTGGCTTACCGGGATGCTCTGGAATGTGAACCCGCAGGCCTGGCTGTTCCTGGCTGTCATCGTTGTCTTCAACCTATGTATCGATTTTGTGGTGCTTGTCACCGGAGGTACGTGGTATGATATCAACGTTTCAGTCATCTTGAACGGTCTCCTCCTTGTCTACCTCATGCTGCCCGGGGTAAGGAGTGCATTCGGAACGGATTGAAGCGGAACGGATTGAAGCGGAACGGATTGAAAGGGCTGCAAAAGGCTTCTGATGCCCTTTTCTAACTTCATTTTTTGGGGGGTTTCAGGTCAGGTCGGTCAGCCATCATCCAACGGTTAGTCAACGGCTATCCAACCGGCCGGTCAGCAGGATTAGTGGGGCCTTTGCCTCATGGACGGTGAGATAGCACCCTATTGCCCCTTAGCGGAGGCTGTAACATGGAGAGAAAGAGCGTACTTGTCGCACTCACGCTTGCAATGTTCGTGCTCGTTATTGATACGACAATCATGAATGTCTCAATTTCGGCACTTATCAATGACTTCAATACGAACGTAACCACTGTCCAGGGTGCCATTACCCTGTATGCCCTCGTGATGGCGTCCCTGATGATCACAGGGGGAAAGATAGGAGATATCGTCGGGAGAAAACGGGCATTCAGGCTCGGACTGGTTATATACGGGGTGGGTTCGTTCCTGACGGCAATCAGCCCGACAATAGGCGTGCTGTTTATAGGCTGGTCGATCCTTGAAGGGCTCGGGGCAACCCTTGTCATGCCTGCCATCCAGACCCTTGTGACCTCAAACTACAAAGGGGAGGACCGTGCCATTGCCTACGGGATAATAGGGGGGGTCGTTGCAGGCGGAATTGCCCTTGGCCCTATCATAGGAGGCTGGCTGACAACTGCATACACCTGGCGGCTTGCCTTTGCCGGAGAGGTGGTGATCGTGATCATTGTCCTGATGTTAAGCCGCGCCATCCTGGACGCACCTCTCGAAGCCGGAGAAGAACCGAAGCTGGATATAATTGGGTCCATCCTATCCGCACTGGGGATGGGGCTTATTGTTTTTGGCATATTGATGGCAGGGACCTACGGCTGGTGGGAGGCACGCCAGACTTTCACCATAGCAGGGATTGAAATTTCCCCGTTCGGCCTTTCCCCTACCCCGGTATTCATTGCAGCAGGAGCCGTTATCCTGCTTGGATTTGCCGCCTGGGAACGGCATGTCATTAGCAGCGGGGGAATGCCGCTCGTAAGGCTCGACGTGCTCAGGGATCGCAGGGTCACATCGGGAATCCTTACCCAGATGGTCCAGACCCTCCTTTTCGGAGGTTTCCTGTTCAGCATGGCTCTCTTCCTTCAGATCGTCCTGGGCTTGAACGCGATGCAGACAGGCTTTGTCTACCTGCCCCTTTCCATACCGCTTTTAATCGCCTCGCTAACGGCATCTAGGCTCTCCATATTCATTGCTCCGAAACGCATCATCCAGGCAGGATTGGTCATACTTCTTGCAGGGCTTTTCCTGTCCATGGCAACCATTGACGTGGAGGTCAGGGGGCTTGGCCTTATGACCGGCTTTGCCCTTATAGGGATAGGCGGGGGGCTCATAGCGTCCCAGGTAATGAACCTCGTGCTTTCCCAGGTAACTCCCGAAAGGACAAGCGAAACGGCTGCCCTGATGGGCACTTCCCAGAACCTGGGCATGGCAATCGGGACTGCGCTTATGGGCTCTCTCCTGGTCGCAGGCCTGGCAGTAGGAGCCATTACCTTAATCGAAGACAGTACTGCCATTCCGGAAGACCTCAAGCCCGACCTGGTATCCGCGGTAGAAGAGAACGTGCAATTTTTGAGCGACGAGGAACTGCAGGCTGCCCTGGAAGGTGTCCCCCCCGACCTTGCCGAAGAAATCCTGAGGATCAACGAAATCGCCCGCATCCAAGGGATAAGAACGACCTTATTGGGGCTGGTGATCGTCACAATATTCGGGATAATCGTCTCGATCTTCCTGCCGCCTGAAATCCTTGTGCCTAAAAAGGAATAAAACAGGGTTTGAGCTCAGGATATGAGCTCAACTTTTTAATCCGGTTTTTATTTCTGCAATCAATTTTTTAGCTTTCGTTCCGAATGCATTTTTTTCAGTTTTTCATTTCTGTGAGTACTTTCCCAGCTTTTAATTCCCGAAAGCACGTCTCAGTTTTTCATTTCTGCAAGCACTTTCTCAGCCTTTTCCCTTACTTCCGTAAAAATGTCCCTGCCTTTCGAATCAATCCCCACGATAAGGGGGCCGAACTCCTCCACACCCAGGACCCAGACAGCTTCGGGCATCCCCAGGTCAAGCCAGTGGACGGTTTTCACTTCCTTTATCAACTCTGCGGCAAGGGCTGCACAGCCTCCGGTGTAGGCAAGATAGACACATTTGTCTTTCATGGCTTCGGAAACGTTTTTCATTCCGCCTTTGCCGATGACTGCCCGCACGTTGTGGGTTTCCAGGAGTGGAGGGGTCATTTTTGACATCCTGCCGCTGGTTGTGGGGCCTGCTGAGACTACTTGCCACCCCGGCTTTTCTTCCTCCCCTTCTTCTCTTTCTTTTTCCTCTTCGTCTTTTCCTTCCCCTGTTTGCTGCATGAGGGGGCCGCAGTGGTAGATTACCGCTCCTTCAAGGGAGAAAGGAAGGTCTTCTCCGTTTTCTGCAAATTCCAGGATGCGGGCATGGGCTTCGTCCCGGGCTGTCAGGATCTCTCCGGAGATATAGACTACGTCTCCTGCCTCAAGCTTTTTTACGTCTTCCGCGCCAAGAGGGGTCTTCAGGTGCCACTCCATTATTCATCCCCCCCGAATACGATTGAAGCGTGCCGGTTCGCCCAGCACTGGATGTTCAGAGCCACGGGAAGGGAAGCCGTGTGGCAGTGGGCGGTTTTTACGTGGACTGCAAGGGCTGTTGTGCTTCCCCCCAGGCCCATGCACCCGATTCCAAGGGCGTTTACGGCTCCAAGGATTTCCTTTTCAAACTCGCTCATGGGACTGTCAAGGGGTTCCAGGAGAGCTTCTTTTGCAAGCCTGGCAGATTTGTCAAAGGAACCTCCGATCCCTATCCCTAGAGTCAGGGGAGGGCAGGGCATTCCGCCCGCGCTTGTTACTGTTTCGAGCACGAATTTCTTGATGCCTTCCACCTCAGTGGGGTTCAGCATCCGAAGAGCGCTCATGTTTTCCGAACCCGCACCTTTCGGGGCAACCGTGATTTTCAGCTGCTTTCCCGGCACGAGTTTCCAGTTGATGTCCGGGATCCCGTTTCCCGTATTGTCCCCGCTGTTTTTCCGGGTCAGGGGGTCCACGGCGTTGGGGCGGAGCGGAATTTCTCGGGTCGCAAGGGCAGAAGCTTCCCGGATTGCAGCTTCAAGATCAAAACCTGCATGGAACTCGCTTCCGAGTTCCACAAAAAAGATCAGGATACCGGTGTCCTGGCAGATGGGCACGCCGTGGGTTTCGGCAATTTCGATGTTTTTCAGGATTGCCTGGACCTGGGACTTTGCAACCGGGCTTTTCTCACTGGCTTCGGCTTTTCTGATAGCGTTTACAACATCATCGGAAAGTCCGGTTTCCGCTTTTCTGAGAAGGTCCACAAGAGACCGGATAAAAGTTTCACGGCTAGGTTTCGAAGACAAAAAGACCACCATTGTATGGGAGAACGGAATTTTTTACAGTTTTTTCTGTGTCATGAATTTTAGGATTTATGTGAGGGTTAAAAATTTGACCGTTTTTGTTAGCCTTAAGTCTTTCTTGCTTTAAAAAAGAGTGCTCTATTTTGAAAGAGATTGCTTGTTGATTCTAAGTTGGTACATTTTTCACGAGATATGGAGTTACTGAGCCTTGTTTTCATGAAGATTATCAGGTAGAGTAAAAGGTATGATACTCCTCAATAAGACATTAATGAATCCCTTCTTCTATTACAACAGTTGCCTTCCCGTTTTTAATTCCTACATTTGAATTTATTGTAATGACTCCTCTATACTCCCCAAGATCCATCTCACTCGTATCTACTGTACAGGTAACAGTACCTGAGTTTGTGCCACTTTCCGGATTCAGGGTTATCCACCATTGATCGGAACTTACTTCCCATTCAAGGTTTCCTCCACCTTCGTTTAATATCTGGAACTGCTCAGACCCTGGTTGCCCGGTGGTCAATTTAAAAAAAAGTGGAGTATTTCAGGACGTATGGCCAGCATTGGTTTCTTATAAGCGGGCAGAACACTCAGGTTTACTGTGCCCTTTTCGTCTCCTCCATTTGATACTATCTTGAAGGTTGTACTGTACTCATTTGGAAGCAAATTAGTAGCCTCAACTGTAACGGTAACGGTAACGGTTTCTGAATTCGTACCGCTTCTCGGTTCTACTGAAATCCATGAAGGCAAATCAGGATCTACAAGCACCTTCCACTCAAGGACACCGCCTCCTCCATTCGATATGTATAATTCTTTTGAGTCCGATTCCCCTTCAACCAGATCGAAATTGAAGTATAGTGGGTCCGGGTCAACAACCAATATCGGTTCTTCACCTTGCAGTACAAGATATATTGTACCTTCTTTCTCTCCTCCGTTCGATTCTATTGTAATATTTCCTTCGTGTTCTTCCCCTAGACTCAGGTCACCCGCATCAACTGTAACAGTAACAGTTTCCGAATTTGTCCCACTCTCCGGGTCCAGGGTTATCCATGCTTCGTCGGCATGCACTTCCCACTCAAGGATTCCCTCTCCTTCATTCGATATGTAGAATTCCTCGGAGTCCGATTCCCCTTCAACAAGCTCGAAATTAAAGTATATTGGGTCTGGATCAACAGCTAATATCGGTTCTTCTCCAGACAGCACAAGGTATATTGTGCCTTCTTCGTACCCTCCGTTCGATTCTATTGTAATGTTTCCTTCGTATTCTTCCCCTGGATTCAGGCTATCAGTATCCATTGTGACAGTCACAGTTTCCGAATTTGTTCCACTCTCCGGGTCCAGGGTTATCCATGCTTCGTCGGTACGCACTTCCCACTCGAGGATCCCCTCTCCGTCATTTGATATGTAGAATTCCTCGGAGTCCGATTCCCCTTCAACCAGCTCGAAACTAAAGTATAGTGGTTCTGGATCTACAGCCAGTATCGGTTCATCTCCCGGCAGCACAAGGTTTACTGTTCCTTCTTCATCTCCTCCGTTCGATTCTATTGTAATGTTTCCTTCGTACTCTTCCCCCAGGCTCATGTCATCCGTATCAATTGTTACGGTTACAGTTCCAGAATTTGTCCCACTTTCCGGTTCCAGGGTTATCCAGGGCTCATCTGCACTCACTTCCCATTCAAGGATTCCCTCTCCTTCATTCGATATGTAGAATTCCTCAGAGTCCGATACCTCTTCAATCAACTCGAAATTTAAGTACAGAGGATCCGGATCAACAGCCAATATCGGCTCTTCTTCAATACGCTGCAGCACATTCAGGTATACTGTGCTTTCTTCTTCCCCGCCGTTCGACTCTATTGTGATTGTTCCTTCGTATTCTTCCCCCGGGTTCAGTTCCTCCGTATTCACCGTGACAGTCACAGTGGTCGAATTTGTCCCACTCCCCGGGTCCAGGGTTATCCATGGTTTATCGGCACGCACTTCCCACTCGAGGATTCCCTCTCCGTCATTTGATATCTCAAGATCTTCCTCATCCGATTCTCCCTCTCTCAATTCGAAATCAATGGAAAGCGGGTCTACGGCCAGGACCGGTGGCTGACTTTCCACCACAAGTCTCATCGGACACTGTTCTGTTCCTGCATTCGATTCTATTGTAAGGGTTCCTTCATATGTCCCCGCTTCCAGTTCTTCTGTACTGGCTGTAAGGGTTAACGTGTCGGAATTTGTGCCGCTTTCCCGGTTAAGGGATGCCCATGGGCATTCGGGTCCTGAACTTACATCCCATTCCAGGGTACCACTCCCTTCTTTTGAGATCTGTAATTGCCTGGTATCCACTTCTCCCTCTGCCAGATGGAATTCAAATGAATGTGGATATACAAGCATCTCCAGATACCCGTTTTCCACCACAAGCTCAACCTGGCACTCTTCTGTTCCTGCAAGCGACTCTATGGTAATAGTTCCTTCATACGTTCCCTTTTCCATATCTTCTGCATCAACCAAAATGATGACATTGCCCGTATTTGCTCCTCTTTTCGGGCTCAGGGTAATCCATGGCTGATCCGAGCTTGCCGTCCATAACAGAACTCCGGCTCCGGCATTGTATACCTGGAATTGGCCTGAGCCGGATTCCCCTTCGGCAAGGTTGTAGCTCATGTCACCTTCGGATATCGATAGTGAGGGCATGATAAAAAGAGCCGTGGCAGCTAGAATAGGGACCATTATGTATATTGCGATTTTTAGAGGCAGGGGTACATTTTTTAAAGAAAGTACTGCCCTGTACAGAAAAGAAGGTTTTACCCTGAGAGAGTTTTCAAGTACTCCACTCATCTGTTCGATTGCTTTCTCACCAGTTATGTTGCCTTCAAGAATGTCTTTTGTTATTTCATCGGATGCTTCTTTAAAATAGGTGACTTTCCCTTCTTCTGTCAGGTTCTTAAGCTCTTTTTCCAGATTTTTTATTTCTTTTTCAGTCAGATTCCTGGTTTTATTTTTTAAGGCTTTTTTGATTGCTTCTCTTGTAAGCTCCTGACTATACTTTTGCGTTATTTCCTTTGCCAGGTTCTCAACAGGTTCTTTGATTTCTTCGTGGTCTTGATCCCTCCCCATAATCTCCCCTCGCTATCTCAGATTGACCTCCTGCTTAAACTTCCCTTTTTGAATGGCCCTTTTTTAAATGGAGCTTTTTTGTCGGGCAGTTTCCTGGATTTTTTCGCTGCAACTTTCAACGTCTTCAGTCATACATTCGGCTATTGCCTCCAGCATCCCGTCGAATAAAGCAAGCGCTACGAAGTTTTGCGGAAGTTTTTTCCTGATATCCTGCTTGATTTCGTTTGCTTTGTCCTTACAAACTTTCTCAACATTCAGGGCTCGTATTACGTCCAGTTCCGCTTCGGAAAACCCTTCCCTTTCCTCTTTTATTTCATCCAGTATCATGTCGCAGAGCATGTCTCCCCTGTGTTCCAGAATAGGGCATGTCTCCCTTTTTACACGGTCCTTCACCTGATTTTTTGTTGTATCAAAAGCCACTTCTTCCACTACTTCGCCCATATTTTTTACATGAATGGCCCTGATGTTCGGGAGTCCCATCTCAAAACATTCATTCAGCCCGCCAAGTATCCCGTTTCTAACTCCTTCTTCGACCCCTTCTTCGACCCCTTTCATTACGGCAGAGACAATTTCCTCTTTAATCAACTCATAATTATTTTCACACAGCTCCTCAATGTTCTCCCGTATCCTGGTTTCTGCATTTGAATTTTCTTTCTCCCCCATAGCCCTTACCTCTATCAAAATATTGGAGTCTTATTCCTTGAATTTCAAAAAAAAATTAAAAATCCTTTAATTCTTCGAATAAACGTGATCTATTTTTATATCATTTAATATAATAATATCCATTTTTTAGGGTAGCAGAAAAATAGGTCAGGAAAAAAGTAGCTGATTAGCAAAAGGAATATGAAGAAAATATCAATATGTTCCGTTATTGTCTTTTATATTCTCATAGCGAAGCCAGATATAATTCCAAATATTCAAAATAAGATTCCGGTTTCTTTTCCCGAATTACCCGAAGCAGGCGGATACGCTTGCTTGTCAGGATTTTTGCGATATCTTCGGGAGTTCGGGTGATTATTTTTGGTTTCTGTTCCCCGACTTTTCCTGCCTCAGTTTCGCTTTCACCTGGGAAAATAACCACGGATCACGGTAAAAACTGCTGTTATGGCTTTAAGTCCGCTTGAACGCAGCGAAACGGATCTCGTACTGTTGTGGTTTCATCGCGACTAAAAGAAAAATTATAGATTTTTATGATTCCAGGCAGCAACTTGACTTTCGAAGTTCTACAAAAACCGACCCTCATATTCCTTCAATCCAATCGATTTTCCACTTTTGGCCCCTTTCAAAATAGCGGTCTGGGCGTAAAAATGGAATAATGAAAAAAAATTGGTGGGTTTATATAAATTTAACTCAGACAGGGCAGCTGTAATCAGATGTAATTACCTTGTTGTTATTCCCAAAAACCTTTTTTCAATTTGCTTTCAAGGTACCGGCACTCTCACCGGTCATCTTTGACGACCGGCTTTTCCATAAAGTATATTTGGAGGACTAAAGATAGTAGTGGAGTGACCATAATTGCATATGACAACTTTAAAAAATGAAGTAAAAATTATTTTTTCATAATTCAAATTTTGCGTTATACATACGCAAGTTCGCACAAAAAATACCAGGTAGCTATATGCCTTTAAAAAAGGTGGTAAAACCAATGCTGATAAAAAAGTATGAGGTCTGGAAATTTTAAGCATCCTTTTTGAGCCCCTAATCTAAATTTTCAACCGGGTATTATACCTGCTCTGAAAAGGATCCTGAAAACCAAAGAAGTGAAGGCGGAAAAAGAGTTTTCAGGCTCTTTTTCTCCCTTAACTTGATTCAAATTCCTTTTTTTCAGATCCAGAGCCTATTAGCCAGTTTTGAAAAGGGCTACGATATCTTTGAAATCGATCTTCCCGTCTCCGTTGAAATCGAAAAACTCCTCAAGCATGTTTTCTTTGATCCATTTTATGTTGTAGGACATTTCAAGGTCCCTGGAGGAGATTTCTTCATTTCCGGTAAAGTCTTTGTAGCCCTCAACTGTATCCGGGTTCTCCGGGGAATTACCGTAGTCCGGAGTAAGGGCCATTTTGACTTCGATGCTGCCTTCAAGGACGGTAGCTTCTACCGGGTTTCCGGAATCGTCATCCAGGTCCTCCACCGTGATTGTGAGATTTGTTTTCCCAAAAGCTTTTCCGGAAACTGTCAGGTTCCCAAGAATAACGCTTTCAGCTCCTGCCTGGATCATTTCGTCCCCGTCAAAAGCAGTCATGTAAACCGAAGCTGCGGGAAGGCCGGAACTGGCGGTCAGGTTTGCCCACACCGGGAACTCGATTTCCGTTATTTCCGCAATTTCCGGGTCTTCAATGCTGAAGGTCAGGTTGTAGCCTGCAAGTCCTTCGGGGAATTCGTCTGCCACAACCCGAATTTCGGTCCCCTCCCCTTCGATTACGAAAGCAGTCTCAGGGTCAAATGAAAGGACAGTTGAATCAGGCGCGTGTCCGGGTCTGGTTACGAGTCTGGAGCCGGATCTGGAGGCAGAAGTCTCATAATTCACCCGGCTGGTATCAGTCCCTTCTGACCCGACTGTTGCCGGGATCGACGGAGTGGTTCCTGATGGTGTTACCAGGGGTAGATAATCTCCTCCGTTGGCTATTTGCCCTTCGGAATTATACGGAAGCAAAGTATCTCCAAGACCGTCTCCATCGGTGTCGGAACCGGCATAATCCGACCAGTAGTTCCCACCGAAGAAAGACCCTCCGATTATGTTTGTGCCCGGTGTTTTCGTGATATTCCAGATGTTGTTCCCGTCATCATAAACGTTATTGGTGCTGTTGAAGTAGTTGTTGTAGATGAGGTTGCTGTTTGAATTATTGAGGTAGATATTTTCCTTACCTTCTTGGATTTTTTTCTTTCCTGCTACATTGCCGGTCAGTATATTGTAATTGGAGGATTCCAGACAGAAGCTGGACTTGGTTCCGAAATCAGCATTGTTTGCAATGTTGTCTTTCAGAACGTTGTTGTTGGAATCTTTCAGATTGAAAGCAGTAGAGCCGGTATTTACTGTATTATTGTTCACTCTGTTGTTGCTAGAAGATCTCAGATTGACTGCGGGAGAAGCATGACCTACATAGTTATTGCTCACTGTGTTGTTGTTGCTGGAAGACCACAGATTGATTGCGACAGAAGCAGACCTTACATAGTTATTGCTCACTGTGTTATTGTTGCAGGAATCATGCAGAAAAATTGCAGTATCAGCGACGGACATGTAGTTATTGCTTACTATGTTATTACTGGAAAACCTCAGACCTATAGGTTCCCAGCAGGCACCTACTGTAGTATTGCTCACCGTGTTGTTGTGAGAATAATAAAGCACTAAACCGTGATCTCCTGCACCTATACTGTTCCCTATCAGTATGTTGTTGTTGGAATGAAGCATATAAATGCCAAGTTCCATAGCCAAAAAACTGTTATTGATTATCAAGTTGTTGTTTGAATAAGTAATATAGAAGCAATCTGATGCCCCCTCGCAACTGTTATTTCTCACCGTGTTGTTGCTGGAAGATCTCAGAGAGATTCGATAGAATTCATTGTTACTAATGTTGTTATACTGAGCGCCATCAAGGCGTATTCCAGAATAACCTTTTACCACAAAGCCATTTATTGTCACGTTATTTGCAGTTATTTTGAATGTCTGGACGACCGTATCCTCAGGATTTCCCGATTGGGAGGTTATTGTCAGTTCCTTGTTCACATCTATATTTTCCATATAGATGCCGCTGTAAACAAGGATAGTGTCCCCGTCCTTTGCAGCATCCACGGCAGCCTGAATTGAAGTAAAATCTGCTGTCGGTCCGGTACCGTTGTTTACGGTATATATTGCTGCAGGTTCAGGGAGCTCGGCTGGTTTTACCAGGGGCAGATAATCTCCTCCACTGGCTATTTGCCCATCGGAATTATATGGAAGCAGGGTATCTCCCAGGCCGTCTCCATCGGTATCGGCACCTGCATAATCCGACCAGTAGTTCCCCCCGAGGAAAGGCCCTCCGACAATGTTTATGCCTTCTGTTTTCGTGATATTCCAGATGTTGTTTCCGTTGTCGTATACGTTTTTGGTGCTGTTAAAATAATTGTTGTAGATGAGGTTGCTGCTTGAATTAATGAGGTTAATATTCCAACAACCTTCGTCGAGTATTGTTTGTCTTGCTATGTTTCCAGTCAATATGTTATTGTTGGATGATCCCAGATAGAAGCTGCAGCATGCAGAGTAATGCTCATCTTCGACCACAATGTTGTCTTTCAATATGTTGTTGTTGGAGTTACTCAGACTGAAACCATTAAGGCCTTGGGCACTGACTGTATTATTGCTCATTATGCAATAACTGGAAGAACCAATAATGATTCCCTGAGCACTGGAGACATAGTTATTGTTCATCATGGTGTTGTTTGAATGTGACACCATGATCCCTACGTCACCTCCACCCATTGAATTATTGTTCATTGTGTTGTTGCTTGAATATAACAAACTGGTCCCGTCAAATCCAGTTATTGAATTATTGTACATTTTGTTGTTGCAGGAATATTCAAGCAAAAAGGGATGTTCACCATGAATACTGTTCCCTATCAGTATATTGTTGTTGGAATGACGCATAAAAAAGCAAAATTCCATCGCCAAAAAACTGTTATTGCTCAAGAGGTTGTTATTTGAATAAGAAATATCGATGCTATTTAAATAGCCGCAATTATTATTGTGCAATGTGTTGTAGCTGGAAGAGCCTAGCACAATTCCATGCATGCAAGATATTTTGTTATTACTAATGTTGTTATACTGAACGCAATCAAGGATTATTCCCTGATCACCGCCTTCTACCTTAAAGCCATTTATTGTCACATTATTTGCAGTTATATTGAAGATCTTTCCGTACCCACCGGGGGCCTTTACAACAGTATCCTCCGGATTTCCTGATTCTGAGATTATTGTCAGTTCCTTGTTTACATCTATATTTTCCGTATAGGTGCCGCTGTACACAATGATAGTGTCCCCATCCTTTGCAGCATCCACGGCAGCCTGAATTGAAGTAAAATCTGCTCCCTACCCGGCACCGTTGTTCACTGTGATACATTCTGCTGCAGGGGGCTCGGCTGGTTTTACCAGGGGCAGATAATCTCCTCCACTGGCTATTTGCCCATCGGAATTATATGGAAGCAGGGTATCTCCCAGGCCGTCTCCATCGGTATCGGCACCTGCATAATCCGACCAGTAGTTCCCCCCGAGGAAAGGCCCTCCGATAATGTTTGTGCCTGGTGTTTTCGTTATGTTCCAGATGTTGTATCCGTCATCATAAACGTTATTGGTGCTGTTGAAATAGTTATTGTAGATGAGGTTGCTGTTTGAATTATTGAGGTGGATATTCCCCCAACCTTCGTCGAGTTTTGTTCGTCTTGCTATGTTGCCAGTCAGTATGTTGTTGTTGGATGATCCCAGATAGAAGCTGTGAGATCTATCACCGGACACCCACTCCTCGATTACAGTGTTATCTTTCAATATGTTGTTGTTGGAGTTACCCAGAACGAAACCATCACCTCCGCGGGTACTGACTATATTATTGCTCATCATACAATAACTTGAAGAACGCATCCAGATTCCCCAATCACCGGAGACATAGTTATTACTCATCGTGGTGTTGTTTGAAAATGACACTGAGATCCCTGCGTCACCTCCACTTATAGAATTATTGCTCATTGTGTTGTTGCTGGAATAAAACAAACTGGCCCCGTCAAACCCACCTATTGAATTATTGCTCATTTTGTTGTTACAGGAATATTCAAGCAAAAAGGGATGTTCCCCACCAATACTGTTCCCTATCAGTATATTGTTATTGGAGTGTTCCATGAAAAAGCAAAATTCCATAGCCGAAAAACTGTTATTGCTCAAGAGATTGTAGTTTGAATAATTAAGATGGATGCTATTTAAATAGCCGCAATTATTATTGTGCAATGTGTTGTTGCTGGAAGAACCTAGCACAATTCCATGCATGCAAGATATTTTGTTATTACTAATGTTGTTATACTGAACGCCATCAAGGATTATTCCCTGATCACCGTCTTCTACCTTAAAGCCATTTATTGTCACATTATTTGCAGTTATATTGAAGATCTTTCCGTACCCACCGGGGGCCTTTACAACCGTATCCTCCGGCTTTCCTGACTGCGAAATTATTGTCAGTTCCTTGTTTACATCTATATTTTCCGTATAGGTGCCGCTGTACACAATGATGGTGTCCCCGTCCTTTGCAGCATCCACGGCAGCCTGAATTGAAGTAAAATCTGCTCCCTACCCGGCACCGTTGTTTACGGTATATATTGCTGCAGGTGCAGGGGGCTCGGCTGGTTTTACCAGGGGCAGATAATCTCCTCCGTTGGCTATTTTCCCTTCGGAATTATACGGAATCAAAGTGTCTCCAAGGCCGTCTCCGTCGGTATCGGCCCCGGCATAGTCCGACCAGTAGCTCCCGCCGAGGAAAGGTCCTCCAAAAATGTTTGTGCCTGGAGTTTTCGTTATATTCCAGATGTTGTTTCCATCATCATAAACGTTGTTCGTGTTGTTGAAGTAGTTGTCGTAGATGAGGTTATCCATTGATCTATTGAGATAAATGCCAAACTCTTCATTCTGGCTTACCAAGTTGCTGGTCAGCGTGTTGTCGCTGGAGGACCCCACATAGATGCCGTACTCGTTGTTCGATGCGGTGTTATCTGTCAGCGTGTTGTCGCTGGAGTACTCCAGACTGATGCCGTAATTGTAATTCGATGCGGTATTATCTGTTAGCATGTTGTCGCTGGAGTACCACACAAAGATGCCGTTATAGTTATTCGATGCGGTATTGTTTGTCAGCGTGTTGTTGTTGGAAGACCCCACATAGATGCCGAAAGCATTATCCGATACAGTGTTGCCAGTCAGCATGTTGTTGTTGGAGTGCAGACAGATGCCGAAATCATTATCCGATACAATATTGTTAGTAATAATGGACCCCTCAACTCCATTAAGACATATTCCAGCATGTCTATTTTTGGTGGCACCGGTCACAGAAAAGCCACTTATCGTCACATTTTTTCCGATCACATTGAAGACGTGATCATCTGAAACGGCCGCCTTAACAATTGTATCCTCCGGATTTCCTGACTGCGAGATTATTGTCAGTTCCTTGTTCACATCTACGTTCTCTTCATAGGTGCCGCTGTACACAATGATAGTGTCCCCGTCCTTTGCAGCATCCACGGCGGCCTGAATTGAAGTAAAATCTGCTCCCTACCCGGCACCGTTGTTTACGGTATATGTTGCTGCAGGTTCAGGGGGCTCGGCTGGTTTTACCAGGGGTAGATAATCTCCCCAATACGGAAGCAGGGTATCTCCCAGGCCATCTCCGTCGGTATCAGTACCGGCATAATTCGACCAGTAGTTCCCTCCGAGGAACGGCCCTCCGACAATGTTTGTGCCTGCTGTTTTCGTAATATTCCAGCTGTTGTTTCCAGTACTTGGGGTCTTAGTGATATTCCAGCTGTTGTTTCCATCATCACCGGCGTTGAAGATGGCTGAGGTATCAAAATAGTTGTTATAGATGAGGTTGTTGTATGAAGAGTAAATAGCTATTGAGCCTTCATAGGCGCTTATATAGTTATTGACCAACGTGTTATTGTTGCTGGGAGGATAAATATAGATTCCTTCCCAATACCCGTGTATCGAATTATTGTCAAAAGTGTTATTGCTGGAACCGGTAATTATTAAGCCCTGATCACATCCACCTATACTGTTCCCTTTCAGTATGTTGTTGTCGGAATCAATCATACTGAAACCAGTCTCAAAGCCGGAGAATATGTTATTGATTAAAAGGTTGTTGTTTGAATTATACAGGTGGGCCTCCACGTTCGTTGATACACTGTTATTGCTCACCGTGTTGTTTTCGGAAGAACTCAAATCGATTTTGCATCCAGAGAATTCATTGTTACTAATGTTGTTATGCTGAACTCCATAGAGAATTATTCCATCATCATCATCATACCCGACTAACCTGAAACCACTTATTGTTACATTATTCGCAGTTACATTGAAAGCATAGGTATATTCATCTAGGGCCTGAACGACCGTATCTTCCGGATTTCCTGACTGCGAGATTATTGTCAGTTCCTTGTTCACATCTACGTTCTCTTCATAGGTGCCGCTGTACACAATGATAGTGTCCCCGTCCTTTGCAGCATCCACAGCAGCCTGGATGGAGGTATAATCTACTCCCTATCCTGCATTGGTGTTCACAGTGATATCTGCCGCTGAAGCAGTTCCCATGCTTATTAAAAGTAAAGTAACTAAAAAATAAATCCCAATACCTTCTTTACTTCCCATAATATTTACCCCCCTATGAATATATATTGAAAAATTATTCTTTCAAATATGATTAATGAATATATACATATTAAATATAACGAATTTTGTATCAGCAGTTTAAATAAATATTTATAAGTTTTTATAAAAATGAATTATTTTATTATGATTAGTCTGCGTAGTTATGAAAAATTAAAGGTTCCGGATGCTTATGGAAGGGATTCCGAAATATGAGGTTTACCAGAGGCAGGGTTGAGGTCCCTCTCGCTGTCGTTCGGCATTATCAGGGCCTGGCTTTCACGAGGAGAAAAGATGGAAGTACTAAGGTTTGTGGAGTAGGCACAGGAAAAACTGCTTTTTGAGAGTTATATAAATGACTTTTTTTGGGCAAGCAAAGAAAAACGTGAGTGTAAGGCTATGAAAGTTGATCCCGCGGTTTGTGGGGATTTCGCCTTTGGCTTACGGTATTTTCCATTATAGAAAAAAGAACCGCCGGATTTTATCATAAACTTGTCATCAACCTGCTAATTTCACTCAGGTTTAGTTTATTGCTGGGACGAAACGTATCTGGAATAGGCTTTCTATTAATATCCCCCTTGATGAGGGATTATCCTGTGTACCCTTTTCTGGTACTCCCGGTATTCGTCGCCAAACTGGGAGACAAGCCTGCTTTCCCAGTGCAGGGACCCCAGGAACAGGTATATGGTGGTCAAAATGTATATGACGAGCAGGTTAACGGTCATGAAGGGAGTAAGCCAGATAATGATCAGCCCCGTGAGCAGGAAGGGGTCTCTTACCCAACGGTAAATACCCCGGATATCCAGGGGACCGGCTTCGGGAGTCTTCGGGGCAGCAAGCTGTGAGCGCAGTTTGAACCTGTGGGGTGCATCCCGCATAGCTCTGGGGGCAACGATTGCAGCAGTCAACTGTCCCCCGACCATCAGCCAGCGCCATGGTGAAGGTACTATGTAGAGAAACGGCCCCGGATTTTTTATGAGCAGATAGACGAGCGGGGCTATTGTTATAAATGCGATCAGGCTGTACACCGGCATATACAAAGGTTCTGCCCTGGAACCCACGATTCGCACGACGAAGCGTTTGCAAGGCAGGCTTGCCGTAAGGCTGTGAATAACTGCAAATGCCACCAGACAAAAAGCAAGGACAACTGTGGATGAAACCAATTCCAACACTCCCGATTTTTTTGGATAATTCGCATAAGCGTTTATGACGTGATGGGGCTGTCAAACCTTCTGGTGATAATCAATTTTCCAAATGTTCCCACACCAATATCTAAAAATCTCATTTTATAGATCCCCGATAAATATTAGAAGTTCCCGCAATATAAAGCAAACGGCATAAAATAAACAACACAAATCAAAAGACGAAAACAGATACCGCTTTTATCTCTGAAACTCCGTTATCCTACAAGGCGTCGGAGAATGTTAGTCATTGACGAGCAAAGCCTGCTCCAGTTCGGCTGCGCTTCCAAGCTCGGTGATTTCAAACACGCAGTCAGGAGGAAGCTCTATCAGGGCTCATTATAAAGTAAAATAGTGGAAACTTGAAAATGGCGAGAAGTAGTTGTTACACCTTTTCTTTCTTAGAGTTGTTCCTATATTGCAGATAGTCTAAAAATCGCTTAACTGCAAGCGATGCAGATTTTTTATCTCTCATTGCAAGACCAATCTTACGGTACGCCGGAATGTCCAGTTCCTTTATTACAATTCGGTATGGGATACGCTGCAAAATAAGCTCTGGCAAAATACTAATCCCCAATCCACTTTCGACCATTGACATGATGGCATAATCATCCCATGTCGTAAAATGTACTTTTGGTTCAATATTACATTTTTCAAATATTTCCGATATTTCAGCCTT
This sequence comes from Methanosarcina sediminis, assembly GCF_052056915.1. Taxonomy (GTDB): domain Archaea; phylum Halobacteriota; class Methanosarcinia; order Methanosarcinales; family Methanosarcinaceae; genus MTP4. The sequence continues at coordinate 437,754 of NZ_CP195119.1, read as the reverse complement.
AGCGCCTTTTTCTAAAAGCATGAAAGGGTAATCACATAGCGCCTTTACAGAAAAGCATTCACAGTCGGCCATCGGATGATCTTCCGGCAAAACAACAAGCAGCTTATCCTGCTCCAAAAATATCGTTTCAAACTCCGGGTGTGCAGGAAGCCGGAGGAAGCCGCAATCCACGCGCCCCTCGGAAATCCAGCTTTCAATTTCCGTATAGTCGCCCAACAGAAGCTCATAATCAATATTGGGGTAGTCCTTTTGAAACTCTTTGATTATATTCGGAAGCCAATGGGTCGCTACGCTTGAAAATGTACCAATCCGAATTAGCCCCGATTGCAAGCTGTTCAGTTCGTCCACCTGCGCCTGTAATTTCTGATATTCGTTACATACATTTTGAGCAAACGGCAATAGCTTTAATCCGTCGGAAGTCAGGCGTACACCGGCGCATCCACGTTTAAGAAGCGACACGTAAGTGATATTTATACAACAGCGCCGTCCAGGTTTAAGACGGAGCTCCAGGAAAAAACATATAGAGTATTGCAAGACCTGCATATCCCGTTTGAGCGCGTCGATACCGACGAGGCAATTACGATGGACGATTGCGTTCAGATTAATAAAGCACTAGATATGAAAATGGTCAAGACGCTGTTTCTGTGCAACAGAAAGCAGACAGAGTTTTTCCTCTTTGTTACCACAGCAGACAAGCCTTTTAGCGCAAAGGAGTTCAGTAATGCCTTGGGTGTTTCCTGCGTTTCTTTTGCTCCTGCGGACTTTATGGAAAAGATGCTGGGAACAAAGATAGGTGCGACGACTGTTTTCAGCGCCTTATTGGATAAGGACAATGGGGTACAGATTGTTTTCGATAAGGATGTTCTTGCGGAAGAATGGTATGGGTGCAGCGACGGCACGATTACCGGGTTTATGAAAATCAAAACATCACAAATCTTCCATGATTTTCTGACGTTTACAGAACATTCTCCCAGGATTATTCACGTGTAGCGAAAGAAAGGTGAATAATTTGAGTTTGTATCAAAACAGAATTGTTGTCAAAGTAGGGACTTCTACCCTGACAAATTATATGGGGAAAAGCGATCTGCGTTCCTTTGACCGGATTGCCTGTGTACTGTCCGATATTCAGAACATGGGCCATGAAGTCATTTTAGTTTCATCCGGCGCGATTGCTGTGGGTACGAATAAGCTGCAAATGAAAACACGCCCAACGAGTATGCGTTTGAAGCAGGCTGCTGCTGCGGTAGGACAATGCAGCATTATGCACTTATACGACAAATTTTTCAATGACTACGACAAGACTATCGCACAGATTTTGTTGAACGCCGAGGATATGGAAATTGAGGAAAAGAAGGAAAATCTGACAAACACCTTTGACGCCTTGCTCGAAATGGGCATTACCCCGGTTGTGAATGAAAACGACTCGGTTAGCTATACCGAAATCGAATCGAATGATAGACTGTTTGGCGATAACGATATGCTTTCTGCGGTTGTCGCAGTATTGTGCAGAGCGCAAAAACTCGTCATTCTGTCCGACATTGACGGCTTTTATGACAGCGATCCTCGCCTCCATCCCAACGCAAAACGGATAGAGTGTATCAACGCCATAGACGAGGGCGTGCAATCATTAGCCGGAGGCGCTGGTTCTCGGCGCGGTACAGGCGGTATGAAAACTAAACTGCAAGCGGCAAAGCTAGCAACTGCGCAGGGTATTGATACTATCATTACGAACGGCAAAAATCCGTCCGCTCTGTATGAAATCATCAAAGGGGACAGCGTTGGTACGCTTTTTGTCGGTAAACGATAATATACGGAGCATTTGGCTGATAATATTATTTAGTTTTTTATTATATTCCAAAATTGATAATATATATAATATATATTAAAATGCCACAATTATATTATGCGTATTGTACAGGTACTCATTCCGAAAGGAAAGCGAGAGCCGGTACTGGCTGTGCTTGAAGACGAAAAGATCGATTATGCGGTGTGGGATGAAACGGGGAGAGGAGAGTTCGAGGCCCTGGTCCAGTTTCCAATACCTCCGATCGGCGTCGAACCGGTGATGGTCAGGCTGCGTGAAGCGGGAATCAGCGAGAATACATACACGATCGTCCTGTCACCCGAGACGGTTGTTTCCTCACGTATCAAAGCGTTGAAGGAACGTTATTCCGGACTTCGCATTTCCCGGGAAGAACTTATCGCACGTGCGGAGGATCTCGCACCCGCAACTTCTACTTTTATTGCTTTTCTTGTCCTGAGCACTGTTATTGCCACGGCAGGGCTACTGCTTGACTCTGCTGCAACAATCATAGGAGCAATGGTCGTAGCCCCGCTCATGGGCCCGGCAATCTCCGCAAGCGTTGGGACAGTCGTCGATGAGCGGGAACTCGCTGCCCGCGGGGTAAGGCTGCAGGTGGTCGGGCTCCTGCTGGCAATAGCGGTTGCTGCCGTGATAGGTGGAATCGTGAAGGGGACGTTGCTTTTGCCGCCGGCACTCGATATCCGCGAAGTGGGCCAGATTGCCGAGCGTAGCAGCCCGAACTTCCTGTCCCTCTTCCTTGCGCTGGGCTCGGGGCTTGCCGGCGGCATAAGCATTATGCGGGGCTCCGGATCTACCCTTGTGGGGGTGGCAATTGCTGTGGCCCTTGTCCCCCCGGCCGCAACATCAGGGCTCGGGCTTGCCTGGGGACTCTACGAAGTGGCGATAGAAGCTGCCGTGCTGGTGCTCGTAAACCTTCTTGCTATCAACGTATCTGCCCTCCTCCTGTTCTGGCTTTCAGGCTTTCGCCCTGCTGAGAAAAAGGCTGTTGGACGTGCCCGCGCTGCGGTGATCTCACGCGCAGCAGTCCTCGCCATTTCAATCGCCTTCCTCTCCATAGTTCTCGCTCTTGTCACTTACACCTCCTTCCAGGCAGCTCTTGTTGAACAGGAGGTTAACCAGGAACTGGAGGAAATGTTCAAGGAACCCGAGTATGCAGAAGCAGAGTTTATACTGGGGGAAAGCGTAGAAGTCAATTATGGGCCCACAGACTTCCTGTTAGGTGGACCTATAGAGGTGACTTTTTTAGTGGGGTATCAAGCCGGGGAAGAAATTCCTCCGGATATTGGAAGGGTGGCGGATGACCGACTGAAAGAGGCTACTGGCAAAGACGTTAAGATCACTGTTGGCTTTATCGTGGCTCAGCAGATCACCGATTAAGCTGCAGGGACAGCCAACCCCGGAATACCCGGAATCCGGCCTGCCTTACGGTAGTTTCCCGCTTCGTGAGCTTTCCAGGCTGGAAAAATAACTTCTATGAAAAAAAATCTTCCATGAAACCCTGCCATAACCTTTTACTAATTTTTACTGTTGGTTCCCAATCCTGAGTGCTGAGCGTCGTATCCCAAAATGCTCCTCTTTTGCATTCTGGTTCGGTTTTTTCCGCGGAGGCTTTCATAGATGTTACCATACTTCTGCCGTGGTTTTTGCAGCGGCAAAGGATTTCTTCTTTAATTCTTGATATATTTAGATAAGTTTGCCTTTTTACATAAACAACTTCCTATTTAATTTCAAACTGGATTAAATAAAAATAAATATATATATTATAGTAACATAAATTATAATATGCGTCTTGTACAGGTACTCATTCCGGTAGGGAAGCGAGAGCCAGTACTGGCCGTGCTTGACGACGAAAAGATCGACTATGCGGTGTGGGATGAAACGGGGAGAGGGGATTTCGAAGCCCTGGTCCAGTTTCCTATACCCCCTATCGGCGTCGAGCCGGTGATGGCCAGGCTGCGTGAAGCGGGAATCGGCGAGAATACGTACACAATAGTCATATCACCCGAGACTGTTGTTTCCCAACGTATCGAAGCATTGAAGAAACGTTATTCCGGACTTCGCATTTCCCGGGAAGAACTCATCGCACGTGCGGAGGATCTCGCACCCGCAACTTCCACTTTTACTGCTTTTCTTGTTCTAAGCACTATTATCGCTACGGGGGGGCTGTTGCTTGACTCTGCTGCAACAATCATAGGAGCAATGGTCGTAGCCCCGCTCATGGGCCCGGCAATCTCCGCAAGCGTAGGGACGGTCATCAATGATCGGGAACTTGTTTCCCGTGGAATAAAGCTACAGGTAGGAGGGCTCCTGCTTGCAATCCTGGTTGCTGCCGTGATAGGTGGAATCGTTCAGGGGACGTTGCTTTTGCCGCCACAACTCGATATCCGTGAAATAGGCCAGGTTGCCGAACGCATAAGCCCTAACTTCCTGTCCCTTTTCCTGGCTCTGGGCTCAGGACTTGCAGGCGCAATAAGCATTATGCGAGGCTCCGGGTCTACCCTTGTGGGGGTGGCAATTGCCGTAGCCCTTGTCCCCCCTGCAGCAACATCGGGGCTCGGAATCGCCTGGGGACTCTACGGCGTGGCGACAGCAGCGGGCGTACTGGTGCTCGTAAACCTGCTTGCGATCAACGCATCTGCCCTCATCCTGTTCTGGCTTTCAGGCTTTCGCCCTGCTGAGGAAAAGGCTGTTGGACGTGCCCGTGCCTCGGTGATCTCGCGTGCTGCAATCCTCGCCCTTGCAATTGCAGTCCTCTCCATAGTTCTCGCTCTTGTCACTTACACTTCCTTCCAGACCGCTCTGGTTGAACAGCAGGTTGAACAGGAGCTGAGGGACATGTTCGAGGAGCCCGAATATGCAGAAGCAGGGCTTATAATTAGCGACAGAATAGAAATTGACTATGAACCCGCAGACTTCCTATTTGATAACCCGGTAGTAGTGGGTTTTTTCGTGGGGTATCAAGCCGGGGATGAAATTCCTCCGGATATTGCCAGAATAGCTGACGACCGATTGAAAAAAGCAACTGGAAAAGACGTTGAAGTCACTATCGGCTTCGCCATTGCTCAACAGACCGCCAGATAAGCTAGAGATGCAGCCGGCCCCGGGAATGTCGGGGCTCAGGGATACATTTACGGAAACCACTTGCTTCATGGAGGTGTCCCGTGCCGGGAAAATACCTTCTATGAATGGAATTTTCCCGAAATGAGTACTGGCAATCCGGAAAAAGTCGAAAATCGCTAATGGCTGCAATACGAGTAATATAAAAATAAATGACATTAAGTAATACAAAAGTTAACAAAAGTATTAAATACTAATTGGTCGTACAGATATATGCTCTACCCGGTACAGACACAAATCCCCAGATACGCCTCCTGGATTTGTTGAAAGCACCTGAGTTCTGTTTTTGCCCCTGCCTGTGGAAAGATCGGGTAGGGGTAGAAGGTGCAAAAAAGGAGCATATGCCTGTAACTGACCTGCCACTGCATGTAACTGGCTGAACACTGAATGTAACTGGCTGTTAGAACCATCTTTTTTTCCAGATTTTAATTTTCAGGCAGCCCAAAGTAGTCAATCACCGGATTGCTCACATCACCTCACCACAAAAAATTATAAAAATCGAATTTCTGCCAAATGAAAAATACGGGGAAATATATAGTAGCAGCTCTTACACGATATAAATAAAGATAGTGTTAGCTCCGGAAAGGAAGGTGATGTGATGAAAAAAATAGTACTGGGCCTGTCTCTTGTCCTTATGATTCTCGTTAGCGGCTGCATTACCCTGTCAGTAGATTCGAAGGTAAATAAGGAAGGGGAAATCGTTCAATACCACATGATTATAGACACGAACTCCTACGTATATTCGATACTGAACTCGGAGGCTTCCGAAGGAGGAGAAACCCTGAGGGAGAACGTAATTTCGCAGGGTGGAGAATATGAAGAAGTATGGGACGGAGACGACGTAAAAATAACCATAAAGGGTCTTCCTCCTGAAAAAGCATACACGGAAAAAAGTGGAGAGTACCTTATATATAGGGACCCTATCGGGGATTCTGCCTCAGATTACCGGAATGGCGCCGAAGACCCCTTCGGGATGAGCGAAGCCATGGATTCCGTCATAAAAATCCATTATTACCTGGAAATGCCCGGGGAAATCGTTGATTCGAATGCCGACTTCGTTGACGGGAACAAAGCCGAGTGGCACATGGTCACTTTAAGCTCGATAAGGGATGTCCATGCCAAATCCGAAATACCTTCCCTGCCGGGCATTGAACTTTTCGGCGCTGTTATCATGCTCCTGTTAACGACCTTATTTGTGAGAAGCGAATAACCTGAACAGCGAAAAAATAATTTCAAATCTTTTCCTGCGCCCACATTTCAGGGAGCAGGGGTCTCATTTTCCGAAATAAGGCGACCTGATTTGCCGGCATAAAAAAATAGCCAGGGAAGGTTTCTTTTGAAGACGTAAAAAAATTCCGGCACCCTGGCAGCTACATATCGACCTTTATTTTGCAAAGGTATTGAAAAAAAACCCTGGATCAGGTTATATAATATTCTAGATATATTATTAATGAGGACTTGAAGAAGTCCAACAAAAATCATTGCACAACTTGAGGGGATAAAAAACATAAGGTATGGAAGGGATAAAATGGGGCTTTCACTTACAGACCTGACCATACTCTCCGAAACAAAGCGGAACCTGCTCTTATTATTGAGGGGCAAACCTGGAAACATTGAAGAAATCAAAGACCAGCTTTCCCTTAGCAAAGCCTCGGCCCTGATCCATGTTAGAAAACTGGAGAAAGCCAGCCTCCTTATTGAGGATGAGGGGATTTTCAGGCTTTCGGATATGGGAGAGATACTGGCCGAAAACCTGAAGGATCTGTTTGATGTCCTGGATTTCTTCGAGCAAAACATGGACTACTGGAAAAACCATGACCTGAGTCCCATACCCTCCTGCCTCCTAAATACAATCAATAAGCTGGGAAGCTGTGAGCTTATCGAACCCGATGCAGCCTACATGTTTGATATCCCGCAGACATTTCGAGAACATATCCGAAACTCTAAAGAAGTACTGGCATTTCTTTCCTATTTCCATCCGCATACGCCCTCTTTCTACGCTCGTCTTGCCGAAAAGGACGTTGACCTTTCCCTCTGTATGACCCGGGATATCTTTGAAAGGTATCTCAGTGACTTTCCCGGGGAGATAAAAAGAATACTTGCCGCCCAAAACTCCAGACTCCTAATCTGCCACGAAAATTCAGCCATGCCCGAAGTCGTGGCAACCGACCGTTTCATGGCAATCAGGCTCAATGAACACGACGGAAGGCTAAGAAACCGGCTCATGATTAGCCATGAAGCAGAAGCTTTAGAGTGGGGAAGAGAACTGTATGACCATTACGAAAATATGTCAGAGGAAGTAGCCCCGTTTTTCCTGAAAAAATGAACTTACGCCTTTTCATCTATCCTCTCAACCAGCTATCCTCTCAACCAACTATCCTCTCAACCAACTATCCTCTCAACCAACTATCCTCTCAACCAACTATCTTCTCAACTGATTATTCTTCCAGCCGCTTCACAATTCCTTTGCTACCCTGAAGCCGAGGCTGTTGAAGCGCCGGTCCTGTGCCGCAAAAAGCCTTTCAGCCGACCTGCAGCAGCCGGCGTTTCCGTTCCATCCCCCGCCCCGCCTGACCCGGACGGGCTTTGATATGGCTGCAGAAAGGGGGGATTCCCAGGCTTTTCCGTCCGGAGGAGCGTCTTTGTAACTGATGTGGTACTCGTCCCGGACCCATTCCCCGACGTTTCCGTACATGTCGTAAAAACCCCAGGGGTTGGGCTTTTTCAGGCCCACGGGATGAGTCCTGAGCCCGGAATTTTTGAGGAACCAGGCGTACTCGTAAAGTTCCGGCGCTTCTTCCCCGAAGGAATAGCCTGTCGTTGTCCCGGCCCTGGCAGCGTATTCCCATTCGGCTTCGGTTGGGAGGCGATAGATGAGCGTGTTTTCCTCTTCGTTCAATTTCCTCAGAAATTCCTGCACCTCTTCCCAGGAGACACTTTCAACAGGGAGTCTCTCTCCCTTAAAAAATGAAGGGTTGTTTCCCATGACCCTCTCCCACTGGGCCTGGGTGACCGGGTATTTGCCCAGGTAAAAGGGCCTTTCGAGCTTCACCCTGTGCACGGGGCTCTCCCAGAGCTTCCTGCGCTTTTCCCGGATTGGGGAACCCATGTCAAATTCTCCCGCAGGGACCAGGATGAATTCCATTTCGGAAGAGTTGATAATAGTTTCAGGCCAGTTTTTGTCCGTGTTCAGAGTACTCACCGTAGCAGCTTTCAATGCAGCAATTTTCACCGCAGTATTCCTGGTAGCGGCTGAAATATGGAAGAAGACAGAGGAAGATGAAGTCAACATGAAGTCAACATGAAGTCAACATGAAGTCAACATGAAGTCAACATGAAGTAAACATGAAGTAAATGTGGAGGAACTATGTTAAAGTTCCTTATTCTGTTTACTTACTATAGTTTCTTGTCCCTTTTTTTGTATTATTGCAAATAGAACTTTGTTTCCTGCATAGCAAGTCTTGACGATTGTGTCTTTATTTACCACACCCCCCTTAAACACCCAAACATATAAAAAATAATAAATATGAATAGACGGATATTTAATGGGGGAAACGAGAAAGTTTTTTAAATAGAAACAAACAAGAAGGCAGGTGCCCGAAAAGTGAGAACAAATGACACAGCCTCTGATTGACCTTGCCCTCCTTTCCGAGAAGAGGAAAGACCTTCTCCTTCTCCTGAAAGAAGGCCCGAAAAATATCGATGAAATCAAGGAGTCACTTAGCGTCAACGCCGCTTCGATACAGCCCCATATTAAAAGAATGAAAAATGCCAATCTGATAATCGAAAAAAACAGGTCATACAGGTTATCGGAAATCGGGGAAATAATAGTTGAAAACATGCAGCATCTCCTGAGTACACTGGGAGTTCTGGAAGAACATATTGATTACTGGGTAAGCCACGACCTGAGCCCGATCCCTGACTTCCTGCTGGACAGGATTGAAGAACTGGGCAGGTATGAGATTCTGGAACCCAATGCAGAGCACATGTTTGAGACCCCTGACCTGTTCCTGGAAAATATAACGAGTTCAAAAAAAATCTGCACCTTCGTTTCTTACTTCCATCCCGAATCTCCCGAACTCTATGCAAGCCTTGTGGAGAAATATGCGGAACTGACCCTTTGCATGACGGAAATCGTTGCAGAACGCCTGTTTAAAGATTTTCCGCAAGAAGCCGGAAAGTTATCAGGGCTGGAAAATTCAAAGCTCCTTATCTGCCGTAAGCCGGTAAAATTGCCCTCCATAGTCGTGACAGACCGGTTCATGGCCCTCAAGCTTATGGAAAATGACGGAAAATTGAGGGACCAGATACTCCTGTGCTTTGAGGAAGAGGCTTTAAGGTGGGGAAAGGAACTTTTCACCCACTACATGGAAATGTCGGAACCGCTGGACGAAAAAGAATTAATGTCAAAAACTTCGGGCTGAAGCAACCGGATTTCCTGCCAATCCTTTCTGAATTTTCAGCCTTTGGAGTCCGTATCCCTCTCAAAATGGTTGCAGTAAACCAGCTGGATCCTTAGCCCCTCAGCATCCGTTTCCGGGTCAGCAGGCACATACTCAAACCCATACATTTGCCCTATTTTTGCCGTGAAAGCCGCTACAAGGGCATCCAGGATATCGTCCCCTGACACACCCTTCCGCCTGTACCTGGAAAAGTCCGCTACATGCCGGGAAAAAAGGTCGTTGGAACCCACGGAAACACCTTTCCGGTCCCGGAAAAAGATCGGGGAGGGAATGATCTCAAGCAGGGTTTCAAGAAATAGTATCCTGCTCCGGAGCTTCCTGTCAAACTTCCCATATTCGAGAATTTTAGTTAGCAGGGTAAGGACAGCCACCAGGAAGTGTACATCTTCCTGAGTAAACTCCCTTTGCCTTCTAATGTGCAGGGTTATCACTCGGGGGGATGTGCCCTGAATTTTGAAGAGAACGCTGATCCCTCCGGCAAACTCATGATCTGAGGGAGGCTGTTCAGTGGTTGAGGAGTGGATTGTTTGAGGAAACTTTAGAATTTCGCAGGATTCGACTTCAAGGACAGAAGCAACCATAGCTGCTGTCATTCAGCAGAGTCTGGTTGCCTGCTGATGAAAGAGACAGTTCCCCCAACCTGGAAAGAACTCGCTGCTGGTGTTCTTGCAGGCGCGGCTTTTCTTCGTCCGGTTTCCGGGAACTGAAATTTATCCAGTGGATGTGTACGAATTCCTCATCAAGAGGCTTGAACATGAGTGAGTATTCCTTTTCCCCTCCTTTTACCACTAAATTCCTGGGCTCCCTCTCCCGAAGGACTTTTAGGATAAAACATGCAACATTTTCAGGAAGTTGTTCTCCTATACGAATACCCCAGATCTCAAGCAAAGGGACACCTGCCTCGTTCGCATAGAGCAACTTCCCGTCTTTTTCCACTCTGAATATGGGCTCAGGGCTGGTTGAGAGGAGCTGTTTCATTCAGGAAAATTCATCCACGTCAGCCTTCGCTGCACCAAAGTTAATACTGAACACTTCTCCTTCATGTCAAATTATTTTTCTCATCCGTATGATATTGGATATTCAGTATGATATTGGATATTCAGTATGATATTGGATATTCAGCATGATATTGGATATTCAGTGCAAAAAAGATTGCATTAATTACGAATTTCTGTATTGTGTAAATAGGTATGATGAATGAAAAATTAAAAAATGTTTCCAACAAATAATAGGACAGGGATTTAAATCCAGGGGAACTCTGCATATTCTTTTTGTGAAATCTCCTGACCCGAAAATTGCCTGAAATAGTAGAATAATTTTTTATTGGTTACTTCCCATCTGTACTCAGGAAGAAAAACTCGGAAAACATAAGGTGGGATGAAACCTGTCAAAAAAACAAACACTAACAACCCTGGTAATCTTACTCCTTACAGCCGCCCTGCTCACCTCCGGCTGCCTCAGTGAAGGCGGAACGAAGTTTTCAATCTCCGATAACGACACGGAAATCGAAGTAGACCTCCCCGGAACCGTGGAAGATGAATGGTGCCCGGTCGGTTCCCACATCAAGGTCACAAACCCGATCACAAAAAAAGCCCTTGACATGACCGTAATCGGGAAAGAAGAATTCGAAGGGGAAACCCTCTGCAAAGCCGCCCTTGAAACCACAGGTGAAGAAGGCACCTCGACCTTCGAATACATGTGGTCCGAAGACAAGAACACAACTGTCTTCACCAAGTACGACACCGAAGGAAACGTTTCCCTGAAATACATCTCCAAGGACGGAAAGAAGACGATTATTGGTGGAGATGGAAAGACCCTGGAGTTTTGAGACGAAAATGAATGAAAGAGCTGAGATAAAAGGGCTCAAACTATCCCTTATCTCTTTCTTCTGGAAACGATAAGCAACAGAAGCAGCACAAAAATAAAAACCGACCCCTTGAAAGCCGGAGCTTCGGAAATAAAACTTTCAATGGATTCGAGAGTAAAACCTTCAACCGAGTCAAGAATAGATTCTGGAGTAAAACTTTCAACGGATTCCCGGGTCCTTTTTGAAGAAAAAGGAGAGTCTGAAGCCTTTACGTCGAGGCTCAGGGTGTCATGCTGGGAGTAAGATTTGTCCTCCTCAAAAGAGTAAAAGATATCCGCTTCAACATCGTGTTTTCCTTCTTCATTGCCAATCATTTCAAGAGATATGGTCCTGACATCACTGCCCGGTTCAAGCGTGTATTCAGCCTGATACATCCCCCCACCACTTGTGGCAAAATATGAGCCTGAAACCGAGACCCCGCTCGGAGGCCTGACAACGAGCTGGACGTTCATCGTTTTACCCCCCAGGGGGTTCATTACTCCAAGGTCGAAAACCGCAGTTTCCCCTACATTGATCTCTTTTTTAGTGCACTGGAAGGCTACCGACGGGCCTTTATCGGAAACTTCCAGGGGGATTTCCTTGTGGTTTTTGTGTTCATTTTCATCGAGGTCAGAGGCTTCGATTTCTATCAGGTGTCCCCCTGCAGAGAGTGGCCCCATAACGGTTTTGTAAGCCCCTTCCTCATGGAAGGTATCTATCAAGGTGCCGTCAATTTCTACCCGGACTGTTTTAATCCCGCTTTCATCCCTGACGAAGAAGTCCAGTTCAAGCTCTTCCCCGTCCTCGAGAATGGAATCTCCATCCCCGATTTCGGAAATCCCGGAAACTTCTATTGTGGGAGCCCTGGGGTCTTCCTGCTTCAGGACTAGGGTGTAAAAATCACCCCTGTTTCCCACGTGTATATGCCCTTCGGTCGGGTAATATGTTTCTTTCTCAACCCTGACCATCACATCACTTTCCTGGAGCAGCCGGACTTCAAGGACCCCTTCAAGGTCAGTAGAACCTGTAAAATTGTTCCCGATAAAAACTTCAGCATTGCTGACAGGCTGCCCGAAAGAGTCTTCCACGTTCAAAGTAAGGGGAACTTTTGCACAGACGATTTCAATTTTAACGCCCGTTACTTCATCATACCCCATTTCCACTTCTTTCATCGATTCAAAGTAATCGGGGTGCAGGACGTTTACGATATGAGTTTCTCCCTGGGCAGCTTCGCTGCGGATAAAACCTTCCTGATCGGTGGACCCGATAAACGTATTGTCAAGATAAACTTCAACTCCTTCCACCGGCTCCCCGGTACTTCCATCCGCGACCGAAATATCCAGTTTTCCGGAACTCCGGATTTTCTCGACCTGTACCGTGCCGGAAAAATCGTTGTTTGCCTCGCTTTCTTCCTCGACGTACTCCGAATACCCGGCCTTATCCTTCATATCGATATACGCCGTAACCTTATAGTCACCCCCTTCCAGATTCCGGGCAAGCTTCCAGGAACACTTATAGACAGCTGCATCCCCCGCCCGGAGGGCAGGAACTTTCTCATATCCGAGCCTGGAGTCATCAACATACAGACAGATGTAAAAATCCTTTCCCGAACTCAGGCTGCCCTGGTTCCCATACTTTACGGAAAAAGTGACCTCATCTTCGGTTTTGGGGCTGGCAGGGTCCCAGGTAATTTCTTCGATTACTAAATCAGGTCCCCCGTAACTTCCAGGTTCGTCCTCACTTCCAGGTTCGTCCTCACTTTCAGTTTCTTCCTCGCTCTCAGGTTCTCCCTCGCTTTCAGGTTCTCCCTCACTTTCAGTTTCTCCCTCGCTCTCAGTTTCCTCACTTTCAGTTTCTTCCTCGCTCTCAGTTTCTCCCTCGCTCTCAGTTTCGTCCTCACTTTCAGGTTCTCCCTCACTTTCAGGTTCGTCCCCACTTTCAGGTTCATCCCCACTTTCGGGTTCGTCCCCACTTTCGGGTTCGTCCCCACTTTCGGGTTCGTCCCCACTTTCAGGTTCATCCCCACTTTCGGGTTCGTCCCCACTTTCAGTTTCTCCCTCACTTTCAGTTTCTCCCTCACCCTCAGGTTCTTCCTCGCTCTCAGTTTCTCCCTCGCTCTCAGTTTCGTCCTCACTTTCGGGTTCGTCCCCACTTTCAGGTTCTTCCTCACTTATCTGGAATGTCTTCGAGAAGTTGTTGTTCGTCTCATCGCTTTCCTCGATATACCCCGAACCCTCGTTTTCGTCCTCCATGTCGATGTAAGCGGCAACCTTATGTTCACCTTCCGGGCCATTCGGGAAATCCGGGTCAACAGTCCAGGTACATTCGCAAACAGAAGATTCTCCGGGCTGGAGATCATCAACCCATTCATAAGCGACCTGTGAATCATCGACATAGAGACAGATGCCAAAACCATTTCCTGCATTACGGGTCCCCCGGTTGCCATACATTACTGTAAAAGTCACTTCATCCCCGGTTTTCGGGAATTCCGGCATCCATAAGATATCTTCGACAAAGAGGTCGGGGTTTTCGTTTCCACTTACTAAAAAATAATCCTCAAAATCATTATTCGACTCATCAGTTTCGGGAACCTGGCCGGAGGCATCAATCACCGCAATAACGGAGTGTTCTCCTATTCCCATATCCTCCCCGATATGAAATAAAAAATCAACACTTGCACCTTCCCCCGCATCAAGGGGAAACACATCCATCTCCCCTTCCAGAGTTCCGTCAACAAAAAGAAAAATAACAAAACTTTCATTACTCAGGTTCCCGAGATTTGCATATTCCACAGTAAAAATCACGTCATCCCCTATCTGCGTCTCGGGAATATCCGGGACGATTCCCAGAACAGCCAGGTCAGCCTGTTCTTCGTCAGCTGCCGCCGGAATACAAAGCAAAAGCATCAAAAAAAACACGGAAAAGAGCAATTTTGAATTGGATTTTTTGAATTGAGATGTCTTGAATTGAGATGTCTTGAATTGAGATGTCTTGAATTGAGATTTTACAGACCTGGCTGTGATGAAACGAGAGATATTGATTAAAGATTTCTTGACCCTGGAATTCCTGAACAGCAATAACGATCCCCCCGAGAATAAGAAAGGAATCCGATTCTTCCTTTAAAGTTTTGAGCAGGCATTAAAAAATGAAAAATAGGGTTTACTTTTTCATCACCGATTTTTCAGCATTACGCGTTCATCTCATCTGTTCTTCAACATCAGGATTTCCGCCTGGTTCTGAAAAAGGCGACTCCCGCAAAAGCCAGCAAAGCGCACACAACCCCAGGCCCTGGTACGGTTTCAGCTTGTGTGCCTGTCCCCTTGCCACCGTCCGGGTCCCCTTCCCCATCGGTGGGCTCAGGCATCTCCTCTATGTCTTCGGAAACCTCATTTACAACAAAGGGATGGGTAAGCGATATGGGGTAATAACTGTCCTTGTTGTTTTCCGGATAGTACATCCCGGTCAGGTGAAGGGTAAAAGTGCCAACCTTATCGGCTTTGACATTCAGGTACACGGTCCTTGCCTGCCCCGGCGGAACCGTGAAGGTCCCGTAGACAGTTCCGGCAGCAGCAGCCTGTCCGAACCCTTCCCCATTTACATGAATCCCGGCAGGAACACTGACTCGCATGTCCACGCTCAGGTTAACTTCGTTAATGGTCGGGTTATCCATGTACATCTCTATCAGCCCGTCATCCCCCGAATCAATCACATCATTGACAGGCCTGAGCTTGACAACCGGCCCGACCCTGAACTTTCCCTCACTGCTCACCTGCGGTTCCTCGGGAACAGGCTCATCATCGTCTTCATCCACACAGTAAGACACACTTTCCGTCTCACATTCTTCCAGGCTTTCCGTTTCACACCCTTCCGTGCGGGTATCCCCGGTCCCTGCAGCGGGAACTAAAATAAGCATCAAACAAAAAACGATTATAATGAACTTAATAACGAAATTATTCACACTATCCCCCTATACGGAAAGAGCATTTTTATTTAAAAGGCTTTTGAATTATTGCTTAGAAATCAACATCGGGGGAAATTAATTTTAATAGATTTTATTAAAATTGGAATATGTGAAAAGGGTATCAGGATATACAAAAAATCCACTCTGATAACTGTAGATGTGCAGCAGGATGACCAAAAAAGTTAACCCAATGACTGTGGAAGGGCATTGTAATGTATAAGAAGGACATCCGAACAACCAAACATCAGTTTTTGTTTCAATAATCTGTTTCACGGTTTCAAAAATCTGTTTTATTAAATGTCCACAGACCGGAATCTAGCCCAATTTACAACCGGTTTTTATAGTAAGCGCCATAAGTTTCTATTGTAGATAAGTTAAAGTTAATCCCGATAAAATATTTTACATAAAAATCAGGTAGACTTATCATGAAACTCCACTGCCTCCAGCACTCAGCCATAAACACCCTCGGCACAATCGAAGAATACGCCGAAACCAGAGGCTACCCCCTGGAATCTACCCGCTTTTATGAAACCGAAAAGCAGCCCGAAATGGACTCCTTTGACCTCCTGATCATCATGGGTGGGCCCATGGGCATCTGCGACTATGCCGAAAACCCCTGGCTCATAGTTGAAAAGCAGTTCATCAAACAGGTCATCGCAGCAGGGAAACCGGTGCTCGGGATCTGCCTGGGAGCGCAGTTGCTTGCCGATTTGCTCGGCGCAAAGGTGTTTGAAAACGGAAACAGGGAAATGGGCTGGTACCCGATCCGAAAAGCCCCAACCGGGAACAAAACAGAATTCCTGGAAGGGCTGCCTGAAGAGATCACGGTCTTTCACTGGCATGGGCGGACTTTTGACCTGCCGGAAGGAGCAGTGCACCTTTTCGAGAGCGAAGGGTGCAGGAACCAGGCTTTCATTTATGAAGGAAGAGTTGTTGCTATTCAGTTCCACCCCGAAGTGCACGAAGAAAGAGTTGAGTCCATGATCAGCAGGTTCGGAGAGGAGATCGGAGAAGGCCCGTTTATCCAGAAAAAGGAACAGATGCTCGGGCAGAAAGAGTATCTGGACGGGTCGAAGGAATTTATGTTTTCGATACTGGATAATTTTGAAAAAATAGTTTAAAGGGATAGAAGCTCAAAACCATATAAATCTCCAGGCCCATTTCCCTGCAGGCAAAAATTTGGTGCCCATATATTAATCAGGGCACCGGGAATGTTGCCGCACATGACGAGACTGGCTACTTGAGAGGAGGCTTTTGGCCCCACAACAGCGTCCAAAAGGGACCTGAAATGCCTATTTTCCAAATACCTCAGCTTTTTTAAACAAAGTGCCTTTTTAGCAAATCTCTCTTTTACCAAACGGCGTCAGAATTAATAACATTGAAAATATCTGAATAGTGCTTCTCATGACCTATTTTTCTAAAGGATTATATCATTGAGCCAACATGATAATAATAATATAACTGTCACCAGGTCGTATTATTGTATAGTACTGTCAAATAATTACATTCAAATAATTATATGATCTAAGAAAATAATTTAAGACTGTAGCTTGAGAGCTATGAGCAAAGCTGTAGATTGAAAGCTACAAGCAAAGCGACAGACAAGACAACAAGACCACAGAGCAAAAGCAAAAAAGTGCAGAACCTGCAGATGAAGAAAGTCAGCAATGACTTGGAGAAGTGGGGAAATTATCAGGAAAGCGGCACATATCCCGCGGGTTGGGGAAATTTAAAAGCATTGTGATCAAGCACCTTGTTTTTAAAACCGTGGGGGTCTACACAAAAAACAGGAATTTAACCGAAAAACGGAAAATATGCAGTGCCGCTCCGAGGGGATTTAGGAAAAAATACCTGAATCCCTTATCCCTTATCCCTTATCCCTTATCCCTTTTGCACAAAACACTCTTTTTGCCGGGTTCTTTTTTCAAACATGTCTCTTCTGTTAAGCCCTCCCTATGTATGCAGGCGTCTTTTTTTGAAAAAGCGGCAAAAAAGGAGCAATCACAAGCCTCATCCAGGGACTTTCAGCAGCCTCTTCGAGCTCACTTTCGTGCAAGCAAAAGAAGCCACCGCATCGAGAAAAAGAAGCCACCGCATCGAGAAAAAGAAGCCACCGCATCGAGATTATCCAGACCCTTTTCGGAAATACGGAGGCAATGAAGAGAAAAGGGCTTTCAGCCATCTGCCCTGAATCCGGACCTGAACAGGAAACTTCGCACCAAATTAAGGATTTTTGGTGAATAAAAGACTAATTCCAAAAAGGAATTCACATCCATGAATAAAAAATATCTGCCAGTTGTCTCCATTGGATAAGCCGCACGTTAGCGTAAATAGAAAACTTCCGGAACATAATAATATAAAAGTGATAGATAACTATATATACAAATTTATAATATAACTTTATTGTAAATATATATTCGTTATGTTTACACAAATTGCCTAAAGTTTGGAGTTATGGGGTTAAAATTCAAAAATGGATACTGGTTTTAATCGCCATACAGGATTTCCCCAAAATACAGGCAATAAAAACGGAAAAGTAAAAAACGGAAAAGGCAAAAACGGGAAAAGTAAAAAACGGGAAAAGTAAAAAACGGGAAAAGTAAAAAACGGAAAAGGCAAAAACGGGAAAAGTAAAAAACGGAAAAGGCAAAAACGGGAAAAGTAAAAAACGGAAAAGGCAAAAACGGAAAAGGCAAAAACGGGAAAGATAAAAACGGAACGGTTCTCAGGACAGGGCGAAGAGAGTAATATCCCCAGGTACAGCTGGTAACATGTATGCTCTGTGGATCAAATATATCTTTCTTCTGCCATGTCCAGAACTAATATGTAATATTAGCAAGTCCCGGGAAAGTATTTGCCCGTAGAATAAAAATCCTTTTTCGCTTACTTTAACTTTTCGATTTTGTTTTACTTTTCCCGAAAGATGGTAGAAACGAGTCTGTTTTTTCCTGCAACCTGACTTTGACAGTTTCCACTAATTTTAATTAAAATTTCCTTCATTTTTCCCGATTTTTGTCAGAAAAAGGTATTTGACAGTTCAAATAAATTCATCGAATTTTCTAAGAAATTCCCTTTTTTTGGGTTAAAATCAAGCGATTTATGGAATCGAAATTGGCATAAATATAAGTTTTATTCTTATTCTTCAGAAAATCTACGGTAACTGTCAAATTCGATAGACTCTTTTTTATGAATTTTGTTGACGTATGCTTGAGTTCTTTGAACTCATATCGCATCAGCGATATGAGTAATTGGGCAATGAATCCTATGATTATTGCTCCATAGATGCTCTCATCCGTCCAGACCCTTAGTGGTTTTATTTCTATTTCGTTTTTCAGCGAGTTAAATATTTTTTCAATTGAATCCTTTTTCCTGTAGGTTTCAAGAGCATCTATAAGTGTCAAATTCTTACTTGATTTTAGGCAGAAAAATCCTTCTCTTCCGTTAATTACCTCTTCTTCAAGGAGTTCAAAGGCTTCATCTTCACTCATCTCAACCAGCTTTGTCTGGTATGAATAACTTATATCAATGAGTTTATTATTGATTCTGAATTTCTTTGGAAGTTTCTTATTCTCATCAATTGATTTCTGTATCTCTTTTGCCTCTTCCACCATTCTCTTCACTTTTCTGACTCTTGCTTCCAATTGCTGTTTTCTTAAAGTTTGCGAGAAATAGAGGTAGTTTGTACTGCTGGGTTTTACAATCTTTATTCCATAGATCCCCTTTTCTTCATCAACGACTTCAGGTTCAAGCTGATCAAACATTTTAATCAGCTTATCATCACTGGCGTTGAGCTTTTTTGCAGTAAGGTAATCCATTTCATCTTCTTTGATCAGAGCTAGATTTTTTATGCTATTTGCACCTTTGTCAAAAACAACAAGTGACTCTTTATTAAGTCTATTTCTTACCTGCTGATACGTTTTTTTAAAATGAGTCTGATCGGGAACGTTTCCTTTTTCCACAGTAATTCCAACAGGTAAGTTTATTGGATCTGCAAGTTCGCTTACTCCTAAAGTAATCTGTTTTTTATCTGGACGGTGATCGCGGCTGTAACCATATTTACCAAGTGGAGACTTATCACCATAAAGAACAATACTTGTCCAATCCATGTTGATATTAGTGTGTTCAAAATTGTACATGGAGAACAAAACATCCTGAATATCCAGAATGATCTCTTCTTTATTACTTCCCAAAGTTTGAAGGGTTCTGTACAGAACCCTTTCATTGAATTTTTCAAGATTGAAAAATTCCAGGACTTCGTCCTGGTTAATCCATTTATGAGCCCGATCAATGCTAAAGTTCTCTGTAAGTTTATAGCTAAGCAAAGCTTTGATCAGAGAATTGAAGTCGATACCTTTAGCCTTATGCTTACCCAAAATAGATGAAAAATTAAGCTGTTCATACAGGTTTTCA
Organism: Methanosarcina sediminis; assembly: GCF_052056915.1. Lineage (GTDB taxonomy): Archaea > Halobacteriota > Methanosarcinia > Methanosarcinales > Methanosarcinaceae > MTP4. The sequence continues at coordinate 418,132 of NZ_CP195119.1, read as the reverse complement.
ACAGCAAGAATGGTTCCGATGGGAAAGCATATATTGTCGTTAGGAGTTATTTCATATGTTCTTAGTTTTGTTTGCATTTTGGTCGATCAAACATTACTAAGAACTATGATTTTTATTTAACTGTCAAACTTAGGCTGCAAATGCCCTGTTTTAGTTCATGGGTGGAGAAATCCGACAAAAAAGCCTGCTGCAGAAAGAAAGGATAATTTGTTCCTTGTTGAGCCTACATACCTGGAAAGTAAGAGAATGGGATATTACAACAGTAAATGTATAAAAAATTACATGTATAAAAAGTTACATGTATAAAAATTTACATGGCCTTCATAGCTTCCGGACCTTGAGGGAATATTTATTCCATCAGCCATTATTTTAATACTCTTATGAATCTTAAGGTGTTCATGAATTTTAAGACTTTCATCATTCTCGCGCTGGCCCTCACAGTTCTTGCAAGTTCAGGATGTGAAGGGTTTCATTCGGAAGGAGCCCAAAAGGAATCTGCCAATTTTTCCCTCAATTCCTCTCCTGTAAAGTACGCCTCCGTTAACGGCGTAGAGCTCGGGTACAGGGAGTTTGGCTCGGGAGAGCCCCTTCTGCTGATCATGGGGTTCGGAGGGACTATGGACATGTGGAATGCGACTTTTGTCGAGCGTCTGGCACAGGACTACAGGGTTATAAGCTTCGACAACAGGGGGATAGGGTTCTCTTCCGACAACGAGGGACCCTTTTCCCCGGCCCTGCTGGCAGGAGATGCTGCAGGCCTGCTTGATGCCCTCGGAATTCCGCAAGCCCATGTTTTAGGCACGTCTATGGGTGCCTCAATTGCCCAGGAACTGGTCCTCAACCATCCGGAAAAAGTGGATAAACTTATCCTCTCCTCGGCAGCTTACAGCGTCAACGTCCCTGAAACTGTCCTCCTGGAAAACATGCTTCGGTCCTGTGCCACAAATTCCGACCTGGACCCGGCAGTCCGGAAACAGGCAGATGCAAACCTGAAATGGAACGGCACTTACGAACACCTGCCTGAAATAAGGAGCAAGACCCTGCTTTTAGTCGGGACGGACGACGAGTTCACACCTCCCTCAATCACTCTTGAGATTGCAGAAAAGCTGCCAGAGGCAGATTATATTGTATTCGAAGGAGCAAAGCACTGCGGGGAACGGTTTTTGCCAGCTGAATATTCAAAGGCTGTCCTGGACTTCCTGCATGAGGGCAAACCCTCAAAACTGACAGGAAACGCCCCCTGATAATACCATCCATTTTTATGTGAGAAGCTCCTTTACGTTTTAAACCGGTTCTGAAATGATTTGCGTAAGCCCTTTTTCTTCAAATTTGCCAAAACTTTCAGCTGCCTGAAAACAACAAACGCTGATCTGACATGTCTGACAAAAATTTCACCTGCACTCCTCCGGAAATCCTTGCCCCTGCCGGCGACTACGAAGCCCTGCTCGCCGCTATAAAAGGAAAAGCTGATGCCGTCTACCTGGGGGTAGGCGAATTCAATGCCCGCCAGGGGGCAAAGAACTTCACACCCGAAGACCTGGAAGCCGCCGTTGACCTTGCCCATTCCCACGGGGTCAAGGTCTACGTAGCCCTGAACATCCCAATCAAGCAAAAGGAAATGCAGGCAGCTCTGGTAATAATAGACAGGGCTTATGCCGCCGGGATCGACGCGGTTATCCTGCAGGACCTCGGGCTCCTCCGGCTCCTGAGAGAAATCTACCCTGACCTGGCCCTCCATGCCAGCACCCAGATGACGATCCACAGCAAAGCGGGAGTCGATTTTGCTTCAGGGCTCGGGACAAAAAGGGTCATAGTTTCAAGGGAACTTACCACCGCCGAGCTCAAAGCCATCGTGGACCACTCGGACGTCGGGATCGAGGTCTTCGTACACGGCGCCCTTTGTTACTCCTACTCCGGCAAGTGCCTCTTCAGCAGCTTTCTCCATGACCGGAGCGCAAACCGGGGAGCCTGTGCCCAGCCCTGCCGCCGACGCTACAGCTTTCTTGTAAACGGCAGGGACATTGACGAGAAATATATCGGGGGCAGCTACCCGATCAGCTGTGCCGAACTCTGTACTCTCCCTGGCCTGGACGAGATAATTAAAACCGGGGTTGAAAGCCTCAAGATCGAAGGCCGGATGAAAAAACCCGAGTACGTGACCGGCAGTGCGGCAGCCTACAAAACCGCGGTCGAGCATATCTGCAGGACCGGGGAACACTTAAGCAAGGAAGAAATTGAAGCAAAGGAATCCGAACTTGCAAAACTCTTCTACAGGGGTTTTACAAAAGGCTTCATCCTCGAGGAAAAAGGTGTCTCCCACCCGAAGTACAGCTCCAACTACGGAGCCTTCCTCGGCAAGGTACTGGATATTGGCCGTTCAAAAAGCGCTACCAAACTCACTGTTCAACTAAACGAAGACATCCACATAAAAGACGGGATCAGCCTTTTTGCCAGGGACCGGATGATAGGCTCGGCAATAAACGGCATAATCACCCTCCGTGGGGAACGCGTTAGGAGCGCAAAGAAAGGCGAAAAAGTGGGCCTTGAAATCAGCCCGAAAACCGGCAGGGCCGTGCGCATCAGGGATGAACTGTATATCACAACCGACAACGAACTCCTGGATACCCTGCAAAAAACCGAAATGAAGCTGATCCCCGTAAGCCTGAAAGCAAAAGCCAGGAAAGGGGAAAGGTTTACAGTTGAAATTACAACCGGAAGCGAAGCCGGAAGCGAAGCCGGAAACGAAGCCGAATATGGCAAAACTGCCGAATTTACCGATGATTACGTCGTCCAGGAAGCCCAGAAAGCTCCCACCACGGAAGAACAGGTCAGGAGGGCAATGGAAAGCCTTGGGGGCACTCCCTTTGAAGCCGTAGGCGTCGAGATCGAAGCCGACGAGAACATCTTCATCCCGGTCGGGGTACTGAAGGGCACAAGGCGCCAGGCTTCAGACCTCCTGCTTGAAAAAATCCTCAAAGCAAATAAAAAAGAGCAGAAAAAACCCGATGTTTCAGATTTCACCGCTCTGTGCAGTACACAGGCAAGTTCGAAAATCGGTGGAGGCTCGGAAAAAGCTGCAGCAAATATTACAGTAAAGGAATCCGGAAAGCCTCTCCTGAGCGTTGAAGTAGGCAAAGTTTCTTCCCTGCTCCGGGCAGCCGAAGCGGGTGCAGACATTATCTATATCCCGATTTCCACATTCGAGGAGCTAAAAAGCTCCGAAAACGAAGGGAAACTGGACGACCTGAAAGCCGGAGGCTTAGAGCTCGTCTTCATCCTCCCCATAGTAAACCACGACAGGGAACTGGAAGCCCTTATCCCCCTAATCGAAAAAGTCCGGGACGCAGGCTTCGGCATTGCGTGTTCCAGCTTGGGTACGGTGCAGCTTGCAAAAACCCTGGGGGTTCCTTTTGTCGCCCAGAAGGAGTTCAACACCTTCAACGCCTTTACCGCGAGTACTTTCTACCAGGCAGGAGCGTACAGGGCAACCCTCTCAAGCGAACTGAACCTGAGCGAGGTAAAGAACGTCTGCGAAGCGCTGGAGACCTGCGAAGGGGCAGGCCAGACCGAAATCGTAGTCTATGGCCGGGAACTGATGCTGATTACGGAAAACGATCTCCTGAAACCCCTGGTTGACCGGAAGCTGGTAAACAAAAACAGTGATGTGCTCCTTTCCGGCCAGGACGGTTCCGATTATCCGGTCAAACGAGAAGGAACCCGGACCCTGATCTACAACTCAAAAGTGCTTGACATGTTGAAATATGTCGATAAACTGAAAAAATACGGGGCTGACGTGTTCCGCCTGAACCTGTCCCTGAACAGCGACAGGGAGATCGTGGAAATCACGGAGGCGTACAAAAAAGCCCTTTCCGGAAAAGAAGCCAGGTTGAAGGCAGCAAGAGATGTGGAGTATACGACAGGGCATTATTTTAAGGGGATTTGAGGGCTTTCAAAAGCCCTTTCAAACCCCCCTTCTCTTCAACTTCTCTTCAACTTCTCTTCAGCCTTTATCCAACTGTTTCTTCGATTTTCCCTTCATATTTTCTTCCTTACTTCATCCCAGAGCCTTTCTTATTTTCCCCATTTTCGTAAGGGTCGAGCAGACGAGCTGGGAGACTTCCTCATCCATGCAGTTCCCGGCTGCCCCTGCCTGCAGGAGGTCGGGCTGCATCATTTCCAGCAGGATGCGGTACGAAGGCTCGGCCCGGGCTTCAAGGGCAAATCTGGCTTGCAGGACCTCAATATCCTTCCGGACATCTTTCAGGCAGCCCTCCGGGAGGAAGCGGGAGGCTACATTCAAGTCCAGGTACCCGGATGCAAAATTGAGGTCCGAGGACAGGGAGGGGAAATACTTCGTTAGCAGCCGTTCGCAGGCGGCTTCCCCTAGTTTTTTCCTTACATCTTCCAGGGCCAGGCCTGTCCCGATGAACTCAGGAGGCAGACCTATGGAGTAGAGGGCTCCCGTGAATTTGATTGCCCTTGGCAGGTGGAGGTTTTCTTCCGGCATGCTGGCCTGCAGCTCTTTTCCGATGTCGCTTTGGCAGAGCCGGGTTATTCCGGAGATGTCGGGGGCAGTTCTCGAATATCCTCCGCTTCCCCTGTGCATCAGGCGGTCCCTTTGCCGGGGCAGGATCTCGGCAATCCTGTTTATCACGGGTTCCAGTTCCCGGACTATGCGGCTGTACCTGGCCCCAAAGATCCCTATGATGTTTACGAGTTCTGCCTTTTCTTCGGGGGAATAGGGGTCAGGAGTTTCCGGAAGCCTTGCTTTTGCAAGGCGGACCAGGGCTTTTGCATCCCCTTTTTCATGGTTGTACCTGAGAGCGGACTGCAGGGTAACGGTCCCTACACCCCTGTATTCGTTAAAGAAGTTCTCCGCATTTTTCAGGTCCAGGTGCCCCCTGAAAGGCAGGGTCCCGGCTCCGAATATGATCCCTATTTCGGTATCGAGCTCCGAACTTAATTCGGAAATCCCGTTTATGGCGTATTTGCAGGAGAGGGTGCTTGCCACATGCCCGAAGGAAAGTGCCGAGTCGGATTTGCCCAGAAAGACCCTGAATTTCTCAGGGGCAGTCCCGAAACGCCCTTCCCAGGCATGGATTGTCTTTTCCGCAAGCCCCTTTGCGCACAAAAGCGCCGGAGCATCCTCAATCAGGGGAATTATCCGCGGCACTTCCATTGAAAACCCGAACTCCTTTTTTGCAAGTTCGCTTACATCCGCCATGTGCTGCTGCGCTTCCAGGATCTCCCGGACTGTGCCGGTCATGGGGTGCACGAACTCCTGAATTGCCTGGACATCCGAGTATTCCAGGGCGTTGTAGTTTGCTTCGGCAACGGACATCATCACCATAAGCTGCCTGAAGCGGTTCTCCTGAACCGCACTCGGAGCCCTCGGGGTGAGGAATATGTCTTTTCCGGGCACGAGGTCCGATTCCTCTATGAGCTTTGCCACAATCTGCACATTCTGGTGGTAGGGTGTGGCCTTTCCCTCGTAGTCCGCCATATATTCATCGCAGCCGAATTCCACTGCTGCTTCCACAGCTTCTTCCGGCTCTTCCTGGGTCGAGATGTACCTGGAAGCAGAATCCGGGTGCTGGGTACACATTACTTTTGGAAAAGTGCTTTTCCTGGTCATGAGAATATATCCTTATGCTGCAAAATGCAAATTTTTTGATGTTTTGCAAGTCCATCTATGGACCTTCAACCGAGTTATTGTTAACCACGTATCAACATAGAAATGGTGTCAAGAGGATAGTTTACCTTAATAATAAATGTTATCGTTGACAATTTGGAAAAATGGTTAACAATAAAAATCTCGTCCGGACTTTGAGACTTCCGGAAATATGCTACATCGGACACAATGAAAGATCCTGCAGAACAAAATTTTGGATAAATATATGCTGCGGCCGGTGTTCTGAAGCCTTAAGTTGAAAAGACAGAGACAGAGGCAAGAAAGATCCGGCTTGGTGAATGACGTTTATTCGTAAATTCGTAGGGCAGGAGGACATAAAAACCTCTTACCCAACTATTTTTCTTATTTTTTCTTGAGCTCCAGGCTAAATTTCCGGATTTTTAAGTTTCCTATTTTTGAGCTTGCTTTATGTTTCCTATTTTTGAGTTTCGGTTTTAGCCCTTCATCAGGACCGGGCCGCGAGCTCTTCGGGCTGTTTTTCGTATGAAGGAAGCCTGAAAGCCTCGATATCCCAGTTTGCCCTTTTTGCTCCGGCCTGATAGACGCTTTCCAGGAAGTCCAGCACCTTCTGCCCCGGAGACTCCGCCTCCCTTATGCTGTTGTACATGAGAAGTGCCATCCCGGCTTCAGGGTTCCAGAAGGCTTCTTTCGGGCGGAGCGGTTCTTCCATAAGCCCTTCGGGCTGCGGGGCCGCATAGGCATAAAAAGCAGGTTCCCTCACATTTTTATCTCCTGCCCAGAACCCAAAGCTTATCACCTCATGGGAGTAAGCTTCACGTTCAACTTGACTTGCCCCCTCCCTTACCTGGGCAGGTCTTCCTGAGAATCGGGTCAGAGCCAGGTCACCGTGGTGCCAGAAAACATGTGCTGGAGAACTTTTCCCGATGAACTGTCCCCTGAATACCTGATAGATCGAATCAACCTGCAAAAGGATTTGCCAGTACCTCTTTGCGTACTCTCCATCGTATGCAGCATGTTTTTCGTCCGTTTCGAAAGGTTCCGTACTGATATCCGGGACATCATACGGGACTGCCCGGATGCTGGCCTCGATTCCAAGTTCAGAGAGACCGGAGAATACGGCTTTATAAAACCGGGCGACTGAAAGCCCTTCAAGTTCAATGTTCCTGGAATCCCCGCCGCTTGAATCAATCCTCAGCACATGTTCCCTGAAATCAAACTCCATCTCGAAAATGAAATTCTTATAGGGAATGGGGCCGGTAGTAAGCCCCCGCGTTGAGACGTAGAACGGCACATGCCACCAGTGGTTCTTTTTTGGAAATAAGCCAAGCCTGATTTTCCCCACAATTTGCATAAACAGGTGCAGAGTGTCCTTTGTGTCTTCCCACTCTTCAATGGGCAAAGGCGGAAATCGTACATTCCGGATGTTACTGTCCATGATATTGCTGCTCATTATAATACTCCCCCCTTTCAATAAGATCTCCAGAAGTCAAGCTTACTGAAAAATCCAGTCCGGATACAACAATCAGGTTTATGTGACTTATTATATATAAGTCTGTAAATAAATAATGCCCGGACAAAACGAAAATAGTAAAAATAGCTATTTATCGCTGGATGTTTAATCTTCCTGTAAGAATAACTTTGGGGGCTGAGATTGAGGTCTGAGTATTGGAGTCCGGTTATTGTAGGCCTGGTATCGGGGTATGAGTTTTGGACATCAACATAATCGATGTAAAAAATCTCGAACACTCTTTTGGCGACGTAAAAGCCGTAGACGGGATCAGTTTTACTGTCCGGAAAGGTGAGATCTTCTCTTTTCTCGGGCCGAACGGGGCCGGGAAAAGCACGGTTATCAATATCCTGACCACCCTCCTGAAACTCCAGAAGGGGACTGCAAAGGTCGCCGGATTTGATGTGGCAAAAGAGCCCGAGAAAGTCCGGGAATCCATCGGGATTGTCTTTCAGGAGCTGACCCTGGACCGGGACATGACCGTGCGGGAGATCCTGGAATACCACGGCAGGCTCTATTCCATGCCAAAGGAAGAAAGGAGGAGGCGGACCGAAGAGCTGCTCCGGCTTGTCCAGCTTGAGGGAAAAGGGGACACCCGGACAAAATACCTGAGCGGGGGGATGAAGCGGAGGCTCGAGATTGCCAGGGGACTTATGACACGCCCGACAGTGCTTTTCCTGGACGAGCCTACAATCGGGCTTGACCCCCAGACCAGGATCAGGATCTGGGACTACATTAGGGAAATCAACCAACAGGGGACCACCATTTTCCTGACCACCCACTACATGGACGAAGCCGACCAGCTCAGCGACAGGATCAGCATTATCGACCACGGGAAAATCATAACCACTGGCAGGTCCCTGGAACTGAAAAACATGCTTGGAAAAGACCTCATCTATCTGGAAAGCAGTGACAACCGGGCGGCTGCCGAACTCCTTAGGGAGCTTGACAGCGTAAAAGACATCTCTGAAAAACCGAAGGGAATGGTGCTCATGATCAGCGGGGACGGAACCCGCCTGCTCCCGAAGATAATGGAAATGCTGACCGGAAGAGGGATTGCAATAACAACCGTAAACCTGAAAAAACCTTCTATGGACGACGTTTTTGTCCATTACACGGGCAGGGAATTAAGGGACGGAGGGGCGGAAAAGATGTCTTCGGCGATCATAAGGGCAGGGAAGCGCTGAAACGAAAAGAGGGAGCCGGGAGAAAATGAAAATTATAGTCCCGAAAGTAAATATTTACACTTACTTTATACTCGGAAGACACGGAAAGCACGAAAGGATTGTGTCCCCATTTTCTTTTATTCCGTGTTTTCCGTGCTTTCGGTGGTTAAACCTTCACTTGAGATTGGTGAAGGAGATTATGTCCTTGACGATAAAATGGAAGAGGGATCTAAAGTGGGGCCTATAGTGATAGCTGGAGGCTGGAAGCTGTGAACACGGGCTTTCTTACAATCTACTGGCGGGACATGCTAAGGTTTGTCCGGTTCAGGACCCTTCTCTTCTCCTCCCTCGTGCAGCCGGCTCTCTGGCTGGCTTTTTTCGGGGTTGCGATGTCCAATAACTTTGACCGGCTGACTGCGACCCTCCCGACCATTCCGGGGGTCCCGACGGTCGGCTACCTGACCTTCATAGGGGCAGGGGTTATTGCCATGACCACACTTTTTACTAGCCTCTTTGGGGGAACCGTACTTCTCTTTGACAAGAATTGGGGGCTCATGAGAGAAACCCTTTCAAGCCCGCTTCCAAGGATCCACATCATAATAGGCATCGGGCTTTCAGGAATGACAAAGTCCTTCATCCAGGCTACGGTCATCATGCTCTTCGGGCTCCTGATCGGAGTCCGGTTTTTTGACGGGTATACCCTGTCCCAGACCCTTGTCTCGATCTTCGGGATCATGCTCTTTGTCGGGGTTTTTTCCCTCGGATTTCTTTTCCTTTCCGGAGCCATTGCCATCAGCATGGAAAGCCCGGAAGGAATGCAGGCAGTGATAACCCTCCTCACCATGCCCTTCTTTTTCACCAGCAATGCGCTTTACCCCGTGGACTCCTTTCCTCCTCTGCTCCGTTTTCTCTCGACGATCAACCCTTTGACCCACCTGGTCAGCGGAATCCGGTATTTTGCCATAGGAAATAACTTCTCCGCGATCGGGATCCAATATGTGTATACCCCAAACGACATTCTTGTTTCTTTCCTGTCCCTGCTCACCTTTGCCGCAATAATGTTTCTTATTGCAAGGTGGAGGTTCAGCAAGGTGAGTGTGACATGATTTCAACCAGGCATGATTCAAACAAGGCTTCAGGCAAGCCCGCTTAAAGCTTTAATTTGTTCCTCAGCCAGCTTTTTCAGCGTCCCTGACTCTATTACGGGAAAAACCTCAACCTCGCATAAATCCATAAACGGGAAATTGTAAGCCATATAGGCTTCAATAGACTCGACATCGTACAGAGTAAAAACCCGGCTCCCCCCGGCGTCGATCCACTGGTTGATGACCTTCACCCCTTCCGGACATTCCATACATCCCACTTCTTCCCAGCGTTTCAAAGCTTCAAGACTGTGCTCAGGACTGATTCTGGCTATGTTTAACAGCAGCATATTTCCCACCCCACTGGCATGTAGTTATATGTGCTATAATTTATATTTGGTAACGCATTAAAGTCTATGGGAACTGAAACCGGACACCCGATTGTTCAGTCTTTCGAACGGCATGAAAAATGGAAGTACTGCTACATCGATGATGAGTACATAGACCTGGAATAAGTGCGTGGACCTCGAATGGAAGGAACATACAAAGCGGTCCGCTTTCCCTGAAATAATCCCGGAACTTTCAGCGCCTTCTAGAGCTTTCAACGACTCTTTTTACTCCATTATTTATCTCGGGTATCGGCTTCGAAACTGGAGAGTATATATCAAAGGGTATCATAAAGATACTGGTATATAAAAGATAGCGTTTCATAGGAATACCCTGATTAAACTACGAAAAACATCAAAAACGGACATCAAAATACATTCAAAAACAGGTTTGAGGTTGAAAAATGTACTGTGACCAGTGCCCTGAAGTCCTGACCGGAAAGGGCTGTACAAAAAACGGACCGTGCAAAAAGCACAGAATAGAAAATGTGACCCCAAAAGACCAGGGTAATTCGCCCGGATTAAGTTTTTCGGCCAGGCTGAAAAAAGTTATGGATATTTTCGGGAAAGAGGATTCAAAGAACAGTTGATCCCTGAAACCTTTTGTACTTGTTTCAGTTACACAAGCTACCTTTTCTCTTCTTCCTCCCTCTTTTTTTCCTCCAATTTTTATTCTTTCAATTCTTATTCCTTTTCTTCTTATTCCTTTTCTTCTTATCCCTCCTCTTCTTATTCCAACCCTTAAAAATTCCCTTTCCGGTATCTTCTACGATACCGCTACCGACTTCGAAACTGTTTGCTATATATGTACTGGTATCATAGGTATACTGGTATAATAATGATATTGGTATCTAAAAGATATCATCATTGAGAGCAGCAAGAAACTCCAGGAAATATCGGAAAACATCGAAAAGAGCCGGATTCACTACAAAACGGATTCACTACAAAACGGATTCACTACAAAACGGATTCACTACAAAACGAATTCACTACAAAACAGTTTGAGGTCGATAAAATGTTCTGTAATCAATGCCAGGAAGCACTAAATGGGAAAGGTTGTACGAAAAACGGAGTATGCGGAAAGAAAGGGGAAGTTGCGGACCTCCAGGACAGTTTGATCTATGTCCTTAAAAGTGTCGCCTTCTATAATTCGAAAGCCAGGGAAGCCGGGCTGAATGATAAAGCCGTAGACCGCTACATCATTGAAAGCCTCTTTGCCACGCTCACGAATACCAATTTTGATGGGGTGGAGATTTCAGCCCTCATAGCAAAAGGGTTTGAACTTCGGGACGACGCAAAAGGGAAACTTTCAGGAAAGACACTCTTCATTGACAAAGAACTCTCCGAAGTGGCAAATGTTACCCCGGAAAGCATAAAGGAAATGGACGTCGGCTACCTTGCCATCGAAAACGAGGACGTCCGTTCCCTGAGGGAACTGCTGATCTACGGCCTGAAAGGGCTTGCTGCCTATGCCCACCATGCCGACATCCTCGGGTACAGGGACGACGCGATCTTTGCATTCATAGAAAAGGCCCTTATAACAACAGCCGACGACCGTTTCGGAGTCGAAGGCCTGATCCCCATGGTCCTGGAATGTGGAGGCCAGGGAGTTTCTGTCCTTGCCCTGCTCGATAAGGCAAACACCGAGACCTACGGAAACCCGGAACCAACCGCAATCAACATCGGAGTTCGGGACAAGCCCGGAATCCTGATCAGCGGACACGACCTCCGGGACCTCGAACAGCTCCTGGAACAGACGAAGGGAAGCGGAATCGACGTCTACACCCACGGGGAAATGCTGCCTGCAAACGCCTACCCTGCCTTCAAGAAGTACGACAACTTCGCAGGCAACTACGGAAACGCCTGGTGGAAACAGAACGAGGAGTTTGAAAAGTTCAACGGCCCAATCCTCATGACGACAAACTGTATCACCCCCCCGAAAAACTCCTACCTCGGGCGGATCTACAGCACCGGAGTCGTTGGCTTTGACGGGGTCCCCCACATCTCCCTGAAAGAAGACGGCACAAAGGATTTCACAGGGCTCATCGAACAGGCAAAGACCTGCAAACCCCCCGAGCAGCTCGAAAGCGGGACGATCATGGGAGGCTTTGCGCATGTGTCAGCCCTCTCGGTTGCGGACAAGATCATAGACGCTGTAAAGGCAGGACAGATCAGCAGGTTCATGGTAATGGCAGGCTGCGACGGCAGGCACAAGGAAAGGTCCTACTACACCGATTTCGCAAAAGCCCTCCCCAAAGACACGGTCATCCTGACAGCAGGCTGCGCCAAATACCGCTACAACAAACTGGACCTAGGCGACATCGGTGGAATCCCGAGAGTGCTCGACGCCGGGCAGTGTAATGACTGCTATTCCCTTGTGGTCATAGCCCAGAAACTTGCCGAAGCCTTCGGCCTCGAGGACATAAACGACCTTCCGGTTTCCTACAACATCGCCTGGTACGAGCAAAAAGCCGTCCTTGTGCTGCTCGCCCTCCTGAACCTCGGCGTAAAGAACATCACCCTTGGCCCGACTCTCCCGGCCTTTGTCTCCCCGAACGTCCTCAACGTCCTGGTCGAAAACTTCAGCATCAGGCCAAACACAACCGTTGAAGAAGACATGAAGGTCCTGCTCCCAATGGCTCCCGCAGAAGAAAGCAAGGAAAAAAAGGAAGAAAAGCCGAAGGGAAAAAAGCCGGAAAAAGAAGCGGCAAAAAAACCCGAGAAGAAAACTGAAAAACCTGCGGAAAAAGCCAAAACCCCGCAGAACAAGCAGAAGACAGCTCCGCAAAAGAAAGTTGAAAAGCCTGCAGAAAAGCCGGTGGAAAAACCTAAAAAGTCCTGGCTTGCCAGCATACCTTTCATTAACAAACTTGTAAGGTAAGAGCTGCTCGTAATGTAAGAGTTGCTCGTAATTACTTGTAAAGTAAGAGGTTATACAAACCTCTTCTTAACCTATTTTTGCTTTGTAGAGATTGTTTCCGTAAACGGTTTTTTACCTGATTTTCGATTACTTGTGATCTCACCGGCTGCGAAGCAGGCGGCCTTTCCCGGATCTCTGAAAATTGAGATTTTTCGACTCCTGTCGGAACATTGAATTCCCGGAATCAATCCATTTTCTCGAACCTTTTGATGTTATTCCTGACATCGGTATACGTGGGGTTTATACGGACTGCGTTTTCAAAAGCTTCGGCAGCCTTTTCATGTTCACCTGCTCTGGAAAGGACACAACCTTTGCAGTTCCAAGCATAGGCATCATCCGAATTGATTTTAAGAGCTTTATCAAAAGCCTTGACAGCTTCGGCATAAGCCTCAATTTTTCCAAGAGCAAGCCCTTTGTTGTTCCAGGCAAGATTATACCCTGGACTAATTACCAAAGCCTTATCAAAAGCCTGGAGAGCTTCATCATACTTCTCAAGTTCCATCAAGGCAAGTCCTTTATTGTTCCAGATCTCAGCATCCTCGCCAAGCTCCAGGCCCCGGTCAAAAGCCCGAATTGAAGATTCGTACTGCTGCAGGTGATAGTGAACAAGTCCCCTATGCCCCCACGCCTTCGCAGAGTCAGGTTTTATCTCCGTAGCCCTTTCCAGGACTTTCAACGCTTCTTCATATTTTCCCTGCTTGCAGAGCCTGCTCCCCTCTTTACAGCACCCGCTTTCGGAATACTTTTCCGGGTTACATTCCCCTGCCCTTGCAAAGGCTTCCCTGGCATCTTCAAACTTTCCAAGCCTATCTAGCACAAGCCCGAGCCCGTAGTGTGCGGTAGATGCCTCAGGCATTATGTCAAGTGTCCTTTCAAAGGCTTCCCGAGCCCTTTCGTAAATTTCCAGCTTATAGAGAGCAAAAGCACTGCAACAAAGGGCCTTGCCGTCGTTTCCCCGACTTAGCTCAAACTCTTTCTCGAAAGCCTGCGCTGCCTCTTCATACTTCCCCTGCCTGTAGAAGACCCGACCTTTGTAATAAGAAGCTCCCAGGAACTCCGGGTTAAGCTCAAGCACCCCGTCAAAAGCCTCAACCGAAGCCTCATACGCCCCGAATTCCAGTAACGCAAGCCCTTTCCCGTACAGGTTCTGGGCATACCCGGGGTTGAGAGAAATGGCCTTTTCAAAAACCTCAAGGGCTTCTTCAGGCCTTCCAAGCTTGCGGAGCACATTTCCTTCATTATACAGAGCTTCGGCATAAAGCGGATTTATCTCAAAAGCTTCCTCGAAAGCCTCCCTGGCCTCCTCATACCTCCCAAGCCTTTCAAGGGCAATTCCCTTATTGTTCCAGGCAGGAGCATATTTTTGATTAAGTTCAATGGCCCTGTCAAAACATTCTATTGCTCTATCGGGTTTTCCGTTACGTAAACGTTCAAGGCCTCTGCTATTTAATTTGATGAAATCTTCAGTGGTCATGTAATCCCCCTTTTCTATGAGAAAATAGATGCGTATTTTTTGCAGATTTTTTCAGAAAAATAACACAACTTATAACAATTATCTAAATATATATAAATATATAAAAAACATAGATACTGATTACAGATATTTTTCAATATGAGGGACACCCTATTATAAGAGAGTAAATTTCAGAATGAGATGATTAAAGTTCAGAATCTATTTTATGCAAGGAATTATATAATAATATAATTGTCCATTATATAATTAATTATCAATACAAATTGTAATTTTCGGAGATATTTTTCTATTAATATATAGCGGGTGTGATATTATTAGCAGAGGTTTTTTTGCAAAAAAACGAGCCCAAGGAGGATTTTATCTTTATAGTCGTAAAAGAAAGCAGAAATTCAAGTATGGGTTTTGGGTTCGGCAGGGGCTCGATTTTTACATTAGTGAAAACTATGAAAAAGCAATAGATGTTTTTGATAGAGTTATAGCAAGAAAAGGGCCAAGCTTTGCAAAATATCAGAAATGGGCTAAAAAATATGTTAATGCATGCAGCAATAAAGGAGCAAAACTATTAAATGAGAAAGATTTCGACAAGGCTGACAAATATTTTTCTAAAATTGTGAAAATATGTCCTGCTAATCATGAAGCATGGAATGAAAAAGGCTATGCACTTTTACGTTTGGGAAAATACGATTTAGCTCTGGAATCAATAGAGAGGGCTCTTAATACAAATCCAAAATTCATAAGTGCTTTGAACAATAGAGGTGAGGCGCTTCGCGAACTTGGAAGGCTTGAGGAAGCAATTAAGACTTTTGACAAGGCATTAGAAATTAGCAATAAAAAAGATTCTTATGCATGGTGCAATAAGGGCATAACTCTTGCAAGGCTTGAACGCTACTATGAAGCAATTAGTGCTTTTAAAAAAGCTATAGATCTTAAAAAACAAGAATCCCAAGAATATCCGGAAGCATGGAATGAAAAGGGCATTGTTCTTCGTGAACTTGAAAGGTTTAAAGAGGCACTTGAGGCTTTTGACAAAGCATTAGAAATTAACAAAAGTAAGGATGCTTATGCATGGTACAATAAGGGCATAACTCTTGAAAAACTTGAACGTTACGATGAGGCCAACAGTGCTTTTAAGGAAGCTATATATTTCAAAAAACAGGAATATCAAGAGTACCCAGAAGCGTGGAATGAGAAAGGTATTGTTCTTCGTGAACTTGAAAGGTTTAAAGAGGCACTTGAGGCTTTTGAAAAGGCATTAGAAATTAAAGAAAATAAAGATGCTTATGCATGGTATCATAAGGGTCTAACCCTTGCGAAACTTAAACGTTACAATGGGGCCAACAGTGCTTTTAAGGAAGCTATAGATCTTAAAAAACAAGAATCCCAAGAATATCCGGAAGCATGGAATGAAAAGGGCATTGTTCTTCGTGAACTTGAAAGGTTTGATGAGGCAATTGAGGCTTTTGACAAAGCATTAGAAATTAACAAAAGTAAGGATGCTTATGCATGGTACAATAAGGGCATAACTCTTGAAAAACTTGAACGTTACGATGAGGCCAACAGTGCTTTTAAGGAAGCTATAGATCTTAAAAAACAGGAATATCAAGAGTACCCAGAAGCGTGGAATGAAAAAGGTATTGTTCTTCGTAAACTTGGAAGATCTAGAGAGTCTCTTAAGGCCTTTGAAAGAGCTGCTGATCTATTTAATAAGAGCGGTCTAACTTTTTACTCAAATAACAAATACAAAAAAGCTTTGGAATCTTTTAATAGCGCCATTGAAATAAATACAGAATCTGCTGATTTGTGGTATAATAAAGGTCTTGCACACTATTACCTTAAGGAGTTTGATGAATCTCTCAAAGCTCTAGATAAGGCCATTGAAATAAACCCAAAATTTGCAGATCCAATCTTACATGAAATTCTTGTTTACTCTGAACTAGAGGATTATGATAAAGCAAAAGAGACATGTTATTCATTAAAAATGCGTCCTAATTACCATATTGAGCGTTTTTTAACAGGAGGGCGAGATCTTCGTAAAAAAGGTTTTATCCTTTTTGATACAGAAAACTATGAGGAAGCCTTGGATGTATTCAAAGTTGCTACAAAATTTTTCGCCCAGTTTCTTGAAGCTAATCCAAAATGTGCTGATGCATGGTATGAGAAAGGGCTTGTGTTTCGTTTTGAATATCTTAGTTTTAATAAGCTTAACAATGAAAAAGAAGCCCAAAATGCTCTATTGATTTCTATTGAATGTCTTAATAATGCTGTTGAAATAAATCCAAAGTATGCTTATGCCTGGTACAATAAAGGACTTGATTATCGTGATCTTGGAATATTCGATAAGTCCATAGAAGCTTTTGATAAAGCCATCGAAATTAAACCGGATTATGAGGATGCTTGGTATAATATAGGCCTTGATTATCTTGATCTAGGAGTATTCGACAAATCTATAGAAGCTTTTGATAAAGCCACCGAAATTAAACCGGATTATGAGGAGGCTTGGTATTATAAAGGCCTAGTGTATAATAAATGGGAAAAATATCGCAAAGCGATAGAATCTTTCGATGTAATTTTGCAAGATAAAAAAAATGAACATTACAGCGATGCATAGTATAACAAGGGCAACTCCCTGTATAGCCTTAAAATTTATGGTAAAGCGTTGAAGAGTTTTAGTGATTTTTTTGACAAGTATCCTGAACATGAACACGCCTCTGGGGCAAAAAACAACGTGGGCCTTATTTATTATTATATGGGCGAATATAATGAAGCTTTTAACTCTTTTGATGAGGCTAGTAAGGAAAATAATATTTACGCTCTGAACAATAAGGGACTTGCACAGATCAAACTTGGTCAGTATAATGAAGCGGAAAAAACTTTCGAAATTTCTTTAAAAAATAATGGGCAGGATTCATATGCTTGGTATCATCTGGGTCTTGTCCGTGATTATCTTGGTAAATATGAAGGTGCGATAGAGGCTTTTGATAAGGCAATAAAATATGGAGACTCTACAAGTTCACATTCGTTAGGTGCAGTAACTAGCAAAGGTTTCGCTCACCGTAATTTTGGAAAATACGATTTGGCAAAGGGCGACTTCAAGAATGCTGTTGGAACTTTTGATAATGCAATTAATAAAAACCCAAAAAATATAGATGCATGGAATAATAAAGCAATTGTTCTTCGCGAACTTGGAGAATTCAATAAATCCAAGGAATCTTTTGAAAAAGTGATACAATTATATAAAGATATTCTAGAAGAATTCCCAGAGGATGCCTATACATGGTACAATAAAGGTCTTGCTTATTATAATCTTAAAGATTACAAAAATGCATTAAATGCATTTGAAAGAGTAATAAAAACCAATCAAAATAATGCAGAGGCTTGGAATTATAAAGGTTTTATTTTCTACAACAATGGAAATTACTATGCAGCAATAAATGCCTTTGATAAGGCAATAGATAATTTTGACAATAATCCAAATTCTGATAATGTACGCCTTAATAAAATTCTTGCTCTTTGTAATCTTGAAAAATATGCTGATGCTGAAAAAGTTTTTGTCGAAATGGATTTTAATGGCACAAGAAAATCCTATAGATAGTATCAAAAAAGCATTGCTCTTTTTGGACTTGAAAAATATCCAGAAGCAATTGAAGCTCTTGATAAGGCTTTAGAATTAAATCCAGATTATCCAGATGCATGGTATCAAAAAGGTGTTGTTCTTTTTAAACTTGAAAAATATCCAGAAGCAATTGAAGCTCTTGATAAGGCTTTGAGAATAAATTCAGATTATCCGGATGCATGGTATCAAAAGGGTATTGTTCTTTTTAAACTTGAAAAATATCCAGAAGCAATTGAAACCTTTGATAAGGCTTTAGAATTAAATCCAGATTATCCAGATGCTTGGTACTGCAAAGCTTCCTCATTATTATTTCTAAATAATCATATTGAAGCGATAGATGCTTTTGAAAAGTCTGTCAAGACATATGAGAACAGATTGAAAAAGAATCCAGATGATGTACTGGGCTTGTGGAAAAAAGGCATTACCCTTTACAATATTGATAAATTTGATGAAGCAAAGAAATCTTTTAATGAAGCCATAAGAATTTATGATGCATATTTGAAAATACACCCTGAAGATTATTTTTATAGGCGAAAAGGTTTTGCTCATTTTTACAACGGAGAATATAAAGAGGCAATAAAAGCATTCGATAAACTAAATAATAATAATAATAATAATAATAATAATGATAATAATAATATTACATGCAAGAAATTCAAAAGTATTGCCTCTTATCTGGATATGAAATCCACTAAAAACAATTTTAATTCAGAAAAAACTCCAATAGAAAAAGAATTTCTTGTTAAGGCACTGAAGAAAGAAGTTCTCATTCATTGTAAAAACGAAGAATACACTAAAGCTTTAAGAGACATTGAAGAAATTTTAAGCTTTGAGCCGAAGGACGCTTACCTGTGGAATGACAAGGGTCTTGCTCTCTATTGTAGTGGTAAGTACTACGAGGCCATTGAAGCTTTTGAAATGTCTATACGTATTAGAAATGCTACGGGATCCGGCCCTATAGCGGAAACATGGAATAACAAAGGCCTTGCCTTATATTATAGTGGGAAATATATTGAGGCTCTCGATTCTTTTGAAGAAGCTATAAGGATTAATCCTGTGTATGCAGAAGCATGGAATAACAAAGGTCTTGCTTTCTGCGAGCTTAAGGTATATGATAAAGCTTTAGAAACCTTTGAAAATGCTATTAAGATATACCCAAATAATGTCTTTGCACATATATACATGGGAAAGCTGTTTGTAAACTTTGGGGATTTTGATGCTGCATTCAAAAAAGTAGAAGATGCCTTTAGGGTTAATACAAATAATAATTCTGCACTAAGTCAGGCATGGTGTTTAAAAGGGCAAATTCACCTTGAAAAATTAAAATACGAAGATGCGATTTACTCTTTTGAAAAAGCGATTTCTTATGATGCAGTTAATCCCTATTTTATCCTATGGTACTCATATGCAAGGTACCTTAAGTCAGAGTTTTCTTCAAAATCATTTAATAGTGAAGAAATTACTAAAAACCATAAAGAAAATATTCTTTTAATAATAAGGGATTTAGAAAAAATCATAGCTTTCTTTGATAAATCTGAAAATTACCCAAAATATCAAAAATGGATTAGCTCAATTAAATCATATATAAAATACATTTTCTCATTTTTCAAGAGACCTCCAGTTATTAAAAGTTGCAAAGATATGTATGACTCCAAATCTATAGAGGCTAACGCTCTATATTTGATGGGCTGTCTTTACTATAAAATTAATGACATTTTTTCAGCAATGTGGAAGTTAGAAGAATGTACAAAATTAAAATCAGGGGGACATATTCAGAAATCTGCACATAAATTAATTGATAATATCTGGGATTATAGGATAAAACCTTACGTTTCATGGTGGAACTGGTGGTTAAATTCCCCCGTTCATCGTTGGCCAAAAAGAATTATGTTCATATTCCTTACATCACTAACTTTTAAACTGTTGAGGCTGGAAGAGTATTTAATTAACATATTTAAGGGAAAAATTCCCGAAAATGTTAACTTTCTAGATCTAATACAATTTTCCTTACTTGTATTTGTTCTAATTTTTATCCTGCTTTCTCCAAGTATCAAAAGTTTTAAAGGAAAGGATATTGAAATTGAGCTGCAACAACAATCTCCACCTCCAATAGAGTTCTATCCATTTATGCCCCCATTTAAATTTGAACGTATCTCAATTGGCAGTGAATTTATTGAGGATTGCCAAATAACACTTCCAGACTCAACAGAATATACTCAATTGAAACCTGACGATAAAGTGCGATAAACGATACAAAATCTGGAAATTTACTCATCGCCAATTTCTTCAGAAAACTGTTAGTATAACTACTTTCCAAAAAGTCTCCAGCAGGTTAACCAGAAGCTACCCTTGCTTTTGCTTCGTTTTCACAGAAGGTTCTCAGTTGCTCCTGCATTGTAGAATGGAATCAATGGAACCAAAAAATTAAATAGAAGAAAAAATAGCTCAAAATCGACAAACTTTAACCCTCATCCTTCCACTTTTTCATCTTTTCTTCCCGCCACTGCTCGATCGCTTTCCAGATTGGCAGAGGATCTATGCCGTGAACTTTGATGTACTCCTCGCGTGTGTACTCATGCATATTGCTGTCCACAAAGTGCAGCGTAGCCTGGTCAGCCTGAAGCCTTGCACCTGCCGGTATTGCCGAAGGATTTACGCAGACCTCTGCACAGTAGCGCCACCCGTCTCCGCCGGTTGGCTCTATCCTGAACGGCTTTCCACAGTTCGGACAGACTCCGATCATTGACTCTTCTTCTTGCTTATCCATAATTTTCCCCCCATGGCTTAAAAAGTGCCAGTTTAAATGGATATTGTGCAGGATGATATATAACGGTATTTTTATAAATTTGTTTTAAACACGGGGTGGGTTTTATAGTTATCTTGATGTTGAATCCACCTTATACTCTGAATCCACCTTATGAAAAGCCGGATAAGGGGGAGACCTATAAAGGGAACTTAGAGTCCCTGACAACCTTTTTTCGAGTTGCTTTATAGGTACCGGCACTCTCACCGGTCGTCGAAGACGACCGGCTTTTCCATAAAGAATATTGAAAAGACTAAAAATAGTATGTAGTTTATCAAAAAAATGTCTGGATAATTAAAAAGTCGGAACGTAAATGGAAGTAAGTCTAACAAAAGTAAAAGACAATAGTGGTAGTTAATAATTGCATAAAGATGCCTGCCAATAATGGCTCTTTATATTTCAAACACTTTTTTTCATAAATTTTGAAAAGGCCGCTTGCTGAAGCAAGCGGTGAGGGCCCCTGTTACCTATAAGAAAAAGAAAATACCCGGAATTAGAATCAGCATCAAAACCTATCATAAAAACCAGGGCCATTTCAAACAATATGGCAGGATCTCGAGCCTGTAATTTATCCTTATTTTATCCCTTTTATAGCGAGCCCCATTAAATTATCGGACACCTGAGCAGATTTTAACTTTGTCCCGGCTAACATTTCTTCAAGCTCGCTTTTAGTGTAAGCCGCAGCAATCGAGGTTTTAAGCCCCGGACGGATTTCGGGAGGCTTGACACTTATCTTCATGAACCAGGCAACAAGCGGGTTCATGTTCCTTTTCAGGTCGCTTATATAAAACCTGCCGCCGTCTTTTAAGACACGGTGAATTTCATTAAAGACCTTTTCCGCTTCACTCCATTCGTGCATGGAGCCGTTCGTGAAGACCGCATCAAAGGTTTCATCTTCAAAAGGGATGACCTCAGCCCTTCCGTTTTTATATTCGACCCGCGATGATAAAACGTATTCGTCAGCATTTTTCCGGGCAAGGTCAATCATATTCTGGCTTATTTCAACCCCCTTAAGGGCAGTCCCGCTGGTTTTCTTCAGCCACTCAAGCCCGAGGTAACCCGGGCCGGGCCCGATCTCCAGTGCAAGCCCGCTGGAAATCCCGGATTTAATCAGCTCGTCGGTTTCCATCCAGCCCTTGTCCCTCAAAAACCTCTGCATCCGGTCATAGACCTTGACGTCAAACTCGCCCTGGATTCCCTCATCTGTTTCCACAACTCTTTGTTTCATAAAGATTCCACATTATTTGTTTTAAAGATAATCGTAAACGGTATTGATAAACACAAAAATTAAAAATCACCTGCCTTCACCAGGTTTATATTGCTATCCTGAACTTCGACATCTTCCAGTATTCTCATCTTTTTATTTCTCCAGATCCCCAGAGCTATCGCGGAAATCATTAATCCGGAAATTATAAACATCAAGGCAATTCCCCTGCCCTCTCCTACTCCGACAATAAAACCGGCTGTTTCAACCAGCGAACCATCCATTTCCAGAAGCGGGTTGAAAACTTTATCAGCCAGAAAACCTGCGACTGCAAAAGCTATGATGGAGCCGAGATAGGTGACCATTGAAATAATAGACCACACACGCCCCTGTTTTCTGTTGTTGATATTTTTCCGGATTAAAACCTCAATAGAGGTGTTGATGAAAGGCAGGGTGGCAAAAAACGTAAACCCTGCTAGAGTAATCAGGACTATATTTGTTGAGAGCCCGAGGTTGGCAAAAAATATCCCTGCTATGAATAGTGAAACCGATAATACTTTAACCTGTTTGTTTTTGCTGCCGAATACTCCGATAAACAGGCTTCCGATAAGTATGCCTGTTGCGCAGACGGACTGGGAGATTCCCACTGTTTTTACTGTTGTTAAACCCAGCAGCATCGGAATTAAAAGCGATTGAAGCAGCCCGACAAAAAAGAGGACGAGCGTGATAGTAAGGACCAGGTTAACCACACCCTTATTTTTCGAAAATTCCTGGATACCCTCTCTAAGTTCAGCCATGATGTTTTGTTCTGCCTGCTTTACTGGAATTCCGCCTATTGCATTCCTTACCCAGATAACAATGGAGCTTGCAATTATGAGAGTGCTGATATCGATTAAAAAAATATATTCGATATCAATCAGGGTTAGCAAAATACCGGCCAGGAAAGGGGAAATTAAATATTGAGCCGAACCTGCCAGCTGCACCAGGCCGCTTGCCTTATCATACTGGGCTTCGGGCAGGAGGTCGGTAATTAAGGCTTTATAAGCCGGTTCCTGGAAAGCTGAAAAAACCGAACTGGCTGCAATCCCGAGATAAATCTGCCAGAGTTCGATATTGCCCCTTACCATCATAAAAAATATGAAGAGAAGCCCGAGCGATGCGCCCATGTCCCCGAGAACCATCATCAAGCGCCTGTCGTGACGGTCTGCCAGGACCCCACCATAGGGTTTTAACAGGAAGGGGGGCAAAAACACACACATCAGTATAAAGACGTAGCTTGAAGCCGAACCGGTCTGCTGGTATACATATATTCCAAGGGAAAAGATGGTAAGCCCGGTACCGATTACCGAGATGAACTGCCCGAACCAGATAAAAAGGAATTTGGAAAAAAGGTCTTCGGATCCGGAGGGCATTTTTTCAGGTCCTGAGGGCATTTTTCCGGATTCTCCGGGCGTTTTTTCGGACCCATATCCCATTTTTCCGGATTTATCCGTCATTTAGTTAGCCCCGGCAGCAAGGTGCTTTTCGGAAAAAAACAGCTCTTTGTCATATGCGATAATAACGGCTGCAAAAACTATGAGGACGAAAGTTTGAATGCACTTTGTGGTCTGGGTCGTATTCAGTGCCTCCTGCGAGATATTGACAATAAAGTGAAAGAGGATCGCCGCAGGAATACTTTTTCCATTTTTTATGCAGATCCAGCTGATAATCATTCCCAGAGGGATGATGCTGACGAAAAAGTTCACGCCAAACCAGATATTCTCGTGAAAAATCTCATACTGGTAGGAGTTATTGACAAATATCATCGGAAAGTGCCAGAGCGACCAGAGTACACTGAAAATAAGCGATGCCTTAAAGTAAGTGTGCCGGCTCTGCAGGCTGTCAAAGGCATATCCCCTCCACCCGAGCTCTTCAAAACCCGCGGCAAGCATAAGAACAAGCAGCACAGGGACAAAGCCCGTTGAAAAAGAGAAACCTTCGGCAAGTTGGAACTGCGAAACCGATCCCCCGAACGGAAGCGAAAGAAGGATGGATACCAGAACGGAAAACGGCGCTATTAGAAAAAATACAGGCAGCATTTTAGGCGCTATCAGCCTTAGATTGATAAGCCGATTAACAAAATCTTTTACTAAGTCAGAGTTCTTTGACGCAAAGATCATGACAAGTGAGATCAAAAACGGTGCCAGCAGCCCGGGCAGCATAACCAACATGTACAGCCCGCTATCGTCCTTAAAACTTAAATATGCCCCTGCAAACCAGAGAACATAGGTCGCTATAAAGGTCGCAGCATAATAGATCCCGGGTTTGTATTTGTAGTTGGGAATCATTTTACCTCCAGGTTTTAACTGCCACGCCCCGTTTTTATTTTTTAACTTAACCCGACTCTGACAGCCAAAAACAATAAGATTGCTTCAGGAATTCTCCTGATTTTCCTGTCTCCGACAAAAATACAAGCAATCATGAAACCCCTGTAAATAATTTTTAATATATATACATTCCTATTTGATACTCATACTTTTTTCATAATCGAGAGGAGAAAAAGGTACAGGGTGACACTATATGGAATATAAAGATATCTGAGGAAATTAGTTAACCGGGAGGAGTTCAAAATTAGCGAACCAATGAAATTGTTTAGCGGCTCTTAACCCTCATCTTAGTGGAACCTGCCCGGGAATTCCGTCTTGCTCCCCCCTTCTCCCCCATACATCATCCGATAGTTTTTACCTTCTTCAGGATCAGCAAAGAAAACGATGTCGATATAAGACAAACCGTGGGCATAATAAATATGACCGGGATAACATTGTACCCTGCATCAGCCATGAATAGGATTTTCGAAGTCAGTGCAGCCATTAATATCGATAAAAAGATGAGATATACGGTCGTGAACAAATATCCGTAACTATTTTTCCTGACCGCAAGCATCCCCGAAACAATACCAATCGGCAAAAGCAGCCCCAGGTCAAATCCCTGGACGATCAATGTTGTATAATGCTGCAGTTCTTCCGGATAGATAGAGCCGTCAAAGAGGGGAGGAAGAACAACCCCGAGCCACAAAAGCGCCACCATGATACTGTTTATCACAAGAAATACGCCTGCGTAACGAATTATTTTTTCAGAAGCAAATAAACTTCCGATATCCTCAAGGTCATAAGAAAACAACGTGAGCATAAGGGCAAAGAAAGCCAAACACAACGAAAACACGTAAGCAAGGAAGAGGATATTGTACATCCCCATAGCCGTGTAGAAAAGATACGTTAGCAGAAAATACATCAGTGTCCCTGATAATACGAATAACCCCCTGACACTGTTTTTCCTGGCGAAATACAGACCGGAAAGCAGGAGTGGAATTCCTATAAAAAGAGTGACATAATCCTGTGCAATCCCCTGTATGGCAAGATCCGCAGACATATGCCTGTAAATCCCTTTCCCGTAGATTGTTACGTCCTCTCCGCGTATGGATGTATAATCATATTCGCCGGGCCCGTCATTTGAAGTTATGCCCGTAAAAGCAGCTATGCCCGAGATAAGGGTTAGCAGTAATACGAGGATTGTGAGAATTCCCTTGTTTTTAATTTTGAACAGCTCCTTATGTAAAAAGTGATCTTTTCTATAAATTGTTTATTTCAGCAATATCCAGACTGATCTGAGGGATTTCGAAAAGTATGGCTGCGGGAGTGCGGAGGAGTTCTTCTTAGAATTCGAAGGAGGGGTCCAAGTCGTTTAAGTAGAGGTTGGAGAGCTTTGAAGGACTTTCATTTTTTTATTTCCTTAAATAAATAGGGAAATCTAGCTTCATGAGAAAGGGTTTCAACGATTTCGATCTCAAAACATTTGCTCGATAATATATCCCTTTATACTTCTGCACAAATAATCGTAAAATTCTCAGTTAAAAAGCATCTATGAAACTTTTGCTTTAGAAGACTTGTGTCTTAAAACTATAACATTTTAATTTATAAGTAAATCGAGGTTCAGTTTTAAATCGAACACTTTATTAGAGAATAGAATATCTGTTAAACATAATAAAAATGGGGATTCAAAATGCAAAATTGCTTTGTTGGCGATGTGGGCGACTTTGTCAAATTTGGATTACTTAATTACTTATTGGGAAAAACTGAAAGTGGATTTTATAAATTAGGGGTTAACTGGTATCTTGTTCCCGATGAATCAAATAATGATGGAAAGTTTATAACGTATTTGAACCCGAAAAATCAAATCGGATCCAGTTTGAAAAAGTGTAATCCAAGTCTCTATGAGCAATTGTATGAAGTTGTGTTAATCAAAAGAAGACGGTATGTATTAGAAATTGAAGATGGAAGCGTATTACCTGACACCACTCTTTTTTTTCATGAATTATTTGACTTCTCAAACAAACCTTTGGAAGAAAGAATAAGTTTCAGAAGAAGTTGGCATCTTAGAGCTCTAACTAAGCTCAAAGAATCAGACATAGTATTTCTTGATCCAGACAATGGGGTTGAAAATAAAGGTTTAAAAGCCACTCAAAAAAAATCTGCAAAACAAGCTGTCTCAAAACCGTTTTGAATTCTACAATTGGGTAATATCCATTTCAATTTCAATTTTTATTCGAAAAGAGATCAGTTTTCATTGATCAACATAGCTTACTTGTCTTTCCCGCCACAATTCTGCATCCATTCCCTAATTTATTTCCTCTCCCGGTTATCATTTTCAGAATTTCTTTCAAACTTTTACCTTCTCTCTTCATGAAATCCACTATTTTCTTTAGATTGTGTACAGTACACATCATAATAAACTCAATTTTTGTCTTCCTTTTCCCTCTCAAAAGAAATTCCCTGAATCCTCTATCCTGTTTCATCTGGCCAAACACAGGTTCTACAGTAAACATTCTTTCCTGATACTGTTCCGTTCCTTCTTCTGTATTCAGTTTAGCCCTCATATTCTCCATCAGGTACTCCCTTGGATCTCTTGATATTGTCCTGTTTTCACTCTCGGTACATGCATTTTTTAACACGCATAAAGAACAATACTTACATACATAATACCGTAAATCTGGCTCATCGTTCCTTTTTTGTATTCTTGTAAATGGGATTTCAAATGCAGCAGGGCAATAATAACAGTCCTTTTCCTGATCATATTTAAAGAGAGATTTTCTGAACTTCTTTGCTTTTCCCCTTTTCTCTACTTCATAAAAGTTATCAGGAATATAAGCATCAATTTCTTGATCGAGTAAAAATTTCACATTATCATATGAAAAATAACCTGCATCTGCCAGCACTATTGTTGGCTTGTATCCCAGTGTTTCTTTTACATTTTCTATCATTGGTTCAACTTGATGCAAGTCATTTTCTTCATCGACAACGTCTGATGCAACGATTATTTGTTCCTTTTCATCAACAGCAACCTGACAATTATAAGAAGGTTTCTTGCTTCCATCTTTATGCTTCATAATTTTAGCATCGTTGTCTGTGATGTTTACTTTTTTTAACTTTTCTTCGTCAATTTTTTTCATAGCAGCTTTGATTTTCTCTAATCTTTTCTGCTTGTTAACCAGTTCTTCTGGCACCTGGTATGGTGTCGAATCACCATAAATTTCGTCTTCCTGTTTATCGACCTCAATGCTTTCTTTGAGTATCTTATCGATCTCTTTTTTGAGAGCGTCGGAACTCTTACTTTGTCTTGGTGAAGCGTTTGCCTTAACCTTTGTTCCATCGATCGAAATACTGGAACCAATCATATCCATTTCCTTACAAAACGTGACAACCTGTGAAAATATTTCTTTAATCGGGTCAAGATGAGTTGAACGGAATCGACAAATAGTATGGAAATCAGGTTTTTGCATAGCTGCAAGGTACATAAAAGCAGTATCAGTTTGTGTCATTTGCTCTATCTTGCGTGAACTTCTAATGTTTATAAGGTACCCGTAGAGTAAGATTTTTAAAAGAAATCTTGGGTGATAGGCAGGGCAACCTTCCTCAGAGTAAGTGGACTCAATATCACTAATATCAACGAGATCTATGAGGTCGTTTAACACTCTGGCAATATGGTTTTCAGGAACAAACTCTTCCAGGCTTAATGGAAGTAAAAATTGCTGCTTTTGATCGTACTTTTTGAACATGGTGAAACACTGGAATTAATTTTATCAAATAGTATACTTATATGTAATACATATTTTTAAAAAGATAAATATTCCTAATATTTCTTACCCAAATGTGCGATCAAGCATAGTTTTGAGACGGCCTGGAATGGTTTCTTTTGCCATTTTTTATTTTTTACTGCCGACTACAATATACCTGTAAATTGAAACTTGTTTACAGAGACTTGTTTACAGAGACTTGTTTACAGAGACTTGTTTACAGAGACTTGTTTACAGAGACTTGTTTACAGAGACTTGTTTACAGAGACTTGTTTACAGAGACTTGTTTACAGAGACTTGTTTACAGAGACTTGTTTACAGAGACTTGTCTACAGAGACTTGTTTTAAGTTTGAAGTTCAGGAATAATATCAAACCAGCGGGGGTAGTAAATGACCGACGTAAAGAGAGAAGGAACAGCCCTTATCATAGTAGACGCACAAAATTATGTTCTCCACGAAAATGGATTCGGCGCGGAATGGGGGGTCTGTCAGCACGCTAAAGAAACGAATATGATCGAAAATACGAAGAAAGCCACAGAAAAAGCAAGAGTAAAGGGGATTCCGGTAATTTATATTGTAATGGGCCTGAGGCTGAAGGTTTTGCCTGATATGGGATTATGGAAAGATGTTAAGGAGATCAACTTCAAAGAAATCAATTCTGGAGGAAGTGGGCCTGGCCGCAGTCTTGCGGAAGAACTCGCGATTGTGGAAGAACTTACCCCTCATCCCGAGGATTTCGTAGTCACCAAGTACAATACCATGGACGCCTTTCATAATACCGATCTGGAGCTAATACTAAAGGGTCTGAAATGTGATACCCTGATCCTTACAGGGGATGCAACAAACCTCTGCTTCGAAACCACGGTGAGAAGTGCGTTTAACAGGGGCTATAAGTGCATAGTGCTCAGCGACTGTACAGCCACAATAAATAAAGAATTTCAAAAGTTTGCGATAGAAGTCATCTTCCCGATGCTTGGTGAAGTTATAACGGTGGAAGAACTGGAAATAATTCCCTGAACCCGGAGACCACTTTTTGATCCAAATTTCATAGGAGTAACCCCGCCAGTTTGCCTGGTGGCGCCTTCTCAACTAAAACTAAAACTAAAAATGAAACAAAAATAAAAAAAGATATGTCAACCAAGTAACGGGGAACACCAGTTGAGAGATTATGCTTAATTTGCTCATAAATTGTTAATGGGGATGGGGCATCTGAGTTAGTAAAAGAGTGGTTGGGGAAAAGGGGAGTAAAAATGGAGGTTAGTTGGGAAGAGATTTCTCTCAGATGCCCCTGTTATTTAATATTGGTTTGATTATATAAAAATATATGTATTTTTATTAGGCTGTGATTTGGGTCCGGATTATCTACTGGCTTTCCACGAAAAATTCCGGAACAAAAGAAATATGTATTCATAAGTTCAACATAACTCCGGGGAAAATTATAGGCTCATTGGGGGATTTCGGAGCCTGGAAATATATTCACGACCGGGGAAGTGTTGGGCATTAATATATCTAACAGTAGAAACACTGTGGCAATTATCGGAGGGGGGCTGGTCGGCAGCGCCGTATTGAAGGAACTCGTGCAAGGTTGGGTCTGCGGAAAGAGGGAGCAGATGAACACCTGCCCTGATTCTCGCTTCCATACGGCATGCCACCCTGAGCTTGAGACGATTCATATCACAACGCGCAGCGAAGCCAGCCTGGTCAGGCAGTTATGGAAGATTAAAGACTTCCTGGCCCGGGAAGAAGATGTCAGGGTGGGGCAGGTCGAGCCCCTGAACTTAGCTCTGGAATGCGGGCCGAACCGGCTCAGGATCGAGGCTGAGCAGCTCGATATTGTCCCGGAGGGTCTGGGGCCTTCGACCGTGGATGACGAGAGTTTCAGGAAAGCTTCGGCTCTGTATTCCTACCTGGCGGAAAAGCGCCCTGAAACCCTGGTCCTCGGGGTCAACCTGGCTTCCGTGGCTTCCTACCAGAAGAAGGAAATCCAGAACGCCGTGCTTGCCTGGGTCCTGATTACCCTGAAAGAGGCAGCTGACGAGTTTGGGATAGAAACGGTAGCACTCATAGGGACAACTGCGCTCGGAGGCATGGGCACCAACATGGTCTGGACCCACCAGAGTTCGCAGCAGATGGATTCCAGCCTGGTGAACAAGATCCTGGCGGCCTATGGCATCCTGGGGATTGTGGATAGGATCCACCAGGACAGCGACTCCTCTACCCGCTGGGTCCTGCTCACCCCGGGCAGTTTGCTGGGGTACGACTACCTCGATACCGGACCTGTCAGGTACTTTTCCCTTCCCGAAGGGCTGCCTGAAGGGGTTGAAGAATCTGTCCGCAAAAGCTGCCTTAAAGTTCCGCTGTACGAACCCCTGGAGTTTGACCTCACGGCCCTGTCCGACGAGCCGATTTTGTGGGAAGAACGGAGAGTAAAGGAGGCCTTTCTCTCCGGGGCTAAAATAAAATGCGGAGAATCGGGAGAATATTCCCCCCTCCAGTTCGCCTGCCTTTCCCATGCCTTCCAGATGGGTTTTAACACGGACGTTTTTATCGCCAGGATTTTGATGGACGAACTGATGGGAAAAAGCACCGGCTACAACCAGATCCCTCTGGGCTCCGGCAAAGTGATAGAACCTACGGGCCGGGGCCAGCTCGAACGGGACCTGGTCCTGAAAAGGTTTGCCGAAATGGAGCGCGAGACCGGCATTCGGGCTCCCCCTATCTACCCTGCGCTGGGCTCTACCCGGACCCAGAAAGAAATTGTCCTGGCCGACCTCCTCTACCGGCTGCTGAAGGAGCACTTCGGGGAGCCGACTCTCCGGCAAATAAGTGCGTACAGCCCGGACGCCCTGGCAAAAGAGCTCTGGGAATACCTTCAAGCCTACCCGCAGCTTTTTGCCGAAATCACAGCCGTAATTCCAGTCATATCTCCCGAAGGAAAGCTCTGCACAGGGCCTTACGTGATGTATCTGAAAAAAGGGGTTTCCAGAGCCTCAGACCTTGCGGAACTTGCCGATAAGGAATGCCTCCGGAATTTTGCCGCCCTCGGAGCCGTTGACCTCAGGCCTGCGGGAGAACAGCTATCATGCGGACGCAGGGTCTACGAAACCGGGGTGGAAATCCTGATCAAGCGGGCCCGTTTAATCCTTGACAGATATGCCTGTGCTTTTCCTTCAACCGAAATTGACCAGGCTGGCAGTAGTACGGACCCGCGGGTCAGGCACTGGAAACTGCTCAGCAGCGAGTCCCAAACAGCGTTTGATCCTGTCCTCTTTGTCGTTCAATTCCTGGGAGGAGAACGCCCCTACCAGTAATTTTACCTTTAATCCTGCCAGTAATTCTACATTTTATTCTACTCGTAATGAGCCCTTCAAATATTGGACTTCTCTGCGATGAGTTTACATGTAATGGGTTCTGCTTTTGGGGCCTCTATATTCAGGATTCTGAATAGACTTTTGTGAACTCTACGCCTATGGTGAGCATGATTGAAGTGTAATACAGCCAGAGGAATAGCCCTATTATTGACCCGATTACCCCGTAGAGAGAATTAATTCCGCTATATAAGAGGTAAATTCCGAAGGCATACTTGCCTACGGTTATGAGAATTACGGTTACTACTGCCCCTACGAAAGTGGGTTTGAAATCAAGTTTGGTATCCGGCAGCACCCTGTATATGAACATGAAAAACAGGACAAGGATGAGAAAACTTGCTATTGAACTCGTATACTGGACAAGGCCCACGGAACAGGGCAGAGAGTCCTGTAAAATTTTTGAACTCCTGAACAGGATACCTTCAACGAGGATGCTTATTACCAGCAACCCCCCGAAGATTATGACCACGATAAAGGACAGGACTGCGTTCCTTATGAAGCCCTTAACAGTACCGTTTTCAGCGGGCTGGACATTCCACATTTGCTCAAGAAAATTCTTCAAATGCCGGAATACGTTGCTAGCGCTCCAGAGCAGGAACACAAAACCGATTAGTGCACTTATCGAAAGGGATTCGACTTCGGGAATCTGTTCGAAAAGCAGATTTATCAGCCCTATAATCCTATTATCGACAACTCCTTCAAGGGAGTTGAATATGAGTTCCTGGATGTCCTTCGACTTCAAAAAGATGCTTCCTACGGATACCGATAATAAAAGAAGGGCAGGCAGGCTCAAAACAAAGTAGTATGCCAGTGCGGCGCTGTAAGTTTTCCCGTTATCATCCACCCATTCCCGGAAAGTTCCGATAATAAGGCCCTTGAAATATTCCAGGCTCATGCCTTCCCCACAAGTGTTTTCCCAATCTGGTTCCCTGATTTTTTTCTTTCCGAATTGCTTTCTCCGGGTTCGTTCCTCTCGGATTTGTTTTCCCCTGTTTTGTTTTCCCCCCGGGATGCTTTTGTGCTTGCTTTTGTGCTTGCTTATATTTGTCTCCGGAGTATATATTTTTATCAAACAAAAGTTAATGTTAAAAGGAGGGAAAATGGCAAAGGGCATGGTATACCTTTATACCGGGGAAGGAGAAGGCAAGACCACCAACGCTTTCGGACTGGCCCTGAGGGCAGTGGGACACGGCTACAGGGTTGTAATTGTCCAGTTCCTGAAGGGCAGGAAGTACATAGGGGAGTATAAAGTAAAGGACCGGCTGGCTCCGGAATATGAAATCCGCCAGTTCGGAAGGGAAGAGTTCATAGATTTCAGGAACCCCGAGCCTCCGGATTATGAGCTGGCAGAAAAGGGCATGGAGTTTGCAAAGCAAGCCCTCAAGAGTAAGCCGAGACTCCTGATATTGGACGAAATAAACCTTGCAGCCCGTTTCGGTATAGTGAAGACCGGAGACGTCCTTAAACTGCTGGAAGAGGTCCCGGAAGAGACCACGGTAGTCCTGACAGGGAGGAGGGCTCCCGCGGAATTTGTGGAAAGGGCAGATCTGGTAACCGAGATGAAGTTTGTTAAGCACCCCTTCGAAAAAAACATTAACGCAAGGGAGGGAGTTGAATATTAATTAACGTCAGAATAAGTCTGAAATAATCCCGGAACAATGCAACGACCTAACACTGAAGAAAGTAACAGTAACCTATCAGTGAAAAAGTGAGTTTCGAGTTTTTTATTCCCTGGTTTTGGGAATTTTAGCGTTTAATAAGTGACTTCAATAAAATTTCCTTCCCGGTCTGTCGCTCTGATCTTGAACGCTACAGAGAAAGGATCTTTTGCAGTTCTGTCACTTACGATCACTGAATTTTTATCCTGAATGTAATCTCCTTCCATGTTTTCCCTCCCTTCTAATCAAGATAGCTCCTTTTGGGGGATCGATAATCTGGAGATGAGTTACATAAGGGCAAAAATTCCTATTAAAGGCATGAATTATGCTTTGAAGGAGAGTTCCAGACCTCTCCATCCTTTCCCGAAAATCTTATCCTCTTCATGGGTCCCCCAACCCCTGGATTTTTTCTATGATTTTCGATGTAAAATATTTGATATTTACCAATACTCCTTTACAGTATATAAAATTATTTTATTTTTAGCCAAGTTTATTTTTTAATAATAGAGTTTTTTTAGAACGAATCTATCGCTGCCATCTACTTTTTTTAACTTTGCAGGCGGGAAGTCCCCTTCCCCGGAGGCCGTAGGCCGACAGGTGGGGGATGAAAGCCGTCCACTTCCCGGAACTACAATAAAACAACTTTTTACAAATTGTTCAAAGACTCGTATATATATGCAAACTGACATATTCTAAATGTCCCATGCAACTGACTGAAAAGATCAAAATTCATCCTACAGAAGAACAGGTTGATGTTCTCTGGACTATCTCTAACCTCTGTAGGGTAACCTATAATTTTGCTCTGACCGAAAGACAGGAAGCGTGGAAAAACGAGAACAGGCGTGTCAGGTATGTGGAACAACAAAACAAGCTACCCGAGATAAAAGAAAAGTTTCCTCAGTACAAAATGGTCTATTCCAAAGTGTTGCAGGGAATTCTCAAAAAGCTTGACGCTAACTACAAATCGTTTTTTGCCCTTCGCAAAAATGGGGATACAGGTGCAAGACCACCAAAACACAGGGGAAAAAACTACTTTTTCACAATAGTATACAACCAGAGTGGTTTCAAGTTCGGGGACGGAAACGTTTCTTTTTCCCATAAGGTCAACGAGTTTCCTCTTTCTTTCGATATTGATCGGGGGTTCGAAAACAGGAAAGTCAAACAGGTAGAGATCTACAACAGTGACCCCTATAAAGCCAGAGGAGACTGGTACATCTCAGTAACCTATGACTACGAATCGGAGGTTCAGTACCATGATAACGGTCTGTATCAGGCGATTGATGCAGGGGTTACGAAAATGGTAACTGCTGTCAACTCTTACGGAAAGTTTTTCGAAGCAAAAACCGCAAGACCTGATAAGTACTGGAACAAAAAAATTGATACTCTGAAATCCAGGAGAGATCACTGCAAGAAGAATGGCAGAAGATAGCAGAGGTTCAACACCAACATCAAAAAAATGGAGAAGAAAAAGGCTGGCCAGAATAAGGATTATCAGCACAAACTCTCCCTAAAGATGGTTAAAAACACGAAGGCTAACATCATCATTATCGGGGATCTGAAAGTCAAGAAAATGGCTAAGTCAAAAAAGCTAAAAGGAAATCGGAAAAAAGGACTTAACAGATCTACTCAGAATCAGGGTTTCCTTTCCCGTTTCATCGGATTTTTGACCTACAAAGCTGAAAAAGTAGGTAAGAAAGTAATAAAAATCGATGAAAGTTATACGTCAAAAGAATGTTACGTTTGCAAAAAACTGCATGATATGCCACTATATCAGCGAACTATGTCTTGTGATTGTGGAAACGTTATAGACAGGGATAGAAACTCTGCTATCAATATCATGGAACGTTTCCTATCACAGAATGCCTTGTGGACAGGCTATCGGTTCTTTGCCGATAATCTTCGACAAACAGGCTTGAAGATGGGTATTGAGTTCTTAGAGCCGATACATGGATGATTCGAGTACTCGAAGGAAGCCCCTTCCTCGGCTCCGGAGGAGACAGGGAGGGGTAGTTCACGAAAAGAACGGCATATGAATGAGAGGTGATGATCTGACTATATGCCGCTCTTCATATTACTGATTGAATGTAACTATTTTAATTTTTGCTTAACAGCGTTATTAAAAAACGGTTAAATTCCATGAATTAATAAAAGCAAAAAAGTAGTCTGGGTGGATGAATTTGTATTCCATCCACCTATTTCAAATTTGAAATAAACTATTTTTCCTCAAGCGTTTTCCTTCGCCCACTTTGCCCCGGCTTCCAGGACCTGCTGGTTGAAAGCAATGACTTTGGGCTTTCCCGGGAAGTTTTCGGCAATGGCTTCCTTGAAGGCTTCATCTTCGAGGCTGGTTACGCCGAGTCCCAGGAGGACTCCGAGCATGAAGGAGTTGGCTGCCCTTTCGTCCCCGGCTTCTTTGGCTTTTTCGGTTGAAGGGACTGCGACGGCTTTGACACCTGCGGGGGTCTCGACCTCACCGATGGTGGCGTCGTAGAGGATGGTCCCGCCTTCCCTTACGGCCCCTTCGAACTTTTCAAGGGAGGGGCGGTTCATGGCGATCAGGATGTCCGGGGTGTAGACTGTTGGAGAGCCGATTGGCTGACCGGAAATCACAACCGAGCAGTTTGAAGTCCCTCCGCGCTGTTCCGGACCGTAGGAGGGGAACCAGGAGGCGTTGAGGTCTGCCTTCACTCCTGCCTGGGCAAGGATCAGGCCCATGCTCAGGACGCCCTGGCCTCCGAAACCTGCAATCTTGGTCTGGACAGGGGTAAAATCTGTCCTGGGGGGGATTTCCTCGGCTTCGGCTTCAATGCCGTAGAGCTTGTCCAGAGTTTCCTTTGTGAAGTCGCTGGTCCCGCGGTCGAGGGGTTTGGCTTCTTCGGAGTTGTCCCTGAAGTTCTTGAGCGGGAATTCCTTTTCCATCTCCTCGTTGATGAACTCGATAGCCTGTTCGGCGTCCATCTTCAGGTTGGTTGGGCATGCGGCAAGCACTTCCACAAAGGCGTACCCTTTGCCGTCGCGCTGGACTTCGAGAGCTTTCCGGATGGCCTTGCGGGCTTTCCTTATGTGGGAAATGTCCGAAACCGACACCCTTTCGATAAAGACAGGGGCTTTCAGGTTTTCAAGGAGCTCGCACATGTGGAGCGGATAGCCTGCAAAGCGGGGGTCGCGGCCTTCGGGACAGGTGGTGGTTTTTTCGCCGATCAGGGTCGTGGGTGCCATCTGTCCGCCGGTCATGCCGTAGACGGTGTTGTTCACGAAGAAGACAGCAAGTTTTTCGCCCCGGTTTGCCGCCTGGAGGGTCTCATTCAGGCCGATTGAGGCAAGGTCACCGTCACCCTGGTAGGAAATGACCACAGCGTTATCCTCAGCCCTGGAAACCCCGGTCCCGACCGCAGGAGCGCGGCCGTGGGCGACCTGGATGTTGCCTGCATCAAAATAATAGTAAGCAAAGACTGCACAGCCCACAGGACTGATCATGACGGTCCTGTCCTGGACCCCGAGGTCGTCAATGGCCTCGGCAATGAGCTTATGCAAGACTCCGTGCCCGCAGCCGGGGCAGTAGTGGGTAGCTGTGGGAGCGGCTCCGCCCTTCCTGGGGAATTCCGCATACAGGGCGTCAGGCCTTTTGATTACTTTTTCATCGCCTATGATTTTTGCTGCCATTTTCATGCCTCCCCTGCAAGTTTTCTGATTTTGTCCATTACCTGGTCGAGGGTGATCAGGTTTCCTCCCATGCGGTTTACAAGTTCCACGGGCTGTGAGCAGCCGATGGCAAGCCTGACGTCGTCTACCATCTGTCCATTGCTCATCTCCACTGAGATGAAAGAGCAACCTTTTTCAGCCAGGACTTTCAGTTCGGCTGCCGGGAAGGGGAAGAGGGTCTTTGGCCTGAAGAGCCCTACCTTGAGGCCTTCCTTTCTGGCAAGGTCCACGGCAGACCTGCAAATCCTGCTGCTGATCCCGTATGAGACCAGAACGACACTGGCATCGTCGGTCAGGTATTCCTCGTAGTCAACCTCGTTTTGCTTGATCAGTTCGTATTTTGCCTGCAGCTTTTCGTTAAACTGTCCAAGCTCGTTGAAGTCCAGGAAAATCGAAGTGACCAGGTTCGGCCTTGTTTCGGCTGTGCCGTTGACTGCCCAGGAAGTGTCGATTTCGGGAACAATAGCTTCTGTCGGGAATTCCAGGGACTCGATCATCTGCCCGAGCACCCCGTCGGCCAGGACCACTGCCGGATTCCGGTATTTGAAGGCAAGCTCGAAAGCTTTCATGGTCATGTCGCACATTTCCTGCACGGAGTTCGGGGCAAGCACGATATTCTGGTAGTTTCCGTGCCCTCCTCCTTTTACGACCTGGTTGTAGTCCCCCTGTTCGGGACCGATGTTCCCGAGCCCCGGGCCTGCCCTCATGATGTCCACCACCACACAGGGAAGTTCCGCGCCTGCCAGGTAGGACATTCCTTCCTGCATCAGGCTGATCCCGGGTCCGGAGGAAGAGGTCATAACCCTGTGCCCGGCTGAT
The DNA here is from genome assembly GCF_052056915.1 of Methanosarcina sediminis. Lineage (GTDB taxonomy): Archaea > Halobacteriota > Methanosarcinia > Methanosarcinales > Methanosarcinaceae > MTP4. The sequence continues at coordinate 380,668 of NZ_CP195119.1, read as the reverse complement.
GCCCCACCGAAGACCATGTTGATTGCGGCTTCTTCGGACTCGGCCTGGACGAATTTCCTGCCTATTTTCGGGAAATATTTGGACGCATCGTGCAGGATTTCACTTGCCGGCGTGATGGGGTATCCGAAGAAACAGTCGCATCCGGCGTAAAGTGCCCCGACGATTACTGCGGAGTTGCCTTTTATGAGTTGTGTTGCCATCTTTTATACCTCCTCCTGCCTTATTCGGCCTTTTCCTCCTTTAGAGGGATGTGAATTTCGATTGCCAGGGGTTCAGGGCAGGTGTAGAAACAGTTCGCACATCCGGAGCAGCCCTCGCCCTTGTATACCACATAGTGGTACCCGCGTTCGTTCAGCTCCTCACTCATGGAAAGCACGCCCTTCGGGCATGCCAGGAGGCAGCGGCCGCAGGCTTTGCATTCAAGGATGTTGATAACAGGGTACGGTTCTTTTTTATCACTTTTTGACATAGCGGACCTCATATTGTTTTAATTCTGGATACTGACAGGGCTCCTCGATGTTTCTCTGTCCATTTTCTGCTCTCAGGTCCATTTTTCCGTTTTCTTCTATGGACTTTCAGTCCCGGATTGGACTCAGTTGCCAATACAGGACTTTTAGTCCCTTTTTTTGAGATCATCAATTTTCGTGAAAGAATGGAGAGCCTGTCATTTATCGGGATTAAATAAATGGAAAAACTTGATTACAATCAGGGAACACAGCCCCGAAAAAATCCGAGGCCATAACATTTCAGAGGAAGATATCAGGGTACTTATGCCTTTTCCTTCGAGAAAGTTTCCTTTTGAATATCCGGCAAACCTGGCCGGTCCTCTTAAGCGGGCTGTGTTCCTGACTGTGTTCCTTACTGTATTCATTACTGTATTCCTGACTGTATTCTTGACTGCATTATAACCGTTGTTATTTTTATTGATTCTGATCCTTATCACGGATTTCTACCCTACGGATTTTTCCGCTGATGGTCTTCGGGAGTTCCTCCACGAATTCCACGATCCTCGGGTACTTGTAGGGGGCAGTGACTTTCTTTACGTGTTTCTGCAGCTCTTTCTTGAGCTCTTCCCCGGCTGTGTAATCTTTAGTGAGCACGATGGTCGCCTTGATGACCTGTCCCCTCACAGGGTCAGGAGCCCCAGTGATTGCGCATTCAAGCACTGCGGGGTGCTGGATAAGGGCACTTTCCACTTCAAAGGGCCCGACCTTGTACCCGGATGTCTTTATAATGTCGTCACCCCTTCCGACAAACCAGAGGTACCCGTCCTCATCCATCCAGGCCATGTCCCCGGTGTGGTAGTAGCCATCGTGCCAGGTCTCCTTAGTTCTTTTTTGGTCTTTTCCGTAGTGGACAAAGAGCCCTACGGGTTTTCCTTCTTTCGTATTGATGACGATTTCGCCTTCTTCTCCCACATCACAGAGGTTTCCTTCCCTGTCCATCAGTTCAATCTTGAAGCCAGGAGATGGTTTTCCGATTGATCCGGGTTTCGGTTCCATCCAGGGGAAGGTTGCGATAGTAACCACCGTTTCGGTCTGCCCGAAGCCTTCCATGAGCTTGATCCCTGTGAATTCCAGGAAGCGGTTGAAAACTTCGGGGTTCAGGGGCTCTCCTGCGACCACTGCATAGGTAAGGGTGCTGAAGTCATACTGGGAAAGGTCTTCTTTAATCAGGAAGCGGTAGATTGTGGGAGGGGCGCAGAAAGTGGTGACTCCGTATTTTGAGGCTTTTTCCAGCATGTGCTTTGCGTCGAAACGGTCGTAGTCATAAACAAAAACAGCGCACCCGGCAATCCACTGGCCGTAGAGTTTTCCCCAGACGCATTTTCCCCAGCCGCTGTCGGCAACCGTATAGTGCAGTCCGTCATCTTCCACATTTTGCCAGTAGCTGGCTGTAAGGATGTGCCCCAGGGAGTAGGTATGGTCGTGTTCCACCATTTTCGGAAAGCCAGCGGTTCCCGAGGAGAAGTATGCAAGGCAGATGTCTTCTTTTGTTGCGGCTTCACCGGTGGGGCGCTCGAAGTCGGGGGAAGCTTCCTCAAGTTCCTTCCTGAAATCAATCCAGCCTTCCCGGCTTTTCCCGCCGACCACGGCTTTCCCGAGGGGTACATTCCCGCATTCTGCATGGGCTTCGTCAACCTGTTCCGGGACTCCGTCCTCGGAGATGCAGACGATCATTTTGAGCCCGGCTTTTTCGATCCTGTAGACAATGTCCTGGGTTTTGAGCATGTGGGTTGCAGGCACGGCTATGGCTCCGAGCTTGTGCAGCCCAAGGATGCAGAACCAGAACTCATAGCGGCTTTTCAGGGTAAGCATCACGTAGTCGCCTTTCCCGACTCCGTGTTTCGCAAAGAAATTTGCAGCTTTGTCGCTGTAATACTTGAGGTCTTTGAAGGTGAAGATTTTTTCTTCTCCTTCGTCGTTACACCAGATCATGGCGCGTTTTTCAGGGAAGTCTTTTGCGTATTCATCCACGACATCGTAGGCAAAGTTGAAGTTTTCAGGAACGATGATCCTGAAGTTTTCGTGGAAATCCTCGTAGGATTCAAAATCGGTTTTTGGAACAAATCGGCTGAGTAAGGAAGTCATTTCGGACACCTGTCTAATTGCTTTCTGTTATTGCTTTCCGTGCTATGCTGTGGTTTTCAGGGTCGCTGTTCGGAATCAATTTTGATTCTTGAATCAATTTTGTTTATTGGCTGTATCGGATTATCATCCGTTATTGATCAATTTTGATTCTCGGATGTTTTAGATGATCACGGCAAGGAACTTTGCAGGCTTTCCTTCCAGGGCTTCCATGGCGTGTTCGTAGTTGGAGTCAAAGTAGATTGAGTCCCCTTCTTTCAGGACGATTTCGTTGTTGTGGATATATACTTTCAGGCTTCCTTCCAGCAGGTAGTTGAACTCCTGCCCAGGGTGGGAGTTAGTCCCGGGCTTTGTCCCCTCGGGTTTGGGTTCGACAGTGACGATGAAAAACTCTGCCTTTTTGTGGATGAACTTCTCGGCGAGGTTCTGGTACTTATACTGCTTCCTCCTCTCCACACTGACTCCTTTTCCCTCTCGTGTAACGGTAAAGATGTTCATCCGCGGCTCTTCCCCGGTCAGGAGAGTAGCCATGTCCACCTGCATCTTGTGTGCAATCTCAAAAAGGACACTTGCCGGGATATCCTCTTCTCCGCTTTCGTAGTTTTTGTAGGTTTCTTCCGGAATCTGCAGATACTCTACCATTTTTTCTACTGAGATCTCGGACAATTCCCGCATTTCATGGACGCGGGCTGCGATTTCCTTTATTTTTTCCTGCATGCTAGCATCTTCTCCAGCTTGGATTTATAGGAGTTTTAATTAAAGGATTGTTGAAAAACCTTTGCCCCCTTCCGGGGCACCTGTACACCATTGATATGGGGTATACACTTTAAGGCAGGGCCAGTATAAATATGACAGCAATAATAAATTCTTATTAATTTGCATTATGATTCGCTCCCCCTTTTCCCTCTCCATAAAAAGTTAATTTTACATTCCTATCAGGATTGCACCTCTATGCGGGGTTGCGCCTATACAGGATTGAACTTCTATCAGAATTATGTCTCTATGCGTAATTTTTCTGCGAAATCCACTTGCCCGGAAAATGGACAATACTGAAGAGTTTATGACTATGTACTGAAATTTTGAAGCTCTGAGGCTTATTTCAGGGTCTGCAGTCAAAAAGCTTTATACATCTCATGAGTTCAAATTGATTGGAAGTTTATCTCAAAATTTTATATTTCTTTAATAATTCTATGATTTTAACTTCCCGATAAAAACAGAAGTGTGAATAAAAGTATCCAATTAATTCAGGCTGAAGATTCTCAATTTTGTTTTAATGCTGCTTCTGAAAAATACTCTTAATTTTTGTTGAAAAACCCAAAAATCCAGAGCATCTGGTTGATTCAAATCTGTTTCACTTATGGGCTAAGCAAATATTATACTATAACTCTTTAATTTTTTAATTTTTAATATTCATTCTTTTATGTTTTTTCATTTATTCCATCCCGATGCCGTTTTTAATATCTATTATATTATATTTATTCAAATCCACATGTTTATATCTAACGAAATTTAATACCTTTAATATTAGTCTATATCAAAATCTAATGGGGGTTATGTAGTGGTAACTAAAGCTAAAATAATTGCCTGTCTATCATTGTTTTTTTTAATTTTTGCGATAGCTCCAGGCTCAGGCTCAGCTATGGAAACTGTTGTGCATCCCGGGCAATCGATTCAGCGTGCTTTGAACGATGCGTCTGAAGGCGATATAATAACTGTTAAACCCGGGATCTACTATCGATACGTTGAGATCAACAAAGACAATTTGACATTGAGGTCTGAGGCCGGTCCGGATGAAACTTTCATCGTCGGGACTACCTACTGTGCTGATGTAATCCAGGTAATCGCCAATAACGCAACAATAGACGGATTTTCCGTTTCTGTGAACGCGACGACAAAGGATTACTTCAATAATAACAATAGTGATGTACACGGGATCTGTCTTAATTCCAATATCAACAACTGCGTCATTGAAAACAACAATGTAACAAACACCGATATTGGAATTAATCTTAACACTGTCAAAGACTTCACTGTAAAAAACAATGAGGTCTCAAACAATGGCGTTGGAATCAACCTGTTTAAATCGGATAATAACCTGCTGACTTACAATCTGGTACGTTCCAATGACTGTGGTATAAAGATGCAGATTTCGACTGATAACCTGATTTATAACAACTCCTTCAACAATACGATAAACGCCGAAGACAACAGGAAGAATAGTAATAAGTTCAATATCACCACCTTTGGTAACTACTGGAGTGACTATAAAGGGGAAGATGTAAATCCTGAGGACGGTATCGGAGACACACCTTACGCAATTGACAACAAGAATCGCGACTACAGGCCGTTGATGAACTCTGGTTTTGAATCGGATGAACCGACAGTTACTCCAGAAACGCCTGCTCCATATCAACCTGTTGCAGCTTTTACAGCAGAACCTTATACTGGTACTGCTCCTCTGACGGTTTATTTCACGGACAATTCGGAAAATGCAACAAGCATTGAATGGGATCTTGACGGAGACGGCATATTTGAGACTCCTGATACCTCCAGCCCAGCATATACGTATGAGGAAGCAAAGACGTACACGGTGACGTTAAAAGCGATCAACGGAACCCTTAATAACACCACAACTCAGGAGATAACAGTTAATCCTGCAGAATCTCCAATCAATCCTTCTCCGATCAAACCTGTCGCAGCCTTTGAGTTTGAAACTACCTGGTTGAAGGTTAATTTCACAGATCTTTCCGAAAATACAACGACCTGGCTCTGGGACTTTGGAGATGGCAGTCAGTCCTATGTGCAGCACCCAACACACACATACACGGATCCAGGGACCTATGACGTCAACCTGACTGTGAGCAACGAAAACGGCACGGATTGGGAACTTGCTACAATAGAGGTTCTGGCACCTTCCGAACCATCTGATCCCGTCTTCCCTATTGCGAAATTCAGTTCCAACGTCACTTCCGGAGAAGCTCCCTTTACGGTGCAGTTCATTGACCTCTCCGAGAACGCCGATTCCTGGGCCTGGAACTTTGACGGGGACGGGGATGTCGATGATTACTCTGAGAACCCCGTGTATACTTACGAAACTGTAGGTAACTACACGGTTAACCTGACTGTAAGCAATGTAAACGGCAGCAACTCAACGGAAAAAATCGATTTTATCATAGTGGAAGTTGCCGATGATTCCGGTGATACTGGAGATTCCGGGGAAACCGGAGACTCAGAAAACTTGGTTTCAAGCTCCCACCGCAGCGGAGGTAATGGGGTAGGAAGTGCAAAGATTATCCGTAAGGAAAAACTGGAACCAATCGATGAATCTGATCTTGCTTCCGGTTCGAATTCTCCGGGAGAAAACTCCGAGAAATCTGATGAGTATAAAGCCCTGAAAGTACAGAGTGACATGGCAAATAATGTAGAGGCTTCAGGCTCTGAGCAGGAGGAAAGCGGAGGCAGCCTTCCCTGGATTTCACTGCCTGGTACAGTGGTCGGGCTTCTTCTGGTAGCTTACATGATGTGCAGGGGTAAAAATGAATAAATAATTGATTTTAGAGCTGTAAATAGGGCTGCTGATTGAAGAGAACCCGGTTTCCAAGATGAATTGGCTTTCCGAATGAAATTTAATGGAAAAAAGTTTAGCTTTCATCAGCAGCTGACTATAAGTGCCACAAAGTTTTCCCGGTGGTTTTCAAACTCCTCATTTGTGGCATCTTTCAACCATTTTTCTCCTCCGTGGACGGCGTGGTCTCCACAGATGAAGAATATTGTGCCTTTTTCGGAAGCTGAAAAAATTTCTCCTAAATTTTTGTCAACAGCCTTTGCTGCTTTTTTCATTTCTGCCCAGCTTTCGGCCCTGTGGGAAAAGCGGTCAAGAGCCCGCAGGTGCACGGCCAGGATATCGGGTTTTTCCTGAAGGGACTGCACTGCGTATCCCGTTATTTTCCGGTCATAGTCCAGGATGTCTTCGGAATTGGGCACCCCGTAATAATCTTTTATCCTGCCCTTGAAACTTTCGGCTCCTTCAGATTCGATCACAGCTGAAGCTTTTTTCCCTGCCTGGTACGCCCACTCCATGATGCTTTTCAGTTTGGGATTTTCAGGGTCTTTTGCTCTTTCAACGTAGATGTCTCCGGTTGAATAGATCCCGTGCTCTTCGGGAAAGTATCCTGTGAAAATGGACGCAATCGCGGGAGATGTATGAGTTGCCGGGGACTTACATTTGAAAAGCAGCCCTTTTTCGGCAAGTTCCCCTGTATTTTTCATTATCGAAGAGAAGTGCCTGTACAGGGAGTAGCCCAGACTGTCCACGATAATTATAACCGCTCTTTTGCAGTTGTTCTCATTTGCAAAACTCATTACCTCAGGAATCGGCCTGCCGGTAGGCGGGACCATGGGTATTTGCAGCAGTTTTGATAGCGTGGGAGCTATGTCGATTGTCCTGCACTCAAGAGCTTTCATATATTCTCCAGTATATATTTGATTCTACTGTTTAAATGTGTTTCCAGAACCTGGTAATAACACATTCCGGCTTTAAGTGTATATGAATTAATTTACAGAGAATTAAAAACCGAGGGGAAAGAGTGGGAACTGAAAGTGAAAAAAGCTCCGGGGGGAGAAGCAACTTTTAAGAAAGAAGAAAAATCCCCGGAGAAAGAAAACGAGGAAGCTCTTGGAGAAGGAGCCCCAGTGGGAGATGAACTTGATGAAGAAACTCTTGAAGGAGAGGAATTCTCCGAACTGATCAAATACACCCTTCCCGGGTACATCATCGGGCTTCTGGCGGGGATTTTCCTGGACTGGCAGGGGTATCAGCGAAGCCCTTTAGGGCAGGGGTATCAGCGAAGCCCTTTAGGGCAGTGGCTGGTCAGGACACTTGCGGGAGAAGGGGAGAGCATTTTCGAAGGTATCTATTCCGTGAAACAGCGCTTCCGGAAAGCTGAAGGCACGATGGCGGAAGCCTATGGATGGGGAAAACTGTTCGGGCTTGCGATTCCCTGGTTCATAGACCTGGGAAGCCGGCTGGCAGGAGTGGACGTGTACGGGATCCAGGGTTTTTATATCCCCTATTTCTATGCCCTGAGCGACCAGATTGGGGCCAACATCTCGGGACTGCTTTTCCTGAAAAAGAGAGAAGGTTCCTGGAATGCCGCTTTTGCGAGGTACTTCCGCCACCCCGTGATGCTGGCAAGCCTTGCGGTTATCACGCTTGTCCCCCTCGGGCTGCTGGGAGCAAGGTTCCTGGGTTTTAGCCCGACCACGCAGACTTACACCGCCCTTGAAACCATTGCTGCCAACCTCTGCTGGGTCCCGCCGGTGGTAGGCTGGTATGTGGAGAAATACCGATGACATGAAAGTTAATTCAAGTTGGAGTACCGTCGGGTCATTTATATATGGGCAGCAGTAGCAGCCAGCATTTATATGGGTTTATTGATACATATGTAGCATATCCACTACATATAATGATTGATCACCTGGTCTGAACGGCCTCGTGGAAATGAAAGATGGGCATAAAATCAGACATAAATCAGATATAAATCAGATATAAAAATGAATCCGGTGAGGCGTAAAAATGAAGAAAACAATGGTAGTACTTCTCCTGAGTGCTCTGGTGATAGGTACTTTCGGAGCAGGGGCAGTCAGTGCTGCAGTGAATAATGCTCAGACGAACAACGGCTTTTTCGGGCCCATGAAGATGTGGGCTGCGAGAAACGGAGGATATGGGGGGCAGGGTTATGGTCCCGGCTATGGCCCGGAGTACTGCACAGGCTATGGTTCCTATGGCCCTTATGCAGGCACGGGTGAACCTGTGGAACTTGAAGTAGAGACTGTAGACGAGGCTTTTGAAATCGCAAAGGATGAGATCGATGCCGGCGTTTCAAAAAACGATATTTATCAGATGGGCCGCTGGTGGGTCGTTTACTATGAGGATGAGGACGGCGCTTATAAACAGGCCAGAATCGATGCGGTAACAGGTGACGTGTTTACTGACTACACTGTTCCTGCAGGGCCTCAAAATGGCGGAAGGTATGCCAGAGGAACCGGCTGCAGGGCTTATGGCTATTAATTATGGCTATTAAACCATTCCTTTTTTTGTTGAACTCGAGCCCGAGGCCTTAATTCGATATACCATCGAAAACCCCTTTTACCGGGTATTTTTTATATTTATGGCTGAGATAAGTATCTAAAGAAAAAGGAGACAAAATAAGAAAAAACTGATCTATTCTGTAAAGATCTGTTTTTTTCGAGGTGAAAAGCTTGAACGGTATGGGATACAGCATGTACGGTTCTATATGGGGTTTTTTGCTGAACATTCTCATCATCCTGATCATTGTCGGCTCAGTGATCGTGCTGCTGAACAGGTCCGGCTATGCAGCCCCCGGCGACAATGAGAGGCTTGTGAGGATTGAAAAGGACGTAGAAGATATCAAAAAGACAGTTGAAGAAATAAAGAATAAGCTGGAAGAAATCTAAAACTTAATAAGGATCAGGTCATTTTAGGGGATATTTTCAGGTCCTAAAGTCCTAAAAACATGTGAAGGTACTCCAGATGGCAAAATCACTTCAGCAAATTGTTGAAATCGGCGAGGCCCTCTCTCACCCGGTCAGGTTAAAGTTGCTTTACCTGCTGGCTGAGAGGGAGAGGTACGTATATGAACTCGCCAAGGACCTGGACCTCTCAAGGCAGGTGGTAAACCTGCACCTCAAGCGTCTTGAAAAGGCCGGTTTTGTTGAAAGTGACCTCCGGCTCGAAGAAAATGACATGCGTGCCAAGAAGTTTTTCAGGTTAAAGGAATTCGATGTATCCCTCTGTATGGATGACCTGAAAGAGATTTTTGAATAATTCTTTGATTCCAGGCTTTCAGTTTAGGCTTTAAATTGCTTTTTTCCATTCCACACCTTTTTTTTCCATTTTTGCGTAGAAAAGGTCTGAATGAAGAGTGAAGAAATCTAGCCTTTACACTCTCCAAACGGTTCTTCACTTTCATTTGCGTCTTAAAATCTAAATCCGAACTTCCAGGCCTGTCTGGTTCACTCGAGGATTTCCTCGTTTTCCACTTCCCAGGCTGGTTCGTTTATTGCAAAGAGTGTCAGGTTCGTGCTACCGGTGTTCCGGGTTGACTGGGTGGCGTTTGCGGGGATATACACCATCTGCCCGGGCCTCAGATCGACAGGCAGGTCTTCGATATAAATTACTCCCTCTCCTTCCAGAACGTAGTGGATCTCGGGGTTTTTCATCCTGTGGGGGGCAAGGGCCTCTCCGGGCTTGATGATGGCATGGGCGATGCTGTAGTCGAGGTACACGTCCTTCTCATAAAGCTCCGGGTGGAAGAGGTTGCTTATGAAAATGTTTCCTTCCCGGCTGAAGTACTCGCATTCGTCCAGGTTTTTTGTCAGGATGTAGTCATCGGCGTAGAGTCCCGATCCCACCAGGCAGTCCTCACCGTTAACTGAAACTCCCTTGATGAAGGCATATTTCAGGGAAGGTTCGACTTCTCCGGGTTTTGGCCAGTAATATGAAACCCAGCCTTCCCCATCGTCGCTAAGAGCCGTTTCAATGAAGAGTTTTCCGATCGGTTTTCCCCTGGAATCCTGCAGTCCGTTCATGTTTTTTCCTTCCCCTTCTGTGTTAGGGGGATACACAAGGCGTATGCCATCGGTTTTCCAGACAAAGATGTAAAAGTCGTTCTGCATCCATTCACTCTCGGGCTGCCTGAACTCGGGGAACGATTCTTCTCCCTTTTCTTCAATAAGGGCGGCAGCGTCCTTTACCCTGGATGCAATATACTCTTTCTGAAGCAGGACTTCACTTGGGGCTTCCCGGAGGGCTCCCACCTGTTCCGTGGCAACATTTTCGCTTACTCCTTCAGTCTGGGAGTCGTTCCCGGCATCTGCTACGGGTTTTTCGGATACGCATCCTGCAGCTAGCAGCATGCAGGTAAGTAAGAAAAGAACACAAATTGTTTTTTTTAGTTGATTCATAGTACACCTTCTCAATAAACTGAAAACATCAACTTTTTCACTCTTTTAATATATAAAATTTGATTGATTATCAGTAGTTCCGAATCCCCGATTTCCGAAAAACGAATTCAGGAGGTCATTGAGTTGAAAATAAAATCAAAATGGTTTAGCTATTTGAAGTAAGTCTGATCTAAACTGCCTGAACAGTAAAAATATATTCCTTGCGGAATAATAGGTTTTTGTGAAGTAATACGTTTTCTATGAAGTGCCAGATTTCCTTTTAAACAGGTTCCTCAAGTTTTTTCGCCCTAACGCCGGTTCCAGGGTTCTCTAAGGGTTGCCGGACAGCGGTCCCGAAGTTCACACTCCCCGCAGTTCCTGGGGTGGGTCGGGCAGCCCGTTTCCAGAGCGTAGGCAGCGGTGAGCCCTGCCTCCCTGTTTCCTGAATAACGTTTCTCCAGTATCTCTGCCTTTTTTTCGATTCCCTCTGGATAAGCCTCCGGGTAATACCCGCTCCAGGCGACGTCCTTTAGTCCGGCATCCCTGCACTTTTCAGCAAGTTTTTCCATCATCTCCTTTTCCGGCCCCGGATGGTAGTAAAGCACGAAATTCGGCCTGAACCCTATGAGACGGTAAGGAATTTCAGGGTCAAGAGCTGCAATGTATTCCGCAATCTTTACGACCTGCTTATCGGTCATGCCGGGGATAGCCACTGTCCTGAAGACACGGATCTTTTCCCTGGCATTTTCTGCAAGGTATGAGGCGTTCCTGAGCACGGGTCCCACGGGTGCCCCGGTAAGTGCGCGGTGCACCTCGTCATCAAAAGCCTTTATCTCAAGTGTGATGCTGCTGCAAATCCCCGCAATCCTTTCCATCGATTCTGGGGTACAAAAACCGCCGGTAGCAAGCCCTACTCCGAGTTTCGAATCCCTTTTCCGGAGGACTCCGGCTACTTCTTCGATATAAGGGAGGTGTATGATCGGGTCCCCACCCGTGAAGCTTATCTTGTCGATTTCGAACTCTTTTTCGAATTCTTTTCCGGAAACGTTACAGGCTGACCCGCGATATGAAGGCTCATTGTATGCAGACCCGCTGTATGCCCTGATCCTGGTTTCAGCATCGGAAACCAGTTCTTCGGGGCTGATATGCCTGCCGTACCACCAGAGAGGGTCCGGGTACTGGGAGATGCGGTAAGCGTTGCAGTGCAGGCAGCGGTAACAGCAGCCGAGCAGGGTTACGGAATAGCTTTTCAGGGTTCCGGAAAGGCTTGTTGCAGCGACTTCAGGACCACCTACCCGGCAGACTCCCCGCTCTCCTGCCAGGCGGTTTACGCCACAGCGCCATTCACAGAGTTCACAGTTTTCAAGGTCTGTCATTTTAATACGCCCGAACTACTGAAGAAGGGAAACAACATTAATTTTTTCTCTATTAATGTGGATGTTCCTGCCTTTCAAACTGCATGCTTTTCCTAAGCACTTACCGTGAACACTTTTGCAAGAAAGCTTTTCCATGAACCTGGATGCTGAATTCTAACCTTTATTTATATTTTATTTAAGAAATTTTCAACAGAATTATATCACAGGGAATCCAAATACTAATGGGGGATTGGAATGGCTATTGCAGTTCATGAGGGTCTGGAGCTTTCTCCGGAATATATTATTGAAGAAATTCTTGCTTTGCACCGGGATATCAGGGACCTGTCCGATGAAGAAATCCTGTACGGGCCGTCCGACCGAAACGGGGAGTTGTTCAGGAAACTGGATGCCCTGATAACGCTGGAGATGGACGATAAAATAGCCCTGGAGATTTTGCAAAAGGAAGAACTCGAACCGATTTTTACCGACATCATCAGGTTCAGGAACCTGTACACCGTGAAACTCGAAACCGAGCATGCTAATGAAGTCCTTGCAGATAAATCGCCCTGGGACGTCCTTGAGCAGTTTCCTTTTTACGGAAATTACCTGAAACTTGTCCGCACGGAATACGAAGGGCTCGGGCTAAAAGCCGGGGACAGGGTTGCCTTCCTCGGGAGCGGGCCGCTTCCCCTTACCCTTGTGGTTTTTTTCAGGCAGTATGGGGTAAAGAGCATCGGGATAGAGCAGAATTCCACCCGGGCGTATATGTCAAAAAGAGTCCTGGAAAAGCTCGGGCTTTCGGAAGATATAAGGATACTCAACGGAAACCATTTCTCTCTTGATGGAAGGGATTTCGTGCCAGGTCCCGATTCAGGAGTAAAAGCCCTGATGGTGGCTGCCCAGGCGGAACCCAAAAAGGAAATTTTCGGGCACCTTCTGGAGGTCATGCCTGTCGGGAGCAGGATCTCGTGCAGGATTTACGAAAAAGGGCTCAGGAAACTGCTGAACGGGAGCTGCCTCTTTGACCTTCCTGAGGGTTTCGAGGAGCAGGAAAGGGTGCATCCCGAGCCTCCGGTCTATAACACCGTTGTGTTCCTTGAGAAAAAAAGATAAGATGTGCCGGGGCACAGCTTAATCGATTGCGTCTGTCTGTCGGATGGGATCTGCTTCGTCGGCAGAGATCCGTTTCACCGGCAGAGATCTGTTTCACCTGAAGACTTCACTTAATCGGAAGCTGAACCTCGGTCATCAGTTCTTCTTCCGGGACTTCGGCAGGGTCGTTAAAGTACAGTTCCCTGCTCGGGCCGAAATGTCCCAGGGGTTCCAGGTTCTTTTCAGCGGCGTAGGCAAAGATACGGGAATAGCCTGCCTCGACACCCTGGTATGGTCCTCTGTAGACCACGGAAATCGCCCGGATGCCGGGGAGGGTCCTGACTTCCATTTTCGGGTCTTCCACCGAGATCCTGCCCGAAACCGGGAGGGCGACTTCGATATCGGCATCTTCTTCTTTGTATTCTTCGTCATGGCAGAGGAACATGATAGGGCCTGTTACTTTTACGCGGTTTCGCCGGTTTTCGGGGCTGTCCACGCAGGCACAGAGTTCGCCTATGAGTTTTCCGATCGTTACGGCGTAAACGCCCTTTTCGCGCTTGCTTATCACGCGCATTTCAGGGACTTCCTTTATAACGGGATCTGTTATTGACATCTTGAATAACTCCAGTATTTTTCCGTCTTGCTTGCAGGCGCCCCGCAAAATGCCTTCGATTTTCTGCAGCTGCCCGATCTCCAGCCGGATGTCCTCAAGCCTCTTTTTGAAGCAGGCTTCCATAACCTCACAGTTTCCCGTGCTTTCTGCGTCCAGAAGCACAGTGACCTCGTCCAGGGAAAATCCCAGGAATGCGAGAGTTTTGATCGTCATCCCCCTCTCGACCTGGGCAACCGTGTAGTAACGGTAGCCGGTAAAGGAATCTTTTGCTTCCGGAACAAGCAGCCCTTTCCGGTCATAGAGGCGGAGTGCTTTTTGCGTGAGGCGGGTCATGAAGGAAAACTTTCCGATTGGGATCTGATCGATTTGCATCTTGCTCAACCCTTAATTGCCCTGAAATTAGATAAACTGCCTTACTTTTCCCCGGGGAAAGGTTTGGTTTTTATATTAATAAAATTTAGTTTATTATATATTAGTAGAACTATATTTTCAGAATTCAAAGCATGTTGTCGATATTATTACAGGGAATCCTGTTTGCTATAAGCTGAATTCAAAAGAATCAGGCATCATGCTTTGAGGTTCATTGCAAGGGGGGTAGAAGTTATGGGGAACACAAAGAATTCAAAATTTTTCGGACTACTGGCTCTCGTGGTGGTCATGCTCGCAGCCGCCGGCTGCGTTGAGACGCCCGAATCAGGCACAGAACCAGATGCGGAGACAGACATAGAGTCCGACGTATACTGGCCAACTGAGGACTGGCGGACATCAACTCCGGAACAGCAGGGAATAGACTCGGAAAAACTGGCTGAGACGCTGGATTACATTCAAGAAGAGGACGTTAACATTCACAGCTTGCTGCTCATAAGAAACGGCTACGTCGTGGCGGATGCTTACTTTTATCCCTTTGCTGAGGGTTCCATACACGACACCGCTTCCGTTACCAAAAGTTTCACGTCAACCCTGACCGGCATTGCCATTTCCGAGGGACACATCTCAGGTGTCGAGCAGCCCGTCCTGGAATTCTTCCCGGAACGGAGCGTGGAAAACCTTGATGCGAGGAAGGAGGCAATGACCCTGGAAGACCTTCTTACCATGAGGTCGGGCTTTGAGAACGTAAATGATGAAAACACGCTGGATCAGATGCGGGAAAGCCCGGACTGGGTCCAGTTTACGCTTGACCTGCCCATGGCAGAAGAACCGGGCACCCGTTTCGTCTACTGCAGCTGCAACTCGCATCTCCTCTCCGGGATCATCCGGGAGACCACCGGCATGAACGAACTGGACTATGCCAATGCGAGTCTTTTTGAGCCTCTCGGCATCCAGAACGTCAGCTGGCCTTCTGACCCTCAGGGGAACAACCACGGGTGGGGTGACCTGCGTTTGGCTCCCCCGGATATGGCAAAACTGGGGTACCTCTACCTGAATGAAGGTGCCTGGGAAGGGGAACAGGTAGTGCCGGCAGAATGGGTGAATAAATCGACGCAAAAGCATGTCTCTCTAAAAGAGGAAGTAGGATATGGGTACCATTGGTGGACTCCAGCCCCAGGCCCAGCCCCAGGCAGTTTCCCTGGGTTTTATGAAGCCAATGGTCGTGGCGGCCAACGCATAATTGTCTGGCCTGAGAAAAACATTATAGTTGTGACCACAGGCGGAGGTTTTGAGCCCGGAGATCTTTCTCCCTTCCTTCTTGCATCTCTGCAGTCGGATCAGGCCCTGCCTGAAAACCCGGAAGCCTATGGGCAGCTCCAGGACAAAATAACGGCTGCCTCAAATCCCCCTGATCCCGAACCAGTCCCTCCCCTGCCGGAGATGGCAGAGGAAATTTCAGGTGAAACGTATGTAATTGAGCCAAACCCTCTAGGCGTCATGACTATCTCCCTGAGTTTTCCGGGGCAGGAGGAAGCAATTCTCAACCTCTCCCTGGAAGATGAGCAGCAGGTGCTGCCGATAGGGCTGGATAATGTTTACCGCCTATCTCCCGGGGGGGAGTTCGGACCTCTTGCCCTGAAGGGGTTCTGGAAAACAGACACAGAATTCGTTCTCTACTACAATGAGGTCTCCAATATTAACAACTACCAGGTGAACATGACCTTTGAAAACGAGGAGGTAACCCTTCAGATTGAAGAACTGACAGGGCTTGGAGGTGCAACATTTAGCGGCAGGCTTGAAAGCGACAGCAGCTGAAGGGCCGAAGAAGCTTGAGGAATGCGTTTTTCCGCATTCACGCAACCTCAGGAGCAAGGGAAGGGCCTTCCTCACTTACAGTTTTTTCCGTTCCTGAGAATTCCAAACTCCCTCCAGAGCAGGCCCAGTACGATCAGGAGCATCAGGAATTCCGCAGCCGGGGTTGCAAGCCATACTCCTTCAAGACCCAGGAAGGGTGGTAAAATCCAGAGCAAGGGAAAAAGGAAAATAAATACTTTCCCGAGCTGGATGAAAAGGGATGTTCTGACCCTGTTTATGGCCTGGAAATACACGGAACCCGGCATGACCGTTCCCTGGGCAAGGAGGGAAAATATGAAAATCCCCATGCCGTTGAGGGTAATTTCCAGGAGTTCGGGGCTGTCGTGGTTGAAGATCCGGATAACCTGTTCCGGATCTTCGGAGAGAAAGAGAAATCCGACTGCTCCTGTCCCAATGCAGGAAATAGCGGCCAGTTTCAGGGTTTTGGCAACGCGGGAGTAACAGTGGGCTCCGTAATTGAAACCGATTATGGGCTGGGTACCTACTGCGATTCCTTCAAAGACCGGGGAGAAGATCGAGAAGATATACCCTATGATACTTTATTATCTCAAGAACAATTTAAGGCTCCAGGCAGGGGGCTTGGGGTTTAACCTCAGCCCGGTCTTTCAGGAAACGCTTTTCAGACTCGGCATTTTTAAAATAGAAGTAAACTATATTTTTCTGCTACGGCCTGTTTTTATCTGAGTAAGCCTATCATCCATTAAACAAATCCTGTATATTCACTTCCTCACTTCAATGATTCTAAAAGAGATGGTGCTCAAATATGGCAAACAAAAAAGTACATATAATCTTCACCGAATCGGCGGGGGGTTCCTTGAGATTTGCTCTCCGCGGCAATCCCGGGGAAACTGTCCTGGTCCTTCCCGATGACCTGGGCCTGGGCCCGATCTCCCCTTACGACCCGGAAGTGAGGAAAGCGTATTTCAAATCCCTTTTTGCGGAAATAGAAGACGTAGACTATATGACTCAATCGCCTGAAGCCGAAAAGTTCTGGAACCGGGTGAAAGACTTCTGGAAGCAGGTCTCTGAGACCGAAGCCGAAAGGATCGTCTGGTTTACCCGCAGGTCCGTTTTTGAATATACGGGCTTCCTGGAACTGCTTTCCCGGGAAAAAAATCCTTCCGGGCTCCTTGTTGTGGATCTTACAGACGGCCTTGAGGTTGTGTATGAAGAAAAAGAAAATGAGGGACCCGTACGTGTAGTCCCGAGATCCCTCGGGGAATTAAGGCCGGAGTGGCTCCTGTCTGGGAAAAACAGGGCTAGGCGTTTAACGGAAGAAGAACTCGCCTATTACCTGCGCAGGTGGGAAGAGCTAAAAAAAGATGACAGGCCGCTTCGTACTCTCTGGCGAGGGCAGCTTTATGCCGAATCTCCCGATATTTATGACGAAAAGATCCGGGAAACCGTGCCTGAAACCTGGGTCAATGCGGCAAGAGTTGTCGGAGCAGCGCTCAGCAAACTCTCCGAAGAATACAACCAGGCAGGGGATACGTATATCTATTTACGCCTGCTCGAACTGGCAAAAACCGGGCTTATTGAGTCGGAAGGAGAGCGCCGCTCCATGAGGTTCCTGAAGGTCAGGAAAACCCCAGGCAGCTCACTTTAAATGGCCTGCTAAAAAGCTGCTTAAATCATATATAGAAAAATTAAAAAATCTTATGGAGTAAAAATACTCCTGGCATAAGATAAAGTATTGATATGGGTAAGGGACCGAAACTTATAGCTCTGGGGTTTTGGGTTTCTGGAATCCGGTCCCTTTGTATTTTGTTTATCGTTTTCATGCAGTGAAGCATGCAGTGAAGCATGCAGGAGAGCTTTTGTAATGGTGGAGTAAATTACACAACCCGGGGTTCAAAGCAACGGTGGGTCTTTTTTCCTGTAGCATGACAGCATCAGGTCCCTGGGTAAGTTCTTCCTGCGTGCTTCATGTTTTTTCTCCGACTTCAGGGTTCAAGGGGTTCTGGATCAGGGATAGGCGAGGTCTCTTCCGGAATTATCCATGTGAAATATGTGGCCCAGTTCTTACCCAGGAAGTCAATGTCACCTGCCCAAGCACTTTCTTCGAGTAGTATTAAGCCTCCATCTTCTACTCCCACTTCCTCTTTCTGCACGACTGCATGGGCTGCGATGACCACGTCATCCCCTGCTCCAAGACCCAGGTCTTCAAGAGAAATGTTATAGGTAACTTTTGTCACTCCGGGGAGCTGATCATCTCCATATTCAAACTGGCCGGGGATCGGGTTTCCTTTCTTTGTTGCCGGAATATCCTCAAGGCTCCTTGCAACGATAAGGTGGGTTTCGTTTAAGGTCCATCCGTTTTGTGTTGTATATTCTACGGAGAGGTTAGTGTCGTCACATGTGGCGTTTACCATTCCGACTTCAAGCGTCTGGTTGGCCAGCAGGGCTACCGACGTATCTGCCGAAGCGAGCGGGACAATTGTCAGTAATACAATTGACAATGCAAGCAATTTCTTCAATGTCTTCATTGATCACACCTTTCAATTTTTAAATAAGTTTTCGCTTTATACGGGATCTTTAGTTTTATTTCAAGGTTGGAGGACAGACAATGATGAGTCATTTCTATCTATTACTTTCTACAGTCCAATAATTTTTAGTACTTTCTTTTTGAAGGATATGCCAGTCCCCAACTCTCAAAGTTTTTCAATTTTTGTCTTAGTCGAATAACTATATAAACATTTTTTCTGGCAGGGTGAAACAGCTGATTTCCGATGGAATTTAAAACTTTATTAAACCGTATTTTTTCCGAAAAATAGATTTCCCACTTTGGAATTAAAATTAAACACATTATCAAGCTTCTGCATAAACTTTTTAATTATAAATGCACGTTTTTTGCATAAAAAATTGAAGAAATGTGTTAATATAGAGAAAAATGCTTATTTTAATGAACTAAAAATTTGGATTGGCACGTCAGTTGCGCGCAACTAATTTTCGCTAACAAAAAACGATATTTAATGATATATAATTATTTCACCTGTATATCATTAGACTAAAATATTAATTTCAATAAACTATCTATTAGTATTATACAGATATAGTTATACAGATGTAATAACAGATTATTCATGCAAGTTTTGAATCAATTTTATTGACGAGAGTGGCATTTAAGTAAAAGGGCATGATATTTTGAGAATAACAGGCACAACAAAGGAAAGTACTACCATCTAACTCTTTTTTGCCTGTACCTTACTTTTTTCCCATTTAATCCTATCATTTCATCGAGCGAAAAGTTGCACTTATTCTGGTTTTTCGAAGCCGTGAGAAAACTAACCATCCAATTGCTATCGAAGGATCAAATGCGATCCAGATCACTATAATTCTCCCGGGAAAAGTTTGCTTTTTTCTGCCTTTTTTCATTCTTCACTTCTTTCGTGTAATTGAAACCTATCCGTGCAATTTGAAAGGGTTCCGAAAGGTCCGGGGACACGGTATGTATGAAAGTTTGCTCAATGTAAAAATTGGATTCTGAGTGATTCCCGAAAGGTTCGGGGATACAGTATGTATGAAAGTTTGCTCAATGTAAAAATTGGATTCTGAGTGATTCCCGAAAGGTTCGGGGATACAGTATGTATAACGACTCTTTCAAAGTTAGGTTTGCATCTCAAATCCCGGATCAGGAGGTTTCAAATTGTAAAACTGTTACCCCGGATTCAATGGTAAAAATTTGTTGCATCTTGATGGTAAGGATGTAAAAAAATCGAAGATGGTAAAAATAACTGATGAAAGTAGAAAAATAGAAAACAATAATAATAACCGAGTAAGGTCGAAAAATCGAAGACGGTAAAAGGAACAGAAGAAGGCAGGGCTGAATTTCATGCTCTCCTAAGGTTACCCGGTAGGTTATCAGGAGCATTGAACGGAAGCATTAGACAGGATTATTGAAAAAAAGCATTGAACCGGTGTTTGATAAATATCGAAATTCAGTCATAAAATGTTCAAACTGACCCTTATGCTGAAACAGATGTCCTGTTTGTAAGGAGGAAGACTGCTATGGCGCTCAGTGAAATTCATGGAGATATAAAGATTGTTATGTCAGGGAGAGATAAAGACGGGTTTTGTTATTCCCCCGGGAACCGGTTAAAAATCCTGGGAATATACGCAGCTGTAATGCTGGCTCTTGCGGCGGGGTATGTTGAAATCAGGCACAGGTTTCAACCTTTTATACCCGAATGCAGGTCGGCCCTGGGCTCGATAGATCCGGGTGCGGTTTTGATATTTAACAGGGCTCTTGACTTCGAGTTCGATATCAGGCTGGCGTGCTACAACATAATTTACTGGGTGCGGGATTTCCTTTTCGAACTGATCACCTACATGCAAAACCACCCGGTTGTCTCTTTCATTGTCGGGGCCCTGGCATACTATATGATACGGAGCAAGCTCGGAAAAGAAGTTGACTGGTAACCGGGAGGATCGAGATGAAGGCTAATAGGGAAGCCAGGGCCTGGATAGGTTCCAGAATAAATACCCCCGAAAAAATCTCCGATTCAGTGAAAATGAGGTTTTTCTTCTCAAAAGCAGTGCTTCAGGAAGCCTACTCGCAGATATGCGAACTGGAAAAAAAGGAGGAGACTTTCAAGCAAAAAGTCCTCACAAACGGGGAACTGAGAAGCCAGGGCAGGGATTGGGAACTTGACATTGAACATTATTTTAGTTCTTCCCGGGATTATGGAGAAGCTTTGATGCTCCGCTTCGAAGTGCCGGTCCTGGAACGCAAGCGCTTCATCGGCAATTACCACTTCGTTTTCACGAAAATGCCGCTCGTGATTGAGGAAATGGACAGGCTCGTAAGGTTGAATAAAAGCCGCTTCGGGTCGATTACACATAAAGACAGGTGCCGCTTTGAAGAAATTTCTCTCTGTTCGACACAGCTCTTGAATTCCCTTTTACTGGATGCGGAGAAGCTGATGAACGTTGAAAAAGTAATCCGTGAGACTCAAATTAAAGAAAAAAGCCGGGATGCCGAAGAGATCAGTGAAAATGACCTGAGAACGGTCAAGAACAGGATAGGAAACATTATCAGGGACTTTGAAGCGAATTCAAAGGAAATTAACGGGATTAAAACTTAAGGAGGGCCTGAAGTGTCTTTATCGATACCTGTAAAGATGGGAAAGTATGTCGAAGCCCTGGGTGTAAGGCTTCAACAGGACAAAAGCAAGGGCAGAGAGGAAAGCTATCCGG
This sequence comes from Methanosarcina sediminis, assembly GCF_052056915.1. Lineage (GTDB taxonomy): Archaea > Halobacteriota > Methanosarcinia > Methanosarcinales > Methanosarcinaceae > MTP4. The sequence continues at coordinate 359,615 of NZ_CP195119.1, read as the reverse complement.
GGAGAAGCCCGGGGAAAAACTGGCCTGATGACGGCTACGGGAACAGCCGGTTCAAGCTTTCGGGAGAGCAGGCCAGATTCGAAAAACTGCAGGGCATTGAGGAGAAAACGCGCCTCATGACAGACAAAAAGCGGCACTATGAAAAGCGGAAACATAAGTACGGGCGCCTGGTAGAGTCAGCCGAGGCGGACTATGATTCCCTGATCGCGGAAGCCGAAAAATGCCTTAAAGCCCTTGACGATACGACTGAAAGTTGCAGTGAACCAAAGACCCGGAGACTGCGGAGAAAAGTTACCAGGAAAGCGGAAGAATCCCTGAAAAAAGCCTCTTTTTCGGAGAAGCGGCTGAACAGGTGTTATGGGGTCTACTGTAATGCCGATGCCAACGTCCAGTTGATTGAAATGATCATTGATGAGCTGAAAAACAGGCACGACATAATAAAAGATGGAGATGAGATAAGCGAGGACTACCTTTCCGAATTCCTTGAGGCACTCGAAAGCATAGATACGGACCTTCTGGAAGACGGAAGCGCATATGATGAAAAAGAGATCAACAGGGCCCTTTCGGAGACCGCGGAAAAACTCCTCAACAGGTCCGAGCTTCAGGCAACCGACCTTCTGAGCTATGAGGAAGTCTTGAGACGGGTTGACGAACCTGAGTTTGAGGACATCCGCTCAAAACAGATAGACCAGCTCAAAGTAAGGTTGAATTCCCACCTTCATGCGGAAACGGATTCAAGCGGACTGAAGGAGATGTACTGAACAATCCCTGCCGAAAAAAGACGAAATTTTATTTTTTCATAAATCCAGAGAGGTGTTTTCCAGAATGTCAGAGCTAGCTTTAATGAACAGGAGGCTTATGAACTCCGGCTTGAACCGCAAGGTGCTTTCGCCTGCTCCTCAGGAAAAAAACCTGGTGAACGAAGCATGGGAGGAGCTGAACCATTACGTTGAAAAAGGTGATATACCGAATTTTTTGTTGTGCAGGGACCGCTTCTTCAGGATCCAGGTTGACAGGCTGCTTGCAGAATCAAAAAGCAGGTCCGTTCAGAATAAGCTTGTCTCGATCCAGAAACTCCTTGCAAACGAGAAAAATGATGACGAGATATACAGGTTTTTGAGCAAGCTTTCATCGGGATACGGAGCGGAAAAGGTAAGCTCCAGTGAAGAATCTGCCCGGATGGTTCCGATCGAGAGTTTCAGAGTGCCTCTTGGGGAAAAAATCAATATCCACGGGACTGCCGGAAAGGTTGTGGATGATATCGAGAAATTCTATACCCGCAGGCTCAGGTTTCCCGAGATGCCCTGCTATAAAAACCACAAACAGTACATCCTCCTTGCGGGTCCCTCGGGGACAGGAAAAACCACGGTTGCAAAAGCCCTTGCACAAAGAATGGAGGCTGATTTCATTGCAGTTGATGCGGCCCAGATCCGCTCAAGCGGGTACGGGGAGTCCGCAGCCCGCATGCAGAGCATCTTCAAGCAGGCAGGGGAACTCTGTAAAGAGAGCGAGAAAAAAGTCCTTCTTTTCATTGATGAAGTAGACCACCTGGTACCTTCCCGGGCAAAGAACCCCCATGAAGCCTCTGTGGCCCTTATGGCGGAAATTCTCCAGTTCATGGACGGCGTGCAGTCCCTGCAGTTCGGGACAGACCGCCTCATCATGCTCTTTGCCACCAACAGGGAAGAAGATATCGACACCGCTTTCAAGACCAGAGTTAAAATGGTCAACATCCCCCTCCCTGACTTTTCAGTAAGGTGCGGGATCGTAAAATCCCTTCTGAAGACAGCACCTCAGCACTGTGCCGTTAATGACAGTGATATCGAACAAGCCGTCCTGACAACGGAGCCGGAGTTTTGTTCCAGAAACGGGAAGCTTTACGCCTTTACTGGCCGGGACCTTGAAAGAGCTGTGGTAAGGGCAAGTGATCTTGCTGTTGAGAGGTTCCTTAAAGGAGATTCGGCGATCAGCAGTAGGATTCGGCTAATCGGTAAAAACGACAGGCCTCAGATCTGCCCGGATGACCTCCTGCAGGCATTTTCGGAAGAGAGCAGGAGGCTTTCGGAAACGATAGGACAGCAGTAAGAAGTAAACCCGGTGGGAGCCAGAACTTGTCTTTATAGAACGGGTTGCGATAGGCTCTGGTTCCGGGACCTTTTACAATAAGTTTTAATTCAGCTCCACCCGGAAACAGTTTGTATTTATTGAATAATTTATATTTATTAAATATTTTTATCATTCGGCGTTTTCTGTTTATGCATTTTGAGAGAGACAATCGGCTGCTCAGGAGGTAACCAACAGATATTAATTTTTGAATATCAATGGGTAGTAAATAATATCCAGTGTACTCAGGGTTAGCTATGTATTTTCAAAGTGATTATGGGAACGCTCTTTGGGGTTCCCTGGCAAAAAGCAACCATATTGATGTATTAAAAATACTTTATGATGTTTCCTATGAAGAGGGGCTCTTCCGGAATAAAGATATTATAAACCGCTTTGAAAGGGGTCACAGGGAGGAAGCATTCGGGGACCTTAATGTTGTGGTTGATAATCTGTACGGATTGAACCTTGCCGTTCCCATTTACTATCCGGTTTCCTCCAATTTGAAGGATGATAGCAGAGTCCATCGTTTTTTCAAGGCTGTAGAGATATCCTTTTTAGGGAAAGAACTTATAAAAAAATTGTACAAATTTTCTGAATTAAATCAGGAAATCGAGTTAAAAGAATTTTGCACGGCTCTTTATGAAAACAGGGGGAACAAAAAAGAGTTTGTTGAATGCAGCAGGGCATACAGGAAAAAATCCGGGTCTGCTCTGGAACAGGCTCTGGAACATTTTAATTTTCCTGACGGCTTTGGAAGCATGAGTAAAACAATTGAAAAAAAAGCCGATTATTCCCTTCATCTCATCATGTCCGGGGATTTCCGTAAAAAAAGAGCCAAAAACCCGAAGAGAGTTAATTTGAAAAGCATGAGTCCTGAAAGCATCGGAAACATCAGGGATGCCCTTCAGGGCATTAACCCTTACGCAAAGCCCTTGCTAGCCTCGGTAATAATGAACAGCTTCTTTCAAGAAAAAACTAGGCAGAGAGCTGTTTGTGCGGGTTCGGGATATGAGGAAGACCCCGGCAAGTTTTACGAAACGCTAAGAAAAGGGTTCCAGAGTGGAGTTCTTGCTCTTGTTTATGAAAACGGGGAGGAGTTCCTGGAACTCACTCCCATGGGCCTTTGCCTGGTCCGCTTGCTCCGGGATATCGAATCCAGGAGAACCTGTCCCTGGTACGGGAGCATAAGTAAGGAACTCGATTTTTTACTGATAGTCAAACTTACGGACCTGGAAGGAAGGAGAAAACTAATAGAGAAATTAATCCAGGTCGAATGCGGAGAAGGAATCGCTTCTTATGAAAGAGACTGGAAGAATGGAATACAGGATAAAGGGGGACAGAATGGAGGGTACGAGGCTGGATGGGATCAGGAACGAAAGAAAAAGGCTGGATGGGATCAGGATAGAATGGAGCAAAATAAAAGGGAATTGGAAGTGTATTTCAACTGTTTTGGCCTGATCAAAGACCTGGAGATTGGGGACATTGAGGTCAGGGAATTAATCCAGAAGAAGTACGGGTACGGGGCAGTTCTGGACCTTAACCTGATCTGTGACCGGGAAGGAGGTTGCAGTACGGAAAGCAGAGGTGAGCGTATTCAACTGCTTGAAAAGGTAATGTACAGTCCCGGAAAGTTCCTGGCACCGCTCGAAATACGGCCTAAGGAGGAAACGGGAAAACAAAGGCGTTGTGTCGTAGAGGCAAAATATGAAGTATTTAAAAACCTGAATTGATGGAAAGAACGTGGTAATATGGATTATGATGAGCTCTTTATGGGGAGGATCCCGTTTGATGTGGTTTACAGGTGGAAGCAGCATGCGAAACAAAACGGGCAGCTGGATCTATTCTATGAATTCCTGGGAGATCTGGTTGACACCTTTAAAGTGCAGGACATCTCACGCTTCGAAATTCTGGAAAGCGAACTGAAAAGAGCTGAAGAAGAAAGAGATGAACCCGGAGTAAAGCAGATTAAAAATTCCCTTCTGGCAGAGGCATATAGTTATCGGGAAGAGGACCCTGACCTTTCGGAAGTACTTGAGGAAATCCGGAAACAGTTGAATAATCACTCTCTGGAACACTTTTACACTGATTTTTTAAACGCTTTTTTTTCCGAACCCGATTCCCGAAATTCCGATTATTCCCCTGAACTCCCTGAACTTCCTGAATCTCCTGAGCTTCCCAAATACCCTGAACTTTCCGAACCTCCTAAGCTTCCCGAACTTCCCAAGATTCCGGAAATCAAGAAGCTAGGCTCAAGTTTTGTTTCCGGTTCGATGATATCCAATAACCCGCCTGTGGCAGCGGTAAGAGGTTCAAAATACACTGATTTGGAGGGTCAGGAGGAATACCAGGACGAGAAAGACATGACCGGAGGCGGGCTTACTGAATTGATCAAAAAATCAATACTGGACTTGCTTGCCGAAAAAGGAGGCATGTCCCTCAAAGAGCTGAGAGATAGGTTGAACGAAGCTCCGGATATGCATGAGATCGCTTACGGAGAATTTATGGACGCTTTATCGGACCTGGAAGACGAGGAGAAATTATCGATTGATGGCGAAAATGTCCGGCTAAACGAGTAAAGATGAATCGAAAATTTTCTCACTTTTCTCCGAACAATTCGAATAGGGCCCAGTAATAGGGATGCTCGTAGGTTTCCATCAAATCAAGCTGGGATTCCCTTAACCTCCGTACTTTGCTCCCTTCTTTTTCATAAAATATTAAAAACAGGTGCTCTGTACTTTTATCGTAAGCACTCCAGAGGGATGAAATAACAGTCTGAGCCCCGGCACGCATGAAGGCGCGGGTCATACTTTCGACTTCGTCTCCATTATCAAGGCTTCCAAGGCCTGATTCGCATGCCGACAGGGCAACAAGGTCCGTTTCAAGTTCGAGGTTGTAGATCTCCGTCACAAAGAGATTGCCGTCGGCAAAGACCAGGTGGGATAGCCTGGAAGCTTTTTCGATAAACCTTGCATGGCATGCAAGATGAATTATACCCTTCTTCCCGAACTCTTCCAGGACCGAAGTTTTTGTAGCTTCGTCCCGAATAAGGGCTTTTGTATTCAATTTTTCGGCAATGCTCAAAGCCTCGCTTTCGGCGTATTCCAGGTTTGAAGTAGGGTTTCCGACAACAAGGGCTTTCTGGCTGTTAATTTTCTTTTTTGCCAGCAGTTCCAGGATTGAAGCATTTTGCAAAAACCTTATTTCGTACTTTTCGATGAACCATTTCTTCCCATCGTGCAGGGCATTGAAAGGAAGATAGTGCAAAATGCCGTGAGGAATAATAATCAATTCTCTGCTGGCTAATTCACTACAGGCTAATTCATTGCTGGCTAATTCATCGCAGACTGATTCATCGCAGACTGATTCATCGCAGACAGATTCCACGCAGGCTAAGTCATCACAGGGTCCGGATTGTAATTCGTTCTCCCAGGGTTTCACCAGATCCCGGTAAAGGTCCCGGGCTACAAATTTCAGGCGCCTTAGCTTTTTCTTTTCCTGGCCTTCTTTTGACCCTGTTTCGCTCCCTGATCCCGTTGAATCGGTTTTGCTCTCTTCCCCTTTCTCTGCCTCATGTTTTCTGAGTTCCATCCTTTCGGCTTCGATCCTTTTCCGGAAATCCACTATTTTTTCATGGAGGGTGTCCACAGCTGTCGGGAGGACCTTTACCTTAAAGTTTTCCTTCTGGATTATGAACAGGATTGCTTTTTCCGCAATGAAGAATTCCAGTACAACTTCGTTTTCCTCCAGGCAGCGCTGTACTGTTTCAATGTTTGTCACTCCGCTTGTTTTTATGGCATAATACTCCGGGTCTTCTTCCTTTATTTTTAGAAGGAATTCATCGTATTCCTTGCAGACTCCTTCCAGTTCGGAATCCAGGGAGCCCATTCTGGTCCTTGTCCCGCCTTTTAGCTGGAGTTCCTTTATTTTTCTGACGTACTCGGCTTCTTTTTCTTTCAGTTCGGGACTGGCTTTCAGGTTGAGTTTGGCAGAATCCAGCATGTCGAGAAAGACCCTTCCTTTGGCTTTTTCCGCATACTCGAACGCCTCTTCGTATTTTTCCAGTTCCAGGCAGGTGGAAACCATTTTTTTGTAAACTTCGATCTTGTTTTCGAAAAAGTCTCCTCTCCTTTCGGGAATTTTTATGCTTCCCCGAAGGTTTTCGATCGCATCTATCGCTTTTTTGTAATTTTCATAGCTTCCCCGGAGATTTTGCTTTTCCGCTTCGAGAAGGCCCTTTGTGTAAAATATTTTCCACAGGTATGAATTCGGGAACTCCTGTGCATAGCTTAAGGCCTTATCCAGAAGTGCGGAGGCTTCGAGTATTCTCCGGTTTTCGGATATTCTCCGGCTTTCGGATATTCTCCGGCTTTCGGATATTCTCCGGCTTTCGGATATTCTCTGGCTTTCGGGCTTCCCTGCCCTGAACTTACTGTCCCCGTAGGCCAGGTAATACCTTAAAAAAAATGGTGGGGGAAAAGGATGAATTTTCGTATATAGCTTCCCGCTTAACTGATTTTCCACAAGTCCGTAGCGTTCACTTGCTTCGGCATATTTGCCTGCTCCATAATAATAGTCTCCCGCCTGTTTGTTTGCCATAAACTTTAACTGCTCATAAAGGAACCCTGAGAATATAAGATATACGAGGACTGTCAGGAAAAAATGGGGCAGTATGTGCACAGGGTTATTCGGACCGTATTCGGCCAGGTCAAATATCGAAAAAACCAGCACGGAATTGTAGGGGTAAGAAGCGCCTTCCAGGAAAGTTGTTAAAAAAACGGTTAAAAATAGGAAGATGAGCCCGGGCAGGAATGCCATTATCAGAAAAGACAGTTCCACTAACCACTTAAGGGCCAGGTTTTCATTCAGCGGCCTGGTTATAAAATATGCCAGGTAATCCATAATTGAGAGTACCAGCAAGAAGTGGACAAAAAAAGAAAATGAGAGGAATATCATGCCTGCAATGTAAAGGTAATCAGCGTTTAACTCCGCAAACATAAGCGGAACCAGTACATTAAACCACTCGGTACACTGCACTGCATAGAAAAGGCTGCATACCGGGAGGGCGAGCACAAAGAGCTTGTATGCTTTTATCAAGCCGGGTAAGCTGGAGGAAGGGTTCCAGTTTTCGTTGCTATCGGGATGGTCGAAGACAGTCCCGGAGTATTCCCGCTCAACTTCGGAACTTGAAAATCGGGTGATGAAATACGGTAGAAATAGCAAAATGCCAAAAAATATCCACATGCCGATAAACTGAATGCCGGTTGTGTAATCTTTTTTGAAATAATATGAAGTTCCGTCCAGCCCGCAGATTAAAATCACAAGAGCATAGATGGCAAAAAATGCTGAAAAAAGGGTTAGTAAAGGGTACTTTCCTTTTAAGCTTCCGGGAATTGCAAAGTTGACAATCCTGTTTTTGAGACGGGTATAAGATTGGAGGAGCCTGTTTTCGGGCTGCTTTTGCGGGTATCTGGCCTGCAGCAATTTGAGTATGTCAAGTTCCCCTTTGTAAATGCTTTCCAGGGTGTGCCCGTCGATTTTAAAAATTTTCCTAATCTCTTTTATCGATTCCTGGTATTTACCCAGCATAAGGTGGCATAGGGCCAGGTTATAATGGCAATCGTATTCTGTCAATTTATGGAAGAAATCTTTGAGGCCCCTGAAAACGTATTTATTTTCCAGAAGCGCCAGTTTCCTCATCTCACATTTTTTGGCCTGTTCCCATTCTCCCATTTTTATATACTTAATTGATTTTAGTGAAAGGGATATGGTGTCGCGGTACCTCCCCAGGAGGTATATCAGAAGGATCAACAGGAAGAAAGCAGCAATTACAAACAAATATATGGCAGTATTAAAGTATGCAATAATTGACCTGAATAGCTCTAAAAAATGAGTGCCAGAACCTGCAGTTTGATCAGTGATCAATATTTTCAATTCCCGGGCTATCTCAACCCTGAAAACAATATCTCCTAAAACAATCAAGCCCAATAGAACAACCACAGCTAATTGGGAATACCTGAATATGAGAGTACATATGTCATGGCTCCCCGTAACTTCGGAGTAATTAGCTGAAAATTCGATGTGGATAAAGTAAAAAGATACAGGCAGCATAACTACAATAAGCGTGTTAAAAATAATAGAAATACTTTGAACCGGTTTTTCATCCACATACAGCGCATCCGAAAGCTTGAACATGTAGATGATGAGGTATGCACCAATGAGGATCTGCAAAACAATTAAAAAGAAGGGTTGAAACTTTGATGCAAGCCGGTTTTCATCCATTTTTTTCCCAGGTCCGTTATGTAAGATCAGTGTCTTTCAAAGCAAATATTTTTTGAGTGAGGGCATAGTTAATTAAACAGATGGTATTGAATTATTGTATAAGAGAGATTATCGAATTATTATATAAGTAAATTGCATCCTCTGGCAGTCTTCCTGTAGTCAGCAGGTAGTCAGCAGGTAGTCAGTTAATATATTCCGGTAGTCAGTTGATATTCATTTGATATTTTTAGCCAAAAAGGAAAAGTGCCCGGTTCTGAATCTTTAAGTTAGTCCCCATACAACCTTATTAGCCATCTTATGTCGTTCTTGTTCACGGTCACCGAAGGTGACCGGTTTTTTCCGGATAGATATGAATAAAGAAGGGACATGTCAAAAAGTAAATTCCTCATCAAAAAATTAGATGATTGAAAGCAAAGCAGAATCAAATAAAATTTAAAACGGATATAATTTAAAACAGATAATATCCGGGCTCCGTAGGAATCCTCACTCAATTCAAATTATTTCATAAAGAAATCCTTAATCAATGCAAGTTATTTTGGAAATATAGAAATTAGAGATAAAGTCAGAATATTTGCGTAAAGTGAGTCGAATAAAAGTGTCAGAACATTGACTTGAAGTGAGTCGAATAAAAGCAAAAGGTCACAATGGCAGTTTATTCAAACATTTATTCTTAGTGATTTCGGGAAAGGCCGCCCGCAAAGCGGGCGGTGAGGGCCCCTGGAATCGACACGAGGAAGGCAAATCCCAGAATTGGAATCAGCATTAAACCCTGTCACAAAACCGGGGCCGTTTCAAGTAATACTTAGGAACGATTCAAATATAACATCAAGGATTTTTACTGCCAAGAACCACAGATGGACACGAATAAACACGGATTAAAGCCATCTGTGTGCATCTGTGTTTATCCGTGGTTTATTGAGGTTGTATGATTGATATACACAGAGCAATCTCAAATGAAAACTTGAAGATATGTTTTCACCGTTCCTTAGCTCACTATTTTGCTCCCAAACCTCATTTGTTTACTCTTCCACCCTGGTATGTTCCAGAATCCAGTTTCCTATCAATTCCATAGCATCCGGAGACATGGTCTCTTCAATCGCTGCGTACTCGGAGGGGGACCCGGTTTCTGCGGTCTGGAAGAGGTGGTTGAGCCCGGGCAGCTCTTTTACGGTATAGTCCTCGTTGCCACCTGCTTCGAGAGCTTCCTCGATGGCAGCGAGGTTTTCTTCAGGGGGCACCTGGAGGTCTTTTTCCCCGTTTATCGCCAGGACCGGACATTCCACTTCCATCAGGGTCGTTTTGGGGTCGTAGGTCAGGAAATAACGCGTCCAGGGAGATACAAGCAGCTTTATTTCGGTATCCAGGGATTCTTCGGTGTAGCTGGAATACTGTTTTTCTTCTTCGCTAAGGTTTTCCACCATATCCGTTATAAGTCCGCGGATTTCCTCCCCGGCAATTGTGTCATTCTCTTCCGTTTTAAGTACGGAGAATATGTCTTTTAGAAGAGCATCATTTTTGGCGCTGGTCTCATCGGGTACTCCGTCAGCCTCGGCAACCAGCCTGCTCTGTGCCAGGATAATTTCCTCTCCCGTCACGCCCGGGCCTGCCATGAGCACGATAAATGCGACATCAGGGGACCTGACCGCTGCAATCGGGGCAATCAAACCGCCTTCACTGTGCCCGATCAGCCCGATCCTTTCAGGGTCTATATCTTCCCGGCTCTTCAGGTACTCAACGCCTGCAACTGCGTCCTCTGCGAAATCTTCGGTGGTGACATTGGAGAAGTTCCCGGTCGAGCCCCCCACACCCCGGTCATCGACCCTGAGAACAGCAATGCCCTGGCGAGTCAGGTAATCCGAGAGTACAAGGAAGGGGCGGTGCCCGAAAACCTCTTCGTTGCGGTCTTGCTTGCCGGACCCGGTTATGAGCAGTACGGCGGGGAAGGGGCCCTCCGACCTGGGTGTGGTTAGGGTTCCTGCAAGTTTGATCCCTGCCTCCTTATTCTCATAAACGACTTCTTCATCGTCATAAGGATAGGGTTTTACAGGGTCCTGTTCCCTGCGAATTTCGGGTTTTTCGTCAATGCGGGTAAGCACAACCGGGAAGACATGCTCGGACTGCTTCCACTCTCCTTCGAAGGCTGTGCCGTCCTCTTTCAGCACCCCTTCGAAAACACCCCTGATAGATGTCACTTCAAGGCGCAGGTTCCCATCCTTGTAACTGAGCTTCTCTACGGGTATGCCGCTTACCCCCTGGTCGGGGCTGTCCATGGAGGCAGTTGGCAACCCATCTGTTCCGGTAGAGATGTTGAATAAGATTCTCAATTCCTGCCCGCCCTGGAGTTCCAGGCTTCCCATCCAGAGGCCTTCGATTTCTTCGATGTTTTCAACTTCCTCTTCAGAGTTACTACCCGGGCCTGAGGTACACCCCGACACGATCACAGTTATAACCACGATCAATAAGAAAAAGCAAATACCGGTTTTGCGCTTCATAAAAGGCTCCCTTTGAACAATTATCATTATTTTTCGTAGAATATGGGCTCTTATCTGCTATGGTAATAAGTGACCTTCCCATTTAACAGTGTTCATTTTTTACTTTAGCATCACTCCCCATAATGTTCTCCAGGTACTTACTTTTCCGAGTAATTTTTAAACCATACCACTTTTATTCCTGAAAACATACCATAATTTAAGCTAATGTTTTTTGAACTTATCAACCAATGGAATATTCATGTCGTTAAAGAACAAGGTATTCAAACCTCTGGCAATAAGAAATACAGATTCCAAAACCGTCATGCATTAGTACATAAAAATGAGACCGTTGTTGTAAAATTCCTCAGAAAAAAAGAAATAAAAGATCAAAATATTGGTTAACCGATTTCAGGATACTGAGTTTCGTTCTTAACGAATTATTCTCCCTCGCCTACAGGTTCACCGCTTGCAAAGAGCCTTCCTGTAGGTTCATCCCACCAGATGGGTTTTTCGTTACGCAATAAGTCAACGACCACCTGGAACTCTTGCGGGCTTTCAAAGGAAGATTCAGGAAACGTTTTGGAACCCCCTTCCCAATAGATAACGATGTAGCCGGTGTGGTTTTCGGGTTTCCAGCGTGCGTAGTAACTTTTTACCTCAACAGCCATTATTTTCCCTCCCAAGTTTCCCTGCATCATTAACATCTGTAACAATTTATTCAAATTCTTCCTTAATGCCCAGCATTATAGTACTCTACTTCATTTTTAAATACGAATTTCCCAATATTGCAGGTGATTATAATTTTTTGATCCATCACCCCCTTTTGAAAATTTTATGTAATTCCGCTGCAAACTTCAGAATCTTACATGAACCTGGCGGAAACGATGCCCTGGCGCATGGAAGCAGACAGAAATTATATTTCTCCTCCCGCTAATCGGTCTCAGTACGATCTCTTTCAATGGTATTTTTATGTATTTCGAAGAAGGCTCTATCCTCTTAATCACTTTGTCCTCATACCAGACTGTAACAACCCCTCCCTTCGGACAACTGGATAGGGAAATATAGAGATTGTTCATCATTATTTTAGCCTTTAGACCTGCAGGTAGGGGTTCGGCACTCCAGAGTTCTATAGTTGGGTCCCCGATGACATGGTAAATTTCAAAGTGATCTTTGATGCCTGCGTTTTCTCCGGTATGCGCGATTGGCAGATACGACTTTGCATAATTCATGATATCTCCCAGCCGGTTGTACTTCACCGGGTAGCTGGACGTCGAACCGGGGAAAGTAGGCAACAGTCCGGCCCACATGGCATCAAACAGCGCCTTTATCAAACTATCGTTACGCCATGTGCCTGAGTCTCTTGTGGCTGCAATTAATGAGGGGGAGCCTCCTTTCATTTTCAATATTTTTTCTGCAAAGCATTCGGTTGGCCCGGTCAGGTCAAACTGCCCCGTTACGCAGTTAATGCTGTAAAATATTGTTGGATATTCACTAAGAATGGTGTCCAGGTTCCTTTTGGTAAAGGACGGTTCGTCCCATCCCTTAGGTAATCCGTGGTCCCTGTGCCCCATAATTAACTGTCCTTCCGTGGTTGCGGAAATCAGCATATCCGTTGCGGTATACCCATCAACGATGGAATTTTTCACCTCTGCAGGAACCGGAGTTCCATCAATATACTCCTGTGGATTCGGATTACTTGAAACGTATACCCTTTCGACGTCGAAACCCAGTGAAATCATGTGTTCCCGGATAGCTTCCATGGTCTTCATGTACTTTTTATCGGCTCTTCCATCCAGAGGCTTATCATCCTGGAAATAAGCCCCGAAAGCCATCCTTCTATAGTATTCGGGATCACAGGGTGGGTCCTTTTCAAAGCGTATGATCTGTTCAACCACATCCGCCCCCTCTTCCGGTTTCCTCATAGGGATACGGCCCGTAGAAAGCCAGGGCATTACAATGTCATTGGAGCCCACCGGGTCTTTGGGGGTGGAGTAGTAGTAATCGGTAATATTCGCGCCGAAAGGCCCACCTGAAATGGTTTCGGATGCAATCATGTCCACGTCCCCAAATAACAGGACATATCGCAGGCGAGAGGAACAGGCTTTTCTTTTGTTGCGAATATATTTTTTTATGTTGCTCACCGTATTGCCAACAGCTGTGATTGAAATGGTTTCCGTGCGTATTCCACGCATGTTTTTCCATTTCGCCAATTTTTCCGCTGCTTCCCTGAATATATCATGGTAGATTATCAGAAACTCCGGACCCGGCTGAATACAACGGTTTACTACCGTCGGTTTTTCAATCTCCAGCCTCTCGTCGACTCTCCTTCCCGGATTAAGGAAAAAATTTCCAAAAGATTCCCTGCTGAGTTCCCGATCAATTAGAGGGTATTCATCAGACTCCTTTGTTGCCGGCGTTACTGTGATTTCAACTACAATGTTTGCGTAGCCCACAAGTTTTTTTTTGGCCGGGTTATACTGAAACGGCCTTACATGAACCAGCAAAGAGTTGTAACCATCCACATCAAATGGGCCGGTAACCTCAACAATGTTTTCCGGATAAAACTCATCCGAAGAGTAAAACTTTTCATCATATTCAAAAGCGTGTTCTTCCTCAGGATTATCCGTTAGCTCCTCCTGTGCGGGCAATAGCAACAAATCATCAAACTGTACGGTTTTGCCTTTCTTTACAGTAAATTCAAAGTTGAAGTTGAAAGGAATCTGTACATACCTACCAAACGACGGCAATAAGGGTTTTCCACTTTCGGATAAAAAACCCGCTTTCGGAATTTTAATTCCCTTGAAGTTTATCCTTTCCCCGTCAACATCAAGGCTGTTGTCCGAAAGGTAAAATCCTGGAAAGGTGTACGATATGCTTATGCGTCCTTTTGACTCTTCTACCTGGACGATTGGTTCTTCACCATGAATCGCCGCGTCAAATGATTCCGGAAGTCCCTCGGGACTTAGCGATTTAAACTCCTTTATTTTACCTACCCCCATCAGTGTTTATTCTCCCGTTTGTTCCTTTTGAGAGCAACGTTCATCGAATCCGAATCTGACTGTATCTGAACGAAGTATAGCAGGAAAGTAACCTTTGCAACCTTCGGCTTGATCCCGAACAATGTTATTTTAATATATGTTTACATAGTCACATGGCTGTGGATCAGGCCTTAGTTTCTTTATATCTAAAATTTAAGGCAAATTAAGAAATCCCTGCTTTTACTACGTAAGACATATTTATGTATATTAATACATTTTATATTATATTAATCTCTTTGTATTATTTTGGAATATTTCTCTATAATGTACAAAACTTCCTTAAAAAACCCTAAGTTTGTTTTTTGAAATTCGCAGTCACATCGACGTAGTTCCCACTATCGATGCTGTTTGCCAGTGTCGTACTTGCATCATCTCGGTTTTGCTGAGAGTAGGGAAATTAGAAAGGTCACAGGAATCAGCAACCTGTATGTTCTTCAATTCAGGATAACGATCTGTGTGCTTGTGAATTGCCCGGTCCCACAAGTTTTCCCCTCTTCAACCTGGCAAGTACCACCCTTTCCCCCTCAAAAATATTCATCCGACGGCCCAGAAGCTTGAGGTAATGTTCCCGGTAGTCAGGGGCTTCCACATGCTCGACAACCGAAAAACCCCGATTGGCAAGGTACCGTCCCACTTCCTCTGGATCGAGTCCGAAGATCCAGGGCATCCCCATGCGCCTGGCTATCGAGACGAATTTTTCTTCCACTTTGTAACGGGAGGGGCCGTCAATAATTCCGTGGCGAATGTAGGTGAACACAATCCCGCTCCTAGATTCGGAAACACTTGAGACGTAACGGAAGGTGGAATCCACAGCTTCTTCCTGGTGTACTGCGTTACGTCCTCCATCATGAAAAAAGTCTTTACTCTCTCGCGAAACCCTGCCTCTCTCATCGCATCCTCAAGTTTCTGGCGGTTGAAGTCGACGGGCTCCAATTTAAGGGGTCAATATTTTCCGTGACTTTACCTGTAAATATCATTCAAGTCCTTTAACCTGCTTTCAGGAACGTCTTCTTTCAGGAGTGAGAAAAGCATTCTGTCAAAATATTTTTCACCAACAGCCCAGTATTTTCTTTGCCTGCCTTCAGGCTGAAAGCCTGATTTTAGCATCACCCTCTCCGATCCCGAATTCCCCCTGGCACAATCCCCTGTAAGCCTGAATGCATCTATATCATTGAAAGCATAATATACCAGGAAATCACAGGCAGCAGTACCATATCCTTTTCTCCACTGAGTATCATCTATCTGATACCCGATCAGATAGTTCCCGTTAGTGAATTCTATCGGAAGCAGTGCACACTGGCCTATAAATTCGCCGGCACTATTATCTCTGATAGTGAAAACATGACAATCCGGCATTTTATCATCCTTTAAAGATTCCTCAATTGATTTGACCAGTGGAGAAAAGTAAGCCATTGTATCTTCTTCTTTATTCGGCCCAAAAAACATGTATTTGCATACACTTTCTTTTGAAAGCATTGATGCTATATCCTTCAGGTCTGCCTCCACACAATAACTGAAAGATGTGTCATCCTTTATCCATTTTCTTTTCATTGCGATCCCTTGACTGCATAATAAATATTTGTACCCCAGATGTCTAAGTTTGTTAGGGTTCTTATCGATGCAGGGACTTTACCCGGCTCGGTTTCAAGATTCAGTTCTCACCAACTTTGAAGCGGGTTTCCCTTTCAAAAACTAAGGCCAGGAAATTGGAATTCAAATGTGATACTGCTGGCTTTTGTCAATTCAGAATTACTTCCCGCTTATTTATGAATTGCCCGGTCCCACAAGTTTGCTCCCCTCCACCCTGGCAAGTACCACCCTCTCCCCCTCAAAAATATTCATCCGGCGTCCTAGAGGCTTGAGATATAATGAGCTGAGGAGTAATTATTTTAATGGAGTATTCATGCAGTTTTCCCGGACTTGAAAGTCGTATAGGCGGCTGCCCCCAGGATAACGGTCCCTCCCAGAAACACCCTGAATTCCGGAATTTCCCCGAGCAAAAGGACGGCTGCAATGATCCCGTATACCGGCTCAAGGCTTGCAATTATACTTGCAGTCTGGGCTCTGATACTTTTGAGGCCTCTGATGAAGAGGGAATGGGCAATCCCGGTAAAGACAACCCCGAGCAGTACAAGCAGGAAGATTTCCCTGGGCTGGAATACCGGTTCCTGTAAAAGCAGGAAAGGAATTAAGAAAGGGAACAGGAAAAGGGCTGCAAAGGAGTCCTGGTAGAAGGCAACGACCAGGCTGGAATAATTCTTTACGAATTTCCTGTTAAGGATGGACAGCACGGCAAAGGTCAGCCCTGCGGTGATCCCATAGAGAGCCCCCTGAGTTATGCTGTTTGATATCTCGAATTCCGGGATCACGAGAGATACGCCGGCAAGCGCAATGAAGGCAACTGTTATGTCTCTGGTTCTAAGCTTTTCATTGAAAAAATAAGGTTCGAGAAATGTGGTGAATACCGGGAAAGTTGAAAAAGTCAGTAGTCCCACGGCTACCGTGGAGACCTGGATCGATTTGAAAAACGACGTCCAGTGGACGGCAAGGAGCATGCCGAGACAGGCCATCCTGAAATAATCGCTTTTCCTGTTTAGTTTTACGACATGTTTCAGGCAAAGGAGCACCGAGAAAAGAAAAATAGCTGCAAAGAAAACCCTTCCAAGCACGATTATTGTTGGGGGTAGGGTAAGCAGCTTCCCGAAAAGGCCTGCAAGCCCGAATAAAAGGACTGCGGTATGGATCTCGATCAGGCTTACGTTTTCAAAATTGCCTTTCAGTTAAAACACCTTTTCAATTAAAATACCTCCACAGAAATAAATGAAACGCCTTCATGGAAATCGATAGTCCTGCATTATTCTCCTTTATTATTCGATTGATGTTATTAAGTCCAATAAGGGCAGCTTCTGGCTCTAAATTCTGGACTAAGACTCCGTACAACCGGAAAATATTTTGAATTATGTCCCCATACAACCGGAAATAGCCATATCACGTCGTTCTTGTCCACGGGCGACGAAGGAGCCCCGCCTTTACAAAATAAAAGCTAGAAAGGATAAAAAGAAGAAAAAACAAAACCGAGAATTTAAAACACAACTAAAAGATAATTAGTTTTTATATCTCTATTTCTTTTTCATATCTTTTGTGAGGGCCGCCAGGCAAGCTGGCGGAGGATTTCGAATCTCTTCGCTGGAAAAAACGGTTTACAGGGTCAGGTGAGAGAGGTGTCAAATTAAGGTTTTCTCGGACCTACCAGTTCCTGAACTACTGAAAACAATATCTGAATTACCGAAAACAATATCTGAATTACCGAAAACAATATCAAGTGAGGAGTGAGGTAACACCCGGAAATCGGGTCCTTTTTATAAAACATTTCTGGAAGTGTTCCGGCATATTTTTAAGCATAAATCCTTTTTACCTGCCATATGCTTCTTTCGAAAAAAGGACCTCACCTAGCGGTGCTGCTCGGCTGCACCTTCTACGGGATGACCGGGCTTTTCCTGGTACACATCCGGGACATGCCCATAACTTCCATTATATTTTACAGGTTATTCTTCGGTCTGCTCCTTATCATGCTCTTCGTCCTGGGGACTGGCAGGGTCCGGGAACTTAAACCCGGAAAAAAGAAAATATCTCTACTTATGCAGGGTATTTTTGTCGTTGTGAACATGTTTTTCTATTTTATCTGTGTGAGAGAGACCTGCGTCTCAATAGCCATCTTACTCGAATACACGGCTCCCATTTACGTTATGCTGGCGTCTCCTTTTCTGCTGAAAGAAAAAATCGGAAAGGAAAGCATAGCTGCCCTCTTAGTGGCAATTACGGGAGTTTTCCTGGTGATCAGGCCTGAAGGCGGGTTTTCGGAGTTTGAGCTTTCCGGTAGCCACTTTATCGGGATTGCTTCAGGGCTTTTTGCGGGGATGATCCTTGCAGCCATCATTATGAACGTTAGGATCCTGAAAAGCGAATACTCCGAGTTTCCTATCGCCTTCTGGGGGACCGCAATCAGCTGCCTTTTTATGGTACCTTTTGCTTTTGAGTCCCCTCTGCCCCTGATTGCGGAAAATATGCCAGCCCTTATGTCGTTCGGGATGGCTTCCGTAGGGCTTGGAGGGATCCTTACCACCATCGGCTTCGCTAACCTGGAATCTCAGACAGGGAGCCTGCTTGCCCTGATCGAACCGGTTGCAGGGGTCTTTTTCGATGTGGTGGTTCTGGGAATTTCCTTATCCTCAACAACACTTTTCGGATGTCTTCTGGTCCTTATAGCATCCTTAATCGTCAGTTTCAGGGATTCCTCGGAGCTTGATGGGTTACAGCCCGATTCTACCGAAAAAATGGAACCCTGTTAATTAAGCTTATAATCTTTGCATGGTCGCGAAAACCGGCTGAGGATAAAGGCACAGAATGATTTGCGGAGAATACAAAAAAAGTAATTTGAGGCCTGGATGCCTCAGTTTTTCATCTTTTGAGGATCATTGTCCTCAGGCGGTCGGCGGAGTTGGCGGACTTATCAGCAATTGTGCCGATCCTTCCGACGAGGCCTATAAGGTGGCAGACGCCCGGGCCTCCTATGGCATCTTCGTTTTCGAATATCTTCTTTAAAAGGGCGGTTTCCAGCACATCCACTTCATGTTCAAGTTTCTCTACTTCCGGGACAATGGTCAGAGTTTCCTTGACCTCTTCCTTGCTGAAAGAGGTGGCAAGCAGCTTGTACAGCTCATCGATGACATCGTTATACAGCTCAGCAGTTTTAAGTGCGCCTGCTGTCAGTTCTAAAAAACCCTCTTTTACTTCATCAGGAAGGTTTTTGCAGGGTCTCAGGGTCATCCAGTAAGCTGAAGTCTGGGCGTAGTCGGCAATGGAATCCTGCTGTTTTAAGAAGGACAGGAGGTCTTTTTTGTCAACCGGAAGCTTCACCGAGGACGGGATACTTGCCCGGATTTTTTGTTTTATAATATCGGCTTCATGTTCCAGTTTGTCAATTTCGGCGGTTAGCTCTTCCAGGCGTTTTGTATCCCCGGCACAGTAGGCATCCATGGCTTCAGCCAGCTTCTCTACTGCAAGAACTCCTTTTTTGGCGTGTATTTCAAGGGGGACGAAGGGAGAATCTACGACCACGTCGAGGACCGAACGAATGTAATCTTTCATAACCAGATCACCTCAAGCCCCACATAGATCAGCGCTGATGTAAGTGCTGCTATGGGGACGGTTGCTACCCAGGAAGAAATTATCTTCCAGATAACGCCCAGGTCTACGGCTGCAATCCCGCCTGCCAGTCCGACTCCTATGACGGAGCCCACGAGGGTGTGGGTAGTGGAGATGGGAAGGGAACTGTAACTGTGGAGCAGGACCACTGTGGCGGTCGCAAACTGTGCGGAAAAACCGCGGGTCGGCGTGAGTTCCGTAATTTTTGACCCGATGGTTTCGATGACCTTGTAGCCCCATGTGGCAAGCCCGACTACCATCCCGACACCACCAAGGATAAGCACCCAGATAGGGACCTCATTTCCTGCCATCCCAAGTACCTTAAGCCCGGCTGTGAGAGGACCGACGGCGTTTGCCACGTCGTTGGACCCGTGCGCAAATGCAATGTAGCATGCAGTTACGACCTGTAAGGATATGAATTTTTTCTCAACGAGAGGGAGGTCTGCTGCTCTGTGGAGGAACAAGCTGCGGACCAGAGAAAAAGTCAGGTAAGCAAGAATCGCTCCAAGAATTGGAGATACGAACCAGCTGGCAACGATTTTGACAAGAACGAGCCAGTGTATGTCCGAAAAAGCGATTGTGCCGTTGAAAGCGGCAATGAGTCCGAAGCCAAGTACGGAGCCGACAATAGAGTGGCTGGTAGAAACAGGAAGGTTATAGAAAGTTGCAAGGGTAATCCAGAAGCCCGCCGCGAGGATTGCGGCAAGCATCCCGAGCACCACGATGTTCGGGTGAACCCCGCTGATCATATCGATGGGAACGATTCCTTTGGCAATCGTTGAAGTTACTCTTTTTCCGAAAAAGACCGCCCCTAAGAACTCGAAGACTGCGGCAATAATAATAACCTGCTTTATTGATAACGCGCCGGTCCCGACCGAGGTCCCCATAGCGTTGGCAAGGTCATTTGCCCCTATGTTCCAGGCCATGTACAGGCCGGCGAGGATGAGTGCAATGACAAGTAAGTCCATTTTTTTCTTTTCTCCAGAACTTTATGTTTTCCAGGATTTCATGATGATCAGGAACACTGAATCTTTGTAGACTTGGTGAATTGCTTCAATTTTTTCAATTGGCCTTATAAATATTATAGCGGTAGAGATTTTTCATATATATAGGATCTTTTATGGGTTTTCTGAGATTTCATTATATTTTATACTTTTCGTATGGGTATCATCTCCTAATACTCATCATATGTCTATATGCCCTATATTTTTTATATACTTCCAGCTTTTGTATATATTTTACATCTGGTCTCCCACACCTCATTTGGACCATATTCACAAAAATTCATCACATATTTTGTTTTTATTCTTTAATTATCTCAAAAAGTAACCGAGAGTTTAGCCCGGTGTAATATAGAAAAGTTTTTATAAGATGAGTTTACGTTTTTTCTCGCTTCTCACTACACCTTTTTTTCGCCCCTTTATTCCCGCTCTTTCATCCCAGGCAGGCCCAACGCTTCCTTATCCTGAACGTCATGCCAGTTTTCATATATCTGGGAGATTGCCCGGAGATGAGCAGGGGTTTCAAGCACGACGGTCCACCCCTCTTTCTTCTGATTTCTTCTCAATTCCTTTCTCTGCCTTTAAAGGACGTAAAAGCCTTCGATTACGAAAAATTGCTAAGGGAACGGCAACAACTACTTTTTTCCGGCTTCCCTGTTGCTTCCCTGTTTTTACAGAACCAGATTACCGCTCGTATTGTGAAGCCTATGGCTATCCCGTCATTGACAAGGATAAAGGCTCTCCCAACTATTTGTTGCCCTATCCCCGGTGTTTTATCCCCGACATTTCCTTTAAATCCCGGTTCAGTTTCGAAGCAGGTTCTGGGCAGCCCTGCCTCCTCAGGTCAGCCTGACTTCCTTAGACAAGCCGAACTTCATCAGGCCAGCTTACTTAGACCAGCCGGACAGGACTCTTGCAGACCTCTATAGTAGACCCCGATGGAATTCCTGTTCCAGGCAGGCAGAGTTCAGTGACCTGTTTCGCCACATTGTTCGGTTTAAGTGCCGGCTCGACCATGAACATGGAGCTGTACATCTCCGTATCCACCCCGGCCGGGCAGACCGCATATACCTGCAGCCCTCCCCCTACTTCATAAGCCAGGGCTTCGGTGAGCCCGATGACTGCGAATTTTGAGGCTCCGTACACGGAGAGCTTCGGAACCCCGTGTTTTCCTTCCACTGAAGCAATGTTTATGATCCTGCCGTTCCCCCTTTTCAGCAGGTGGGGAAGTGCGTATTTGGTGCAGAGAAATATACCCTTCACGTTCGTATCCATTATCTTGTCGTATTCTTCGGGAGAAGTATCCGCAAGAAACTTCCTGTAAGCAACTCCCGCATTGTTCACAAGAATGTCCAGCCTTCCAAAACCTTCTATAGCCTTTTCGATAAGATGTTGGACACCGGCTTCATCCCGCACATCGGTCCTTATTGCAAGAGCCCTGCTCGAACTCCCGACTCTTTCGACCAGCCTTTCCGTTTCCTGAATTTCCCTCCAGGTCCTTGCCGCAATTACAACATTTGCTCCTTCTCTTGCAAGCGCCAGGCAGATGGCTCTCCCAATACCTCTGCCTCCCCCCGTAACGATTGCTGTCTGACCTTCAAGGCGCATACATGTCCCCCTTTTTTTCGATCATTCTTCTTTGAAAACTGGGGTGCAGGAGTCATATGTTTTTGGAAACAGGGTTTCTGAATAGGGTTTCTGATCTGGAAATAAAAAAGGTAAGGTTAGTTCCGGAATTACCCGGCTTTATTTTTTTCAATTATTCTGAGCTGGCGATTCGGGTTATGAATACGTCGATTTAGGTTATGAATTCCAGGCTCTTTTATACATTTTATTTCTGAAAAAAATTAAGGTATTTAGATTTTATTAATAATTCCTATTTATTTGTGTTAAATAGTAATTTTTTTATTTACTTGGGTATTACTATGCACCAAACAATGTGGAGAAGTTTTTTCATGAATTGCAGATCATCTATTGCTTTAATAGCTCTTAGCCTTCTTACGCTGAATCTTGCTTTTAGCGGATGCGTGTCGCAAAGTGCTCCGGCAGACTCGGGTACAGATGCTGACGGAAAGCTCATTACTGTTCAGGATTCTGCAGGAAGATATGTAGAAGTTCGGCAGCCGGTTGAAAGAATTGTAATCCTCTGGGATAATCCTGCCGAAGAACTGCGCTCTCTGGGTGCGGCGGACAGGATTGTAGGAATCGACACCGAGACCAGGAAGAAAGTTGACAGCGGCTTTTTCCCCGAACTTGAAGACGTTCCTGTGGTGGGAAGCTGGGACGAGCCGGATTACGAAAAAATCGCGGAGCTTAACCCTGATGTTGTAATCATGCTTTCAAGTTACCCCCCTCTCCCCGATGAGGTACAAGAGAAGCTGGCACCTTTCGGAATTGCAGTTGTCGGGCTGGATTTCTACAGGGTTGATGACTGGGAACGGGAAGTCCGGACCCTCGGGTTTATGCTGGACGCCGAGGAAGCGACTGACGAGTACATAAGCTTTTTCACCGACGAATGGGCTCTGGTCAAGGAAAGAACGGGGGACATACCCGACGGGGAGAAGAAGAAAGTCTATTTTGAAGGCCTCGAGACCTACCAGACCTACGGAGGCTCTGATTACGGCTGCGGGATCCCGGGCATGGTCCGGGCTGCCGGAGGGATAGACCTTTTCCCGGAACTTTCGGCTTACGCTTTTGAAGTCGATCCCGAAGAGGTGGCGGGCAGGAACCCCGATATTATAATCAAGGGGACTTCAGAGGGTTACTTTGCAAACGGTAGTGCGGGATTTGAAGTTGTCCGCGAAGAGCTTTCAGGCAGGCCCGAACTTGCAGGCACAAACGCCGTAGTTAACAGCGACGTATACGTAATCAGCTGGGACATCTCAGCCGGGGCAAGGAAGAAATTCGGGCCCATGTTCCTTGCAAAAGCCCTGTATCCGGAAAAATTCGAAGACTATGACCCGGACCTGATAATCAGACAGTATCTGGAAGAGTACCAGGGAATGGAGCCCGAAGGTACCTATTTCTATCCCGGGCCTGAGTGAACCGGATGAACTGAGTGAACTTGGTGAATCGGCTGAACTGAGTGAACTGATTAAAACACTAGAAAAAATTTGCAAATTGAATTTTCGGAGGGGCTAGCCATGTCCGCAAATAGCAGCACATGCATGAAAAATGAATATTCTGAGTATGTCGCGAGGAAACTTAGCTTCCTGCTTGGCAGTTTTGCAGCCCTGGGAATACTTCTGACCTTTGCAGTAACCGTAGGATCGGCAGACCTGAGGATGGGAGATGTCTTCCTGGCGCTGTATTCCAGGTTTTTCTCTGCGGAGGTCAGCGATTTTACTTACGGGGTGGTCTGGCACCTCAGGCTTCCCCGCCTGCTGATGGGAGTAGTTGCCGGAGCCGGGCTTGCAGCGTCGGGAGCTGTCATGCAGGGGATCACGAGAAATCCTCTCGTAAGCCCTTTTACAATAGGCATTTCTTCAGCGGCTGCTTTTGGGGCTTCCCTTTCAATATTTCTGGGAGCCGGGCTGCTCAGGGGAGGGCAGGTGTGCATAATCGGAAGCGCTTTTCTCTTTTCCTTGCTCTGTGCCTTTGCGGTCTTCGGCCTGGCAAAACTTCGGGGCTCTTCCCCTGAGACCCTTGTACTGGCGGGAATTGCCATCTCCTACCTTTTCGGTGCCCTTACGGCAGTGATCCAGTTTTTTGCCTCGGAAGAGGAACTTATGGCAATTGTGCACTGGAGTTTCGGGTCGACTTCGGGGGCTGACTGGAACTCGATAGGAACAATGGCAGCCGTCTTGCTCCTCACCTTTCCCCTCCTCATGAAATATTCCTGGGACCTCAATGCCATGATGCTCGTGAATGACGAAACGGCAAAAAGCCTGGGGATCAATGCCTCCCGCGTCCGGACCGTGCTGCTTTCGCTTTCTGCCCTGCTCACGGCTGCAATCATTTCTTTTACCGGGATAATCGGCTTCATAGGGCTTGTGGCTCCGCACCTTACCCGTTTCCTCATCGGGGGCGACCACAGGTTTCTTTTGCCCGGCACCTGCATCACAGGTTCCATACTTGTCATCGCGGCGGACATCGTTGGAAGGAGCCTGATTCCCCCTATAGTCCTCCCTCTGGGTGTCGTCATTTCCTTTGTGGGCGTACCCATGTTTGTCTATATCCTCATGTCAAGAAAAGAGGAGTTCTGGAGATGAGGATAAGCAGGAAAATGGGAAACTTGGAGATGGAGAAGGGTATGAAAAAGGAGGAATTTCGGAAATGAAGGAAAAGATAATCGTTTTTCAAAGCGACGTTAAGCTCACAGGAGTTTTACGCTACCCTGATCCCGAATCATTTCCATCTTCCGGCAAAGTTCCCGCCGTCCTCTTAAACCACGGCACGCTGGAACATGACAGGGACGGGAACATGCTCGGGCACCCTGACGGGAGAAAGCTCCCTGAAAGGAATTTTTTCCTGGAAATTTCAAGGCAGTTTTGCAGCGCCGGGTTTGCAACTTTTTCCTGGGATAAAAGAGGAGTCCGTGAAAGTGAAGGGGATAAAAACGATGCCCTGTCCCTTGCACAGGATTCCGGTGTGGCTCTGGATGTGCTCTGCGCCCAGGACATAATCGACGAAAACAGGGTTGTGATATACGGGCAGAGTGCTGGGGTGTATACGACCTGCCTCCTTGCAAAAACCCTGCTCGAAAAAACTGATCCCGGGCCTTGCGCCTTCATCCTTTCAGGGGGGCTTTACAGGGACTGCATGGAGATGATTGCTTTCAACTACCTGCGCCCTGTTAAGTATGCTGGGAGGAGCCCTGAGCACCGGAAATGGGTTGAGGAAAATGACCTTTTCGGCCTGGCGCTCGGGTCAAATCTGGTCCTGAGGAAAAAAGCTCTGCTGGAAGGAAAAAACAGGTACAGGGTAAGTTATGGAGAAAGGGAATGGACCATACCCCTTGACCCCCTCTTTTCTGATCCCGAATATGCGCCTTCGAAGCAGTTTCGTTACATAAGAAAACCCGCACTTATTGTCCACGGGGCCTGCGACCTGAATGTTCCGGTTGAGGACGCATATATGGTTAAAAAGGAGCTTGAGAAATACGGCAGGAGGAACTGTGAGAAAAATGGGGAGAAAAACGGAGGTGGGAATAATGGGAGATTTGTTGGGGGGAACGGCGGGAAAAATGGGGAGAGAAACGGCGGAAGAAACGCTGTGGATGTCGAACTTGCCATACTCCCCGGAGCCGATCACAGTTTCCAGGAAGTGCCTGCCGACGAAGATGAAAGGCTCAGGGAAAGGATGTCCCTTGAATGTCTCAGGCGGCCCTATCGGCAGGAATATTTTGACACAATGCTTGGTTTTCTAAGGAGGGTCTTTTAATGCTGGAATTGAGAAATCTGTCCTTCGGGTACGGGCAGCAAAAAATCCTTAAAAGCATCGATCTATCTGCAAATTATGGAGAGGTTCTCGGGCTTGTGGGTCCCAACGGAGGCGGGAAAAGCACTCTTCTTAAATGCATGAACCTGATCCTAAAGCCGGAAGGGGAAGTCTTCCTTGAGGGAAAAGCCCTCCGGAACATGAGCATAAAAGAGGTCAGCAAACTGATAGGATACGTGCCCCAGAACGTCCATGGATACTCTTTTCCTGTGAAGGTTTTCGATGTTGTCCTGCTCGGGAGAAGGCCCTACATCGGCTGGAACGTGGAAGAAAGTGACCTTGATATGGTTTCGGAGATATTTTCCCTTCTCCACCTCGAGCCCCTGGGCATGAGGAACTTCAACGAGCTGAGCGGCGGGGAAAAACAAAAAGTCCTGATCGCAAGAGCCCTTGTCCAGGAACCCAGAGTCCTTCTCCTCGACGAGCCCACAAGCAATCTCGATGTAAAGCACCAGCTCGAAATCATGGAAATCCTGAGAACCTTTGCCCGGGAAAAGTCCCTTGCAGTCATAATCGTCTCCCACGACCTGAACCTGGCAAGCCGCTACTGTGACAGGCTCCTGCTCCTCCGCTCCGGGGAAATTTTTGCAGAAGGCAAACCCGAAGAAGTCCTGACCGATTTCAATATCAGGACCGTTTACGACGTGGATGCCGAAATTGGCTTCAGTGAAAAGACCGGGGCAGTTACGGTCCTTCCGGTGTCAAGTTATTGAAGGGCAGCAGTATTTTTGATAATAAAAAGAAAAATGAAAGTTGTGGATATTTGACTTATAGCTGCGGAAAGTTACAGCTGCGGAAAGTTACAGCTGCGGAATAGGCGGCGCATAGACCTCGATTACGGACCCTGAGAGTACATTTGATTCCGGCAGGGAAAGCTCCAGGACCTTTTCGGCAACGTGTTTCGGCTTGAGCATCGGGATGTCCATAAACATGGACCTGTACATCTCAGTGTCCACAGCTCCAGGGCAGACGCAATAGACCATCGCCCTCCCGCTAAGTTCCGAGGCCAGGGCTTCCGTAAAGCCGTTTACCGCAAACTTCGAGGCGCTGTAAACCGAAAGATCCGAGATCCCGTGCTGCCCCGCACCGGACGAGATATTGATGATCTTCCCGTTCCTGCTCTTTGAAATATGAGGAATTGCATGCTTCGTGCAGAGGAAAAGCCCCTTCACGTTTGTGTCCATTATCTCCTCGTATTCCTCAATTGAGGTCTCCTCAACCGACTTCCTGTGAGCTATCCCCGCATTGTTCACAAGGATATCGAGCCTTCCGCACTTTTCCATGGTCTTTGAGACCAGATTCCAGACGTCTTCTTCATTCCGGATATCGGCCTGGACAGCCATTGCTTTAACTCCGGCCTGCTTCACCATCCGGACTGTTTCCCGGATTTCACTCTCGTGCCTGGCAGTAACGACAATGTTTGCCCCCTCTTTTGCCAGCTCAAGGGCTACAGCCCTTCCGATACCTCTCCCCCCGCCGGTTATGAGGGCAGTTTGACCTTTTAACCTCATCATTTTATCTCCCCTTTTATGGATATATTTATCCAGTGGTTTTATATTTAAAATCAGAATTAATCTCCCGTCTGAAGGAGGATATATTTTTTGAAACAAAGTTCAGGAAAAGAGGTTCTGATTTTAGCTCCATAAAAACCAAGAATCCCATCCTGCCGCTGGCTCTGCACGGAGTGTTCGCCCAATGCACCCCTTTGCGTCTAAATTTCTCTGGTTGCGCACAATTCACCCAAAGTTAGATGTGGGGATAGGAGAGCGCTGCATCGAAGCGTGTGAGGTGCTCACCCGGAGGGTCATTCCACTCGGAAGGCCAGCCGCTCCATACATCGCCAATTTTCTTTGGATATCCCGGGTCGGCCCCGCGGTTGTAGGAATGCCTGACGTACTCGTCATTTTGAAAAATGTAGAATTTCTCATTGTCAGGGTGGTATAACGCAACTTGCACGTAGCTTGAGGTCCAGCTGCTTGGCCAAGCGCTCCAGACTTCCTGAATCTTCTTAGGGTATCCGGTGTCAGGCCCGCGGCCATAGGAATGCCTGACATACTCATCTTCGTGAAATATGTAGAATTTATCGTTTCCCGGATAGTACAATGCCGCATCAATCCGATTGGATGGTCCCCTCCAGCTACTGGGGTAGCCGCTCCAGACTTCCTGGATCTTCTTAGGGTATCCGGCATCAGGCCCGCGGCCGTAGGAATGCCTGACGTACTCGTCTCTGTGAAATATGTAGAATTTGTCGTTTCCTGGATAGTACAATGCAGCGTCGATCCTGACATTGGGTCTACGCCAGCTACTGGGATAGCCGCTCCAGACTTCCTGGATCTTCTTAGGATATCCGGCGTCAGGCCCACGGCCATAGGAATGCCTTACGTACTCGTCTCCATGAAATATGTAGAATTTTGACATTGAATGCCCCCCTTTTGTCGTCCTATTGTTGACGTATAACTATTTAACCTACTTTCGGCAAGAAACTTATTTATAATATTTTTTACTGATTATTTTTTGTATATTGGCTAGAAATATAATATTAATTATATCATATTAATTCTATATATTTATTATAGAAAATATACTTAGGAAACTAGTGGCTCTCAAATTAGAATTTCGACTTAAAAACAAATTCTTTTCTATTCTGTTTTTATGGCTCACACAAAAGGTAGCTGGGGATTCTCCAGAACTTATGAATCATATTGAAATTCTAAAGACGATAAATGCTGATCTTGAATTGTATTCAGCAGACGGAGTCTATGGTTCAGTCCTTAATCATTCTGACATCTGGTATCATCTGAATGCAAAACCGGTTATTTCTTTTGCTTCCAATGCCGTAATAAATGAAGAAGGCAAAGAGGAAAGAATCGATAATTGGGCAACAAAATATAGAAAGTAGGCAGAGATATTCATTCAGCGATGTAAAACAAACTAAAGTTTCTATACGAAAATGGAAGGAAAGAACAGGTTGGAATCTACCTGAGAAACCAAAACATAAGAGATGAGGCGTTTGATGAGCGATACAGAAAGAGAGCCGAATGTGAAAAGTAAGGAATAAGGTTCAAACTAAAAAAATAAAAATTTTGTAACTTTTTTTCATCCTTTAGTCGTTATGGATGATTTCTCCAAAGCCGTCTTTCCCATCTCCTTATCATTTCCTTTTTGTGAGAGCCGCCAGGCAAGTTGGCGGCGGCATTTTTAACGATCGAATCGAAAAGCGGACATTCATTTCATTCATTTCCGGATATATTCCCTCAAATCCGATTTCAAAATCCGCTCGATCTCTCCCCATTTCTCCGCCTGGTTTTCCGCAAACAGGAACCCGAAGAAACCGAATTTTCCATAATCGACTTTCCTGAGCTCCAGGGGCTTTTCGAAATCCGAAAGCAGCTTTTCGTAATCGAAGGCTTTTACGTCTTTTATATTGAGGTCGGCCGGTTTGTCAAGCACGACCAGGCAGTAGTTTTTCCCTTCCCTGCCTTCGAGAATCTTCTCCCAGTCGGGTTCAAGCTGTTCAAGGAAGTACCTGTAGGTGTTTATCCCGTAGGCGAAGTGTGCGATATCCGTTGTGCACCAGCCCGCAAAGCGCATTGGGTTAAGCTCGATTGGCTGGATACGCCGGTCTTCTCCCACCCGAAGCTCGATGTGCAGGGGGAAGTTCCTCAGGCCTGTTAGCTTCCCGATTTCCTTCAGGAGGTCTTCAAAAGCTTCCCGGTAAGTTTCGATCACCTCTTTCGAAGTAAAGTAGACCCTGTCGCTGACATCGCTTTCCGAGGAAAAGATGTGCTTGAAGATATTGAGGATCACAGGCTTTCCTTCGCCGTTAAAATAGGCGTCAACCGCAAACTCCTCGCCTTCGATGCACTCCTCGATAATGAACTGGCCCACATTGAGGACCTGCACCGGATAGAGGTCTCTTATCTCTTCCACCTCTGCCTTTATGCTCTGCAGGACGGAAGCCCATTCCTGATCGCTTGAGACCTTGTGCACCCCGAGGCTGAAAAACCCGACTGCGGGCTTTATGATGAAGGGCTTTTTTATCTCCTCAACCCGGAGCTCATCGAGCCTGTCAAAGTCCACAGCCTGGAAACGGAACTCGGGGTAAATCCTCTCGAGCAGTTCCCTGAACCTGACCTTGTTCTTGAAAAACTCAATCTTCTCCGGAAGCCCGGTAAAAGCCAGGTTTTCGGCTATCCAGTCAATGGAGTTTTCGGAATTGGAATAAAGCGGGCAGATCCCCTGCTCTTTTACGCTTTCAATAAATTCGGCTTCCTCAAGGAGCCTGAACTTTTTCTCCGTGCTTATTCCGGCTGACATTTCGTTTTTCAAAACAGGGACCTGCATTTCGGCAACGGTATCCAGCAAAAATTCGGAGACGTAGGGGTGGTCGAGGATTATCATTTTTTATTCCTTTTTTTAGGGGGTTTTGGGTTGGGTGTTATAAGGCGGATAATGGGGGAGGTTGGTAATATTTATTGTGGAATTAAAAAAGGGATTAACTTTAGCAGAAGTTGGATAAAAACTCTTGAAAATCTTTACTAATATTAGATTAAAGTCCTGAACATTCTCTCTACCCTTAGGTTTAGCTGATATAGAAAAATAGAAATGTGTTTTGAAATTGTGCCTAAATCGCTTAGATATTAGGTATACATCTTGGTTTCATACTGATTGAGCTTTATATTATAGTATTGTACAATAGAATAACACAAAGTTAATGCAAATTCTGCATCTTCTCGACCAATTGGAGGATATTCATTTGAGTGTGGTGCTATATGCATGAAATTATAGGTATTAAATAGTATGTCATTTATTTTTTTACTTTTAAGACTTTCTGGGTTCCTTGAACCTTCATCAATAAATTCAGCTAATTGTGTTTTCATCACTTTGTTTTCTTTTGTGAGTTTGGAGATCTCATCTAATACGATGCGGCACTTATAGATTGTAGAATTATAGTCACCATTATCAAATGCATTTTTTGCATTATTTAATTCATCAATTACATATTTAAATTGATTTGATAGTGGTCTATTTGAAAATGATACCTCGTAAATTGCGTAATTTTTGTAACCCATTTTTGAAGCAAGATCATGCCATTTTTCCAATGATAGATCGTAGTAAACAGTATTCTCCTTTTGTAAAAATCCATCAAACTTCATGGGACTGTTAAAGTTACCATCTGGGCGAACACATAATATTTCGCAATCAATGCGCATTTTAAGAGGAGATGAAATTCGGGATTCTTCTATTGCATTAAAAAGATGTGGAGTTATATTGAAGTTTCCACGTATTCGAGTTGCATTCGATTGAGATCCTGCTGAATACAGAAACATAGTTTTAAATGCAGTGAATTGGTTGATAAACACGTTTGCTATATATAATTTCAATGTGTAGCCTAAGATATTAAACTCATATGTTTCTTTATTTTCAACATTAATTTCTATACCTAATTGTGGGATTTTTGTGAAATTGTGTAAAGATATCCCTTCCGAACTTAAGCTCAAATCTATTGCCATACTGCATTTCCTCAATAAAAGTAATTGTCCTTCTGTGAATTATGTAAACTTACCTTGCAAAATTATGGGTCAGAGTTTCTCAATTTTACTAAAATGACCACCTGTTACCCAAAAGCTCTGTTTAAAATCATCAATTCTTTTTTCGAAATAACTCAAGTGTTTGGGCTGGATTATCATTAAGAAGTCTCTTGTTGTTCCTCTTTTTGCCCTAAAAAGATAAATAGTGGTTTTGTAATCAAACATTTTTTTTAAAGGATTGAACCTTTTTAGGTATTCTTCTTCAGGCTTACGATTTCGATGATTATAAATTATAATGGATTGACCTTGGTTATAGTAGTCAGCTATCTCGCGAAAAAATACATATTTTCAGGCTGTCTCAAAACTATGCTTGATCGCACATTTGGGTAAGAAATATTAGGAATATTTATCTTTTTAAAAATATGTATTACATATAAGTATACTATTTGATAAAATTAATTCCAGTGTTTCACCATGTTCAAAAAGTACGATCAAAAGCAGCAATTTTTACTTCCATTAAGCCTGGAAGAGTTTGTTCCTGAAAACCATATTGCCAGAGTGTTAAACGACCTCATAGATCTCGTTGATATTAGTGATATTGAGTCCACTTACTCTGAGGAAGGTTGCCCTGCCTATCACCCAAGATTTCTTTTAAAAATCTTACTCTACGGGTACCTTATAAACATTAGAAGTTCACGCAAGATAGAGCAAATGACACAAACTGATACTGCTTTTATGTACCTTGCAGCTATGCAAAAACCTGATTTCCATACTATTTGTCGATTCCGTTCAACTCATCTTGACCCGATTAAAGAAATATTTTCACAGGTTGTCACGTTTTGTAAGGAAATGGATATGATTGGTTCCAGTATTTCGATCGATGGAACAAAGGTTAAGGCAAACGCTTCACCAAGACAAAGTAAGAGTTCCGACGCTCTCAAAAAAGAGATCGATAAGATACTCAAAGAAAGCATTGAGGTCGATAAACAGGAAGACGAAATTTATGGTGATTCGACACCATACCAGGTGCCAGAAGAACTGGTTAACAAGCAGAAAAGATTAGAGAAAATCAAAGCTGCTATGAAAAAAATTGACGAAGAAAAGTTAAAAAAAGTAAACATCACAGACAACGATGCTAAAATTATGAAGCATAAAGATGGAAGCAAGAAACCTTCTTATAATTGTCAGGTTGCTGTTGATGAAAAGGAACAAATAATCGTTGCATCAGACGTTGTCGATGAAGAAAATGACTTGCATCAAGTTGAACCAATGATAGAAAATGTAAAAGAAACACTGGGATACAAGCCAACAATAGTGCTGGCAGATGCAGGTTATTTTTCATATGATAATGTGAAATTTTTACTCGATCAAGAAATTGATGCTTATATTCCTGATAACTTTTATGAAGTAGAGAAAAGGGGAAAAGCAAAGAAGTTCAGAAAATCTCTCTTTAAATATGATCAGGAAAAGGACTGTTATTATTGCCCTGCTGCATTTGAAATCCCATTTACAAGAATACAAAAAAGGAACGATGAGCCAGATTTACGGTATTATGTATGTAAGTATTGTTCTTTATGCGTGTTAAAAAATGCATGTACCGAGAGTGAAAACAGGACAATATCAAGAGATCCAAGGGAGTACCTGATGGAGAATATGAGGGCTAAACTGAATACAGAAGAAGGAACGGAACAGTATCAGGAAAGAATGTTTACTGTAGAACCTGTGTTTGGCCAGATGAAACAGGATAGAGGATTCAGGGAATTTCTTTTGAGAGGGAAAAGGAAGACAAAAATTGAGTTTATTATGATGTGTACTGTACACAATCTAAAGAAAATAGTGGATTTCATGAAGAGAGAAGGTAAAAGTTTGAAAGAAATTCTGAAAATGATAACCGGGAGAGGAAATAAATTAGGGAATGGATGCAGAATTGTGGCGGGAAAGACAAGTAAGCTATGTTGATCAATGAAAACTGATCTCTTTTCGAATAAAAATTGAAATTGAAATGGATATTACCCAATTGTAGAATTCAAAACGGTTTTGAGACAGCTTGATTCAGACACTTTTTGCGGACAGCTTCATTTACCTCCCGGGTGCCAGCGTTCCATGTGCCGGGCATGGGTTTCAAGGTAGGCCCCCTTCTCGTAGAAGTGGTCGTAAAAATCGAGGTCCAGATGCTGGGCCTGGAGGTAGGGAAGAACAAAAATGCTTGGCACTGTGCCCGGGAATTTGCCAAAGTGGTCATAGATGTGCTGCGCCTGGAGGGCAACGCATTCCCTGAACTCTTCATCGTGGGGCCGGGCGCTGCTCCTGACCCCTTTCGTGTCTTTGTAATAGCCCGGGGTTTCCGGGTTGAAAGGGCCTCCGGGCCCGAACTTCCTTTCGGTAAGGGCATCCACTGCATGGCGCATATCCCGGTAGTGCGGAGGGGTGTAGCCTTCAAGGACGCCGGGAAGTCCGGTGGGGTTTGGAAGGGACCAGCGATCGTCGGTATCGTAGCGGAAGCCCAGGCCAGGGACCTCAGGGTCACCGCTTGCCCCCAGGACTGAAAAGGGGTCCATGCCGTTGAAGAGCCAGCCACCCAGGCCCATCGCCTGCAGCATGAGCATCCCTGCGTAACAGGAAATCGAAAGTTCGGCGGTCAGTTCCGAAAGGGACCACATCTCCAGAAAGCTGAGAGGATATGGTTTTTCCACATCAACCAGGTGCCTGAACCGCTCGAGCCTCTCGATCTCCTGCCCGTGAATGTCATCGTAAAAACAAACCCCGTTCTGGGTGTAATAACAGAGCCCTGCAAGGACGTGCTGGGCTAGGTCCCCTACCGGGATGACCAGCGTGGTCCCGGGGTGGTTGGCAACCCAGGTGTTGTGGGCTTCTATATGCGGGACCTCGGGAGGAAGCTTCAGCCGGCCGTCAGCCAGTTTGCGGACCCTGACCCTGTGGGCTTCAAGCAGCTCTTCCGGGTCAAAGGTTCCTTCGTCCGAACGTCCTGCCAGAGCAGGCGCATCCCGGGTCTCGAAGAAATAAACTCCGGAATCGTCGGTGAAAAAGAGCTCGCTTGTATGGAAACCGGCTGCTGACGGAAACGTACGCCCTCCTGCACTGCAGGCATAGTTGGAAAGGTCAGGCGCATACCTTTCCCCACGCATAATCAGGTTATGCCAGCCCGTATTACCGGCTGCAGCCGATAAAACCATCATCTGCTCCAGTTCAGTAAGGGGCAAAAGGTCATGCTTTGAAGTATATTTGAAGTACCCTTCTGGAATCGAAGCTCCCTGGAAAAAACGGCGTGACCTCCTTCCGAAAATCGCGTCAACAAATTTGAAATCAAGTGCATCTTTAAAGCCTGGCGGAATGGTTTCCTTATCCATATTATACTCCCCATACAGGAGATATGAACAATGAATATAAAAGCTGGCGTCTGATGCGGAAATTCATTAGAAAGAGATGGCTCATAAGAGAATTTTAGAAAGATGGCCAGAAATGTAGTTGCAAAAAAATATACAGTACTTCCATAAAAAGCCACAATGTATCAATATATCCACGTTTTTATATATTAGGGACATATTGGTAAAAGTAGAGGGCATCTGAGAACGCTTTTCTCACCAATAGCACAATCAACTTTTTTAACCCCCCACTCCCACCCAACAATTCCAATCTCAGATGCCCTAATCCCCCTATAAGCTTTTTTTCTCTGGAATTCAAAGTAAAAGCCATCTCATCTCCTTAGAAACATCTCTTTATCCGGGTTATAATTTCCTTATTAACCTTGTTTTTTCATTATCCGGGGTATCATTTTTCCGGAAGCTCTTTTCAGGACACTCCTCAAATATTTGAACTCTTGATAGAATTCCCCGAAAACTCGAGATCAAATTTCCTGAAGTTCGATAGGGCTTCACCTAAGCTTAATTACCAGTAAGGTGGAATATTACTAACGTAAAAATTTAGATTAATTTTAGATAAATAATGGAATGGAGATGGTCAGATGTCAGGAGACCCAATGGAAGTAATAAAAGCTGCAGACCCCGAATTTTTCGACCTTCTTGAAGCGACCCGCGGATCAGCATTTGCTGAAGGCGGCATACCCCTGAAGTACAAGCTTCTCATGGCAATGGCCCTGGACGCTGCTAACGGGGCAGTTGACGGAGTAAAAGTCCTCGCAATGCAGGCCATGCAGGAAGGGGCAACGAAAGAAGAGGTAATGGAAGCAGTAAAGATTGCCCAGTACATTTTCGGGGTTGGAAGCGTTTACACGGCTGCAAATGCTTTAGGGGATATTTTATAATCCTGGCTGTGCTAAAGAAGATGGACAGCTATTGCTCAACAACTTGCGGATGGTGCTAAAAAAGTCGCAGGTGCTGTTCAACAACGTTGCTCTTGTTGCTAACGAACCTTGACCAATAGCTGTATCTTTCAATAGCTGTATCTTTCAATAGCTGTATCTTTCAATAGCTGTATCTTTCAATAGCTGTATCTTTCAATAGCTGTATCTTTCAATAGCTGTGTCGCTCAAAAAAGACATCTCTCGATTAATTCAAAAAAGATCAGGTTATGCACGCATTTCCCATCCGTACCGAACGCATGGAATTAATCCCTGCAACCGTAAAACTGTACCTTCTGGATCTGCACGATAGGACAGGGCTCGCAACTGCTTTAAATGCCAGTGTCCCCGGGGAGTGGCCGCCGGAACAAATAACCAGCGAGGTTATTGAGGAGTTCCTCAAGCTAATGCGGGCCGGGGACCGAAAGGTCTGGAGCTTTTACTGGCTGGCCCAACCGGATGATTGCGACCCCAACGTCCTTATTGGAAGCGGAGGTTTTCTCGCCAGTGCCAAGGGAGGCCTTGAACTCGGGTACTCGGTCCTTCCGACATACCAGCAGCAGGGCTATGCCACCGAAGCAGTTCGTTCGATGGTGGAATGGGCATTTTCGGCCCTTCGGATAGACCACATTATAGCATATACCTATCCTCACCTTATTGCCTCGATCCGAGTTCTGGAGAAAAACGGATTCACATTTACGGGAAACGGACCTGAAGAAGGTACTATCACCTACGAACTGCGCAACAGGCCTGAAAATTAAAATTCAGGTCATTTGACTCTTTTTTATAAACCTGCAAACTTTGGAAATTTATAGACTGTTATTGCCTGAAACGCCGCTTAGATTATCGCCAGGGCTGTCGCTCAGATTGTCAATAGGGGTATCAGTAACCATTTAAATTTGCCAAATATTTTATTTAGTAGCTATTATATAATATGTGGAATATACTACGTTAGAAAGAAAACCCATGGGGAATACGGGTTTTTAATCCAATTTTTATTGACAGGTTCCTGCCCGATGGGAATTATGAAAACGAGTCTGTCGGCAGGGATAAAATTGGGGGGTAATAAGCTTGCCAGATAAGAAGAAGTGCTGTAAACTGTTTGCAGGTGCACTTTTCGGTGCCGCGGTCATATATGCTGTTGCAAGAAATACACGAAAAAATTCGGGTAAGATTGAAGTTGAGTAATTAATGGGTAAAATGGGGATATTGGATTAAATGGGGATATTGAATTGACGAAGAAAGAGGTAGCCAGCGGTCTGCTGGTGGGAGTAGTTGCAGGAATCGCGGCGGGTGCTGTTGCCGGAATTGCAGTTGGTGCAGTTGCCGGAGTCGCCATGAAATGTGCTTATAACAGATGTGGAGAACTCGATTTAAAGTCAAAGTGGTGTAAGGTAGCATGAAATAAGGAGGTATGAAATTGACGAAGAAAGAAATAGCAGGTGGTCTGGCAGGTGGCCTGGCAGGTGGAGTGCTGGTAGGCGCAGTTGCCGGAATAGCGGCAGGTATTACTGCCGGAATTACGATGAAGTATGCTTATGACAGGTATGTTCATGAGGAACAGAAGGAATACATTCACGAGAAAATCAAAAAGATTCCCGGGAAGTTAAAAAAGGGGCCGAAACCTGCTAAGGTGAAATTAGTTTACCCGGACAGGCAAACCTTTGCACACAGCATGGAATCTCCCATCTGGGTCGAATTCGATAAGGATGTGGACAGTTCGACAATTACGAAGGACACGGTAATCGTCACAAGTTCGGAATCCGAGGAACCTGTAGGCGGCTTCCTTGATGCCGGCAACAGAACGCTGATGTTCCGCCCGAACAAACCGTATCCTGTGGGTGATACCGGAGCCAAGATCACCATCGCTCTGATAGGAACCGACATAGGGGAAGGTGCCATTATGGATACTGAAGGAAATCCCCTTGACGGGGACAAAGATGGAAAAGCCGGAGGGGATTTCGAATACACTTTCAACATTGTAAAATGAAATATTTCAGCACCTGAAGAAACCTTTATTCATTACTTTCCTTTTTTATCCCTCCTTTATTTCCCTGCACGTATATACTCGCTTCCTGAAACGACATTCTTTCTGCATTTCACTTTTTTAAGGATTTAACATTCCCCTCTGCATTTCACATTTCTTTCGGTATTTCACCTTTAATATGAAATTTCATGGCCTATTAGCGGTTTTTCCCTATGGAAAAAGCCTTTCCAAGGGATTTTCCAACCCCGTAGTAAGTCCTGTCCCCGGTCCCGTATACCAGGGGCCTGACTTTCCCGATCTCCGGAAGCTCCTTTTCATCCAGCACAGACTCTTCAGCCTTTATGTCCAGGATTTCTCCCACGAACATGGTGTGAAGTCCGATCTCAAAACTGTGAAGGAGTTTACACTCAAGGACAAGAGGAAATTCCTCTATATAAGGAGCCGATACGAGCCCGCTTTTTACGGGGGTTAAGCCTGTTGCCTCGAACTTGTTCTCGTCCCTGCCGCTTGCAATCCCAAAGTAATCGGTTTCCCTTACGTGGTCTTCAGAGGGTATGTTTACCGTAAAAGCCTCATTTTCCAGAATACAGGCGTAGCTGTAAGTGGCTTTCCTCAGGGACACGCTGACGCAGGGAGGGGTCGAACAGCAGATCCCTGCCCATGCTGCTGTCATGGCATTGGGCTTTCCATTCCTGTCGTATGTCCCGATTACCCAGGCAGGGGCCGGGCATGCCAGGGTTTTTGCTCCGATTGATTTTTTCATGGTTCAGACCTTCTTTTCAAAATATATAACCTTGCAATCTTTTTCCGATGTGTTTTCTTGATGTTCATTTTTTTCTATGTCTTATTTTGGAAATTCTTTTTTTCGACGTAATTATACATTCAGCACCGAGAAATATAGGTTCTTCGTCAAAACAGGATCATTTGTAAAAAAGTACCTTAAAGCCCCAGGAGACGGCTTAATTTAGTACATATTTTTATGTAGTATTCATTATATAATATGCGAGATATACGGTAAATACGGGGAACATTACATTAAATTAAACATTAAATCAAAATAACAGTTTATTCTTTCCTGCTACTGATTCAAAGATCTGCTTGCCGGAATGAGTAAAAAAAGTATAAAGATAGGGGGAATAAAGTGATGGATATTAATAAATGCTACAAGATAATGCTGGGTGCACTTACCGGTGTTGCACTGATATATGTTCTTGCATATGTTTTTGGAGGCGACTCGGAAAGCGATTGGGGCCGTATCGAGGTTGAGTAAAAAGGGATAAAATCAAAGTAAAACAACTGTAAAATCAGCTGGAGAAAGTGGATTAAGTTCAAAGCAAGTTCAAAGCAAGTCCAGCGGTCTTATCAGGGGGTGCCGAGTTGACGAAAAAAAATATAGCCGGCGGTCTGCTTGCAGGGGGAGCTACCGGAATGGCGGCTGGTGCTGCTGTCGGAATTGCAGCAGGTGCAGTTGCCGGAGTTGCTATAAAATATACCTATGACAGGCATATTCATGACATGCACTTACGTAAAAAGCTTAAATCCATTTCCCTGCCGTTTAAAAAACCGTCCTCATCAATGGTAAAAACCGTTTATCCTAAGCCACCGACCAGCGTATGTTTTTCCGTATGTTTTTAGAAGTAAATCTGGGTAAGGGGTAAGCCCGAACCCGGATCGTGACTGAGTACGCGGAGAAAAACCAAGGTTGGATGGATTGGTAAGCTCAGGTAGAGCGACAGGTCCTGAATGAAATACTTACAACTTTATTTTTTACTGTCCTCGGTTTTTATTTTGTTCTGCAACTTTTCTAATTCTCTTTCTCCATACCCTCCCCCTCCGGGAGTCTCGATCACAAAAACATCCCCTTTTTGAACTTCAAACCCTGCCTGGCCTTCAAGCTCGATAACCGTGCCATTCCTGCGTATGATCCTGTTCTTTCCGCACTTTCCCGGCTCGCCTCCTTTCAGGCCAAAGGGCGGGAGTTTCCTGTGGCTTGAGAGGACGGCGGCGTTCATGTCCTTCAGGAAACTGATTTTCCGGACGACCCCGTTTCCACCTTTAAACCTGCCATCCCCGCCGCTGTCCTTGCGGATGGAAAACTCCTCGACCCGCACCGGGAAACGGGTTTCCAGGA
Organism: Methanosarcina sediminis; assembly: GCF_052056915.1. GTDB lineage: Archaea > Halobacteriota > Methanosarcinia > Methanosarcinales > Methanosarcinaceae > MTP4. The sequence continues at coordinate 320,112 of NZ_CP195119.1, read as the reverse complement.
CTTCGGGATCGGTTATCCGGGAATTGGTCATGTGGGTGTGGACAGCGTCCGTGCCCGGGAAGTCGGGGCCTGCGCCTGCGCCTCCGCAGATGGTCTCGTAGTACTGGTAGTCGGCGTTTCCGAATGTGAAATTGTTCATGGTCCCCTGGGAGGCTGCCATGGTCCCGAGGGCTCCAAAAAGGGCGTCCACGATGTACTGGGAGGTCTCAACGTTTCCCGCAACAACCGCAGCCGGAGCTTCCGGGTTGAGCATGGAGCCTGTGGGTATGATGATTTCAAGGGGCTTCAGGCAGCCCGCATTCAAGGGGATATCGCTTTTCACCAGGGTCCTGAATACGTAGAGGACCGCTGCTTTACAGACCGAAGCCGGAGCATTGAAGTTGTTCGAAAGCTGTGGGGACGTGCCCGTAAAATCGATACAGGCGCTCCTTTTCTCCCGGTTGATGCTGATCTTCACTTTGATCGCGCTTCCGTCGTCAAGGGTGTTCGTAAACTCCCCATTTTCAAGCACGTCTATGACTCTTCGGACTGACTCTTCCGCATTTTTCTGCACGTGCCCCATATAGGCTTCCACGGTCTCCAGGGAGAACTGGTCAACCATTTTCTGAAGTTCCTGCAGCCCCTTTTCATTAGCAGCCACCTGGGCACGGAGGTCTGCCACGTTCTGGTCCGGGTTTCTGGCGGGATATTTTCCCGATCCCAGCCATGCACGCAGCCTCTTTTCATGGAACTGCCCCTGTCCGACTATCTTTAGCCCCTCGCTCTGAACCCCTTCGTCCTCGATAGTCCTGCTTCCGGGAGGCATCGAACCCGGCGTGATCCCGCCCACATCAGCATGATGGCCCCTTGATGCCGTGTAGAAAAGGATCTCTTCTGCCTGGTTTCCATCCGTCTCAGTATTTTCAGAATTATCAGGATTTCCAGAACTATCAGGATTTCCAGAACTATCAGGATTTCCAGAACTATCAGGATTTCCAGAATTATCAGGATTTCCAGAATTATCAGGATTTCCAGAATTATCAGGATTTCCAGAATTATCAGGATTTCCGGAGCCGGAAAACATCGGGGTCACAACCGTTATATCCGGAAGGTGCGTGCCCCCGTGGTAAGGGGAGT